>NZ_NEUE01000250.1 GCF_002910905.1 Streptomyces sp. SM11 | reverse complement strand
CCGCGTCCTGCACGGTGGTCAGCGCCCCGGCCCGGACGACGCGCAGGCGGGAGCCGGCGGGCGGCGTCATGCGCCCGCCCGGGGAGTGTCCGTCTCCGGCCTGCCCGCCCGGGGCCTCGGCACCGCCTGGCCGTCCACCCCCACCGCCAGGAACCTGACGGACGTCCCCGGCGCGAGCAGCGCCGCCGGTTCCCGGGCCGGGTCCCACAGGGCTCCCGGGTCCGGCATCCGCCCGACGATCCGCCAGCCGCCGGGCGAGGGGCGCGGGTACACCCCGGTGTAGGGCCCGGCGAGAGCCACCGCCCCGGCCGGGACCCGGGTACGCGGGGTCGGGTGCCGGGGCACGTGCAACGGCTCGGGCAGCCCGGTGAGGTAGCCGAACCCGGGGGCGAACCCGCAGAACGCCACCCGGAACGCGGTACGGGAGTGCAGGGCGGCCACCTCCCCGGCCGGGACGCCCCAGAGCGCGGCGACCTCGTCGAGGTCGGGGCCGTCGTAGACGACGGGGATCTCCACCGCGTCGCGGCCCTCGCACCGCGGCGGCTCCACCCGCCATGCGGCGAGGTCGCGGGCGAAGCGGTCCCGGGCCCCGGGCGCGCGCTCCGCGATCCCGTCGAGCAGGACGGTACGGGCGGCCGGAACGATCTCGGTCACGGCGGGCAGTTCACCGCGCTCGCGGCGACGGAGCAGTTCGGCGTGGAAGGCCTCGGCGTGCTCACCGTCGGCCAGCTCGACGAGCAGCGCGTGCGGCCCGGCGGGAAGGACGCGTACCCGTCCCGGAAGGACGCGTACCGGCGCGGGGCCGGGGCCGTCGCCGCGGGCGTTCACACGAACGCCCGCACCACGACGCCCGCTTCCTCCAGCGCGGCCCGCACCCGGCGCGCGAGGGCCGCCGCGCCCGGGGTGTCCCCGTGGACGCAGAGCGAGCGCGCCGAGACGGGTATCCGGCTGCCGTCCGCACCGGTCACCGCCCGCTCGACGGCCATGCCGACGCTCCGGCGTACGACGTCGTCCGGTTCGTGCACCACCGCACCCGGTTCGCCGCGCGGGACGAGGGTGCCCCGCGGGGTGTACGCGCGGTCGGCGAAGGCCTCCTGAACGGCGGGCAGTCCGGCGGCGGCCGCGTGGGCGAGCAGCCGGGACCCGGGCAGCCCGAGCACGGCCGGGCGGCCGCCCGCGAGCAGTACGCCCGCGACGACGGCGGCGGCCTGGCCGTCGTCCCAGACGGCCCGGTTGTAGAGCGCGCCGTGCGGCTTGACGTACGAGACGGTGGACCCGGCGGCCTCCGCGAAGACCCGCAGCGCGCCTATCTGGTAGGCGATCTCGGCGGTCAGCTCGGCGGGCGGCACGTCCATCGACCGGCGCCCGAACCCGGCCAGGTCCCGGTAGGAGACCTGCGCCCCGATCCGTACCCCGCCGGCCGCCGCCGCGTCACAGACCCGCCGCATCACGGAGGCGTCGCCCGCGTGGAAGCCGCAGGCCACGTTGGCGCTGGTGACACAGGCGAGGAGCGCGTCGTCGTCGGTCAGGGTCCAGTTGCCGAAGCCCTCGCCGAGGTCCGCGTTGAGATCCATCATCACGGGCGCACGGTAATGGCAGTTCAGCGGGGCGACAAGGGGCGGTCCGGGGGGGCGGATGGGCGCCGCTCCCACATCCTAGAGTCGTCCCATGACGGACAGCCCCCGCCCGCACGAAGCCGCTTCCCGAGACGCCGCTCCTCTCGACGCCGCCCTCCACGACCGCTGGCGGGCCACGCTCGTCGCCGCCCGCGCCGGCGGTCCAGGACCCGATCCACTGCCGTACGCCGCGAATCTCCTCGCCCGCTGGGCCGAGCCGCAGCGCCGGTATCACACGACCGCCCACCTGGTCACCGTCCTGGACGGCATCGACAGGCTGGCCAGCCACGCCGACGACGTGCACGCGGTTCGCCTCGCCGCCTGGTTCCACGACGCGGTGTACCGGCCCGACCGGACGGAGAACGAGGAGCGCAGCGCCGCCCTCGCCGAACGCGCGCTGCCCGAGGCGGGGGTGCCGCAGACGACGGTGGCGGAGGTCGCCCGGCTGGTCCGCCTCACCGTCACGCACGATCCGGCGGACGGCGACCGCAACGGCGAGGTGCTGTGCGACGCCGACCTCGCGATCCTGGCGGGCGGCCCGCAGGAGTACGGGGCGTACGCGGCCCAGGTCCGGGAGGAGTACGGCTTCGTCCCGGACGAGGCGTTCCGGGAGGGCCGGGCGGCGGTACTGCGGCAACTCCTGGACCTGCCCCGGCTGTTCCGGACCCCGTACGGTGCGGCGGAGTGGGAGACGCGTGCCCGGCACAACCTGACGACGGAGCTGGAGCTGCTGACGTCGTCCGGGCCCGGCTCCGGCTGACTGTCCGGCTCCGTTCTGGTTCCGGCTCCAGCTCCAGCTCCAGCTCCAGCCGACTGTCCGGTCGGCTCCGGCTGACCTCAGGCCCGGCCGACCCGGTAAATGTTCCGGTTCGTTCACGGTGTCGTCCCGGTCGAATCCTGGCCGGACCGGGGACGCCCAGCGGCGGCTAACGTCTCGCATCGCAGATGCACATGCTCCGCAAGGGCAGCCCGTTCATCTTTCCGCTCATACGACTCCACGAGGGTAAGGCGAAATGTCCAAGGGATACGGCACGACGGTCGGCAGATCTTCCCGGCGGCGAATACTGCGTCTGGCCGGGGGCGGTCTCACCATGGCGGCGCTCGGGGCCGGGCTGACCGGCTGCGAGGACGAGCTCGCGACCGGCGGCGAAAGCAGCACACCGCCGCCGCGCAGCGCTTCTCCCGAGGACGGCAAGGCGCCCGAGGACGGCCGGGCCCCCGAGCCGCTGTGGACGAGGACGACGTCGGCGCAGACCTACGGGGACAACGACGAGCTGCTGGCCGCGGACGGCGTGGTGATCGCGAGCGGCGATCCGCTGGCCGCCCTCGACGGCGCGACCGGCAAGGAGCGGTGGTCGCTGCCGGGCGGCGCGGTGCCCGGTGCGCCGTTGCTGCTGGGCGACGGCACCCTGTATCTGGCCAGCGGCAAGTACGACGGCAACGTCATCGGCTACGTACCGGGGTCCGGCAAGGAGGCCTGGCGCAGCCACCTGGGCAAGGAGTACCGGCAGCCACGGCCGATCGCGGTGGACGCGGAGCAGGTGTACGTCATCGCCGAGATCCTGGAGGCCGACCACTCGTCCCGCACCAACGTGATCGCCGCGCTGAACAGCAGCACGGGCAAGGTCGTCTGGAAGGAACAGCGCGACCTCGGCACCCAGCAGAACGGTGTGCACGCCGTCGTGCAGGGCCGTTACCTCGTCTACACCGACTTCAAGAAGAACCTCACGGTCCGCGACACCGCCACCGGCCGGCAGGTGTGGACGCACAAGACGACGAAGACGAGCTACGGCCCCTTCGCCGTCCACCAGGACCTGGTGATCGTCCCGCAGGGGCAGCGGCTCCAGGCGTTCGCGCTGTCCGACGGGTCCGAGAAGTGGTCCGTGGAGACCGAGCGGTTCACCTCCTTCCGGGAGCCGACCCTCCTGGGGGACGTGCTCTACATCGCGGACAGCGGCCGGTCGCTGTGGGCGATCGACCCGGCGACCGGCAAGAAGGTCTGGCAGTCAACGGCCCTCAAGGACGCGGGCGCGCAGGTGCCGCGGCAGTTCGTCACGGTGGGCGGCACCCTCTACGGAGCCACCGACCTCGACAAGAAGGGCGGCGTCCACGCCTTCGACGCCAAGACCGGCGCCCTGCGCTGGACGTTCAACGACAAGTCCGGCGACTACCACGCATGGCTGATCGCCACCGACGGCAAGCGCGTCTTCGCCCTGCACGGCAAGAAGCTGCACGCCCTTCCCGTGTGACGGGGACGTCGTAACGGGCGTGCTCCTCCCCGCCGCCGGTCCATGCGAAGGCGTCGTAACGGGCGTGTTCCTCCCCGGCGGCGGGGAATGCCGAGGCGTTCCCCGGCGTTGGGAGGAGTCATGCCCGACTCTCCCTCCCGCCGCGCTCCCATGCCGCTGGCCGTATACATTCTCGGCCTCTCGGTCTTCGCACTCGGCACCAGCGAGTTCATGCTGTCGGGCCTGCTCCCGCCGATCGCCGACGACATGAACGTGTCGATCCCGCAGGCCGGCCTCCTCATATCCGCGTTCGCGATCGGCATGGTGGTCGGCGCTCCGCTGCTGGCCGTCGCCACGCTCCGACTGCCGCGCCGCACCACGCTGATCGTGCTGATCTCGGTGTTCGGCCTCGGCCAGATCGCCGGTGCGCTGGCCCCGACGTACGAGATCCTCTTCGTCTCCCGGGTGGTGAGCGCATTCGCCTGTGCGGGCTTCTGGGCGGTCGGCGCGGCCGTGGCCATCGCGATGGTCCCGGTGAACGCGCGGGCACGGGCGATGGCCGTGATGATCGGCGGCCTGTCCGTCGCGAACGTGCTGGGCGTGCCGCTGGGGGCCTTCCTCGGCGAGCACCTCGGCTGGCGTTCGGCTTTCTGGGCGGTCGGCGCGGCCTCCGCGGTGGCCCTGGTCGGCGTCGCCACACGCATCCCGCACATCCCGCTGCCCGAGAGGAAGCCCGAGCTGAAGCGGGAGCTGGCGATCTACCGGGACCGGCAGGTCTGGCTGGCCATCGTGATCACCGCGCTCGCGGCGGGCGGGGTGTTCTGCTCGTTCAGCTACCTGGCGCCGCTGCTCACGGACGTGGCGGGCCTCGACTCGGGCTGGGTGCCGTGGATCCTCGGCCTGTTCGGGGCGGGCGCGCTCATCGGTACGGTGATCGGCGGCCGGGTCGCGGACGCCCACCTCTTCGGGGTGCTGCTGAGCGGCATCACGGCGTCGACGGTGTTCCTGGTAGCACTGGCCCTGTTCGCGTCCAGCCAGATCGCGGTCGTCGCGCTGGCGTTCCTGCTGGGTCTGTCCGCCTTCTTCACGGCCCCCGCTCTGAACGCCCGGATGTTCAACGTGGCCGGGGCCGCCCCGACGCTGGCCGGAGCCACCACGACGGCGGCGTTCAACCTGGGCAACACGAGCGGCCCGTGGCTCGGCGGCACGGTGATCGACCTGGACTTCGGCTTCGCGTCCACGGCCTGGGCGGGCGCGGCCATGACGGCCCTGGCCCTGGCGGCGGTGGGGGTGGCGCTGCACCTCCAGCGCGGCGGCGGGGGCGGCGGGTCGCGCTCGCGGCTGATCGCGAAGAGCACGGGGGCCGGAACGGGGCGTGCGGCGGACACCGGCCCGCAGGGGCGGGTGCCCGTCGCCGAGCGGGCCGGGACGGCCGGCCGCGCGGCGGGGACGCAGGGCCCCTCCCCCGCGTAACTCTCTGTCCGGGCCGCAACCTCAGGACTCAGGACACAGGGCACAAGCCGCCTCAGCGCTCGGCCGCCGGGGCGGCCGGCCCGTACACGGCGTCGAGGAACACGGCGTCGAGGACCGGCGAGAGCGGTCGGCCGGGCTGTTCCGTGTCCCGGCCCCGATCCGCATCCACCCCACCGCCCCGTCAACGCCCCGGCGCCGGCCGGCCCTTCGGCCTCCGGAGCCCCGCGGCCGTGAGGCGCCGGACCAGCTCCTTCGAGCCGATCTCCCGCGCTCCGGCCCGTACGGCGTCCGCGTAGTGCGCCTCCGGCACGTCGTAGTGATCGCGCTCGAAGGCGCGCGGCGGGCAGCCGATCGCGGCGGCGAAGGCGTGCAGCTCCTCGAACGACACGTCGCTGACCAGGTGCGACCAGAGGCGGCCGTGTCCGGGCCAGGTGGGCGGGTCGATATAGACCGTCACCGCCGCAGCGCCCCGCCCAGCGCCCCCACCGGCGCCACCGCCACGGCCGCTTTGGTGCACACCCAGTGCGGGTCGGGACCGAGCTCCGGCTCCACGTCCAGCGCGTGTGGCTCCTCCTCGGTGCAGACGGGGCACAGCGGCCACCGCCCGTACCGCTCCAGCAGCGCGTCCTGCACGTCCTGGGCGACCAGTCCGGCCACGAACTCCGCGCCCTCGGGCCACTGCTCCACCCACCACCGCCGGTGGGTCACCGCGTCCTCGACCAGCGAGACGACGTCCGCCTCGGCGACATCGCCCGCCGCCAGATCGGCCATCACGAGCGCGCGGGCGGTGTGCAGGGACTGCTCCAGGGTGTTCAACTCCATGCCCCCATTGTGCGCCCGTACGAGGGGGCGATCTCTCGGAGGCCGCCAGAGGCAGGGACCAAAGGGGGGTTGACGGACACCCTGGTTGAAAATATCTTTCAGATGTGACCCGAGACGTGAAGGAAGTTTTCAGCGGCGAATCCCCGCCGGCTCCCGCGGCCCTCGCCGCCAAGGTCCGGACCCTCGCCCCCTCCATGACCCGTTCGATGCAGCTGGTCGCCGAAGCCGTGGCGAGCGACCCGGCCGGCTGCGCCGCCCTCACCGTCACCGGTCTCGCCGAGCTCACCGGCACCAGTGAAGCCACCGTCGTCCGCACCTCGCGCCTCCTCGGCTACCCGGGCTACCGGGACCTGCGCCTCGCACTGGCCGGCCTCGCCGCGCACCAGGAGTCCGGCCGGGCCCCCGCCGTCACCGCCGACATCGCGGTGGACGACCCGATCGCCGACGTGGTCGCCAAGCTCGCCCACGACGAGCAGCAGACCCTCGCCGACACCGCAGCCGGGCTCGACACCGTACAGCTGGGGGCCGCCGTCGCCGCCGCCTCGACCGCCCGCCGCATCGACGTCTACGGCGTCGGGGCGTCCTCCCTCGTCGGCCAGGACCTCGCGCAGAAGCTGCTTCGCATCGGCCTCATCGCCCACGCCCACATGGACCCGCACCTCGCGGTGACCAACGCCGTGCAGCTGCGCAGCGGCGACGTGGCGATCGCGATCACGCACTCCGGCTCCACCGGCGACGTCATCGAGCCACTGCGGGTCGCCTTCGACCGCGGGGCGACGACGATCGCGATCACCGGACGGCCCGACGGGCCCGTATCGCAGTACGCGGACCATGTGCTGACCACGTCCACCGCGCGCGAGAGCGAGCTGCGCCCCGCCGCCATGTCGAGCCGCACGAGCCAGCTGCTCGTCGTGGACTGCCTGTTCATAGGCGTCGCGCAGCGGACGTACGAGACCGCCGCACCCGCCCTGGCCGCCTCCTACGAGGCGCTCGCCCACCGCCACGACCCCCGCACCCGCTGACCGCCCCGTAGCGGGCCGTGCACCACCCGTACGCGTACGAGACCGAGAAAGCAGAGCCGCACCCCATGACCTCCACCACCGACGCGAACACCGACAGCACTACCGACTCCACCGGCTCCACCGGCGCCCCCGGCTCCTCCCAGACCTACGGCGAACTCCGCGCCCAGCTGGCCACCCTCACCACCGAGGCCTTCCGCCCCGAGCTGGCCGAGATCGACCGGCTGGCCACCCAGGAGATCGCCCGGATCATGAACGGCGAGGACACCACCGTCCCGGCCGCCGTCGCCGAGCGGCTGCCGCAGATCGCCGCGGCCATCGACGCCACCGCCGAGCGCATGGCCCGCGGCGGCCGGCTGATCTACGCGGGCGCGGGCACCGCGGGCCGCCTCGGGGTGCTGGACGCCAGTGAGTGCCCGCCCACCTTCAACACCGACCCGTCCGAGGTCATCGGCCTGATCGCGGGCGGCCCCTCCGCCATGGTCACGGCCGTCGAGGGCGCGGAGGACAGCAAGGAACTGGCCGCCGCCGACCTGGACGCGCTGAAGCTGGGCGCCGACGACACGGTGGTCGGCATCTCCGCCTCCGGCCGCACGCCGTACGCGATCGGCGCGGTCGAGCACGCCCGCGCGCAGGGCGCCCTGACCATCGGGCTCTCCTGCAACGGGGACTCGGCGCTCGCCGCAGCGGCGGAACACGGCCTGGAGATCGTCACCGGCCCCGAGCTGCTCACCGGCTCGACCCGGCTGAAGGCGGGCACGGCGCAGAAGCTGGTCCTCAACATGATCTCGACGATCACGATGGTCCGGCTCGGCAAGACGTACGGGAATCTCATGGTCGACGTCCGCGCTTCCAACGAGAAGCTGCGCGCCCGCTCCCGGCACATCGTCTCCCTGGCCACCGGCGCGTCCGACGCCGAGATCGAGGCCGCGCTCGCCGCCACCGACGGCGAGGTCAAGAACGCGATCCTCGCCATCCTCGGCGGAGTCGACGGTGCCACCGCCACCCGGCTCCTGACCGAGTCCGACGGGCACCTCCGCTCCGCCCTCGCAGCGGTCCGCACCACCTGACCCACCCGGGCGCCCACCCCACCCCCCGCACAGCAAGGCACCGAGCACCATGGCCACTGAAGACAAGAACCGCGCCACCGCCGCCGCGATCCTGCCGCTCGTCGGCGGCGGGGCGAACGTCGCCTCCATCGCCCACTGCATGACCCGGCTCCGCCTCGGGCTGCACGACCGGTCCCTCGTCGACGACGAGGCGTTGAAGGCCCTGCCCGCCGTGATGGGCGTCGTCGAGGACGACACGTACCAGATCGTGCTGGGTCCGGGCACGGTCGCCCGGGTCACGCCGGAGTTCGAGCAGCTGGTCGAGGAGGCCCGCGAGGCCGCACCGGCCCCGGCCCCGGGGAACGCCACCGCCCTCTCCTCCGAGGAGCTGGCGACGCAGGGCGCGGCGATCAAGGCGCGGCAGAAGGCGAAGAACGCCACCCCGTTCAAGCTCTTCCTACGCAAGATCGCCAACATCTTCGTACCGCTGATCCCGGCGCTCATCGGCTGCGGAATCATCGCGGGCCTCAACGGCCTGCTGGTGAACCTGGAGTGGCTGCCCGCCGTGACGCCCGCGCTGGCGGCGATGGCGTCCGGTTTCATGGCGCTGATCGCGGTGTTCGTGGGATACAACACGGCGAAGGAGTTCGGCGGTACACCGATCCTGGGCGGTGCGGTGGCGGCGATCATCGTCTTCCCGGGCGTCGCGAACATCGACGCCTTCGGCCAGCCCCTCTCCCCCGGCCAGGGCGGTGTGCTCGGTGCGCTGTGCGCGGCGGTCCTCGCGGTGTACGTGGAGAAGTGGTGCCGCCGGTGGGTTCCGGAGGCGCTGGACGTCCTGGTCACCCCGACCCTGACGGTGCTGGTCTCCGGCCTGGTGACGATCTTCGGACTGATGTACGTGGCCGGTGAGGTGTCATCCGCGATCGGTACGTTCGCCGACTGGCTGCTGTCCAACGGCGGCGCGGGCGCGGGCTTCGTCCTGGGCGGCCTGTTCCTCCCCCTGGTGATGCTGGGCCTGCACCAGGCGCTGATCCCGATCCACACCACGCTCATCGAGCAGCAGGGCTACACGGTCCTGCTCCCGATCCTGGCGATGGCCGGTGCGGGCCAGGTGGGCGCGGCCATGGCCGTCTACTTCCGCCTCCCCCGCAACGAGTCGATCCGCCGCACCATCAAGTCCGCCCTCCCGGCGGGCCTGCTGGGCGTCGGCGAACCCCTGATCTACGGAGTGTCGCTCCCGCTCGGCCGCCCGTTCATCACGGCGTGCGTCGGCGGCGCGTTCGGCGGCGGCTTCGTCGGCCTGTTCAACCAGCTCGGCGACACGGTCGGTTCGACGGCCATCGGCCCGTCCGGCTGGGCCCTGTTCCCCCTCCTGGACGGCAACCACGGCCTGGGCTCGACGATCGCGGTCTACGCGGGCGGTCTGCTCGTCGGCTACGTCGCCGGGTTCGTCGCGACGTACTTCTTCGGCTTCGGCAAGGACCTGCTGGCCGAGTTCAACGTCTCCCAGGAACCGGCCCCGTCCACCGTCGCCGCCACCGGCGGCCCGCACCCGGCACCGGACGCGGCATCGACGGGCGGCCCCGAAGGCCCCGGCACGGACCCGGGCTCCCCGGCGAAGACGCCTGCGGGGGTCTGACCTCCTAGCCCGGCAGGGTCGGGGCCGCCCAGGGCTCGGCGGGGGTGCCACTCCTCGCCGGGCCCTTGATCAGCAGCCCGCCCAGCAGCGCCGCGACCGCCAGGGCCCCGGCCGCCCCGTAGACGAGTACGGGGTGGTCGCCGGCCAGGTGGGACGCCGCCGTCGCCCCGTAGAGCAGTGCGATTCCGAGCTCACTGCCCACGTGCTGGTTCACCACGACGAGGCCGGACCGCCCTCCGGGGCCCGGCGCGGCGCTGCCGTCCGCGACGGTCGAGTAGAGCACCGTGCCGGCCATGCCCAGGCCGAGGCTGAGACAGATCATGTTGGGGAAGGCGCCGGAGACGGAGTCCTCGGCCAGCAGGATGAGCAGCACCCCGACCGCCGCGACCAGGAGACCCGGCACCAGCAGAGCCCTGGGCCCGATGCGGGGCAGCAGCCGGGCGGAGACGGCCAAGGAGCCGATGAGGAACGAACCCGTCATCAACAGGAAGGCGGCAAGGGACGGCAGCGGGCCGACGGAGCTGAGGAATCCACCGAGGAACGGCGCCACGGCCGCCAGGGCGAGCCCGGTCAGGAACAAGGTGAGCAACGCGCCGAAACCGTCGCGGTTCCTGGCCGCGTCGGGCGGCAGGAGCAGGCTTGTCGCCCTCGACTGCCGCCGGGCGAAGGCCGCAAGCAGGACGATGCCGAGGGTGAGGGTGAGGGACGTGAGGGGAGTTCCCCAGCCTATCTCCACGGACTGGCTGAAGCCGTGGACGAGGGCAGCGACCCCGAACGTGCTCAGCAGCGCCCCGAGCGCGTCGAACCGGGCCGCGGCGCGGCCGGCCTGGTCGCGGACCAGGGTGGCGGTGCCGATGAGGGCGATGAGGGCCAGCAGGACGGTGACGTACAGGGATGCGCGCCAGGCCAGCGCCAGGGAGAGCGGCACCGCGATGAACAGGGTCAGTGTGAGACCGTGGACTCGACCACGATGACCGCCCCGGGCGAACTCACCGAGCCGGGCACGGTCTTCCTCTCCGGCGACGACGCCGAGGCCAAGCGCACCACCGGCCGGCTGCTTACGGACCTCGGCTGGCCGGCGTCCTCCCAGCTCGGCATCGGCGGCATCACCACCGCGCGCGGCCAGCAACACTTCGCGTTCCTCTTCATGGGGATCGCGGGCGGCGTGGGGTCCCACACCTTCAACATCAAGGTGGTGACCCGCCCGCCGGCGGACGTCCTTCAGGCGGCAGGCCCCGGGAACTCCCCCGTCGTCAGCTGTACGTCGAACGGGGACGGTACGGCCAGCGGCTTGCCGAACGGTACCGCGTCCGTGTGCTTGTACGTGCCGTCCTCGTTCGGCTCCGTGAACAGCGTGACCATCGGCCCCCGGGTGTCGAACCGGTCGATCAGCAGGTACATCGGGACGCCCGCGCGGGCATACGCGCGGTACTTCTTGGTGCGGTCCTCCCGCGCGTTCCCCCGCGACGTGATCTCGACGACGAGCAAGGCCTCCGAGGCGTCCATCGGATCACTGGTCTCCGGATCGGCGCCGGTGATCAATTCCTTCGGCATGACCACAAGATCGGGGACGTACAGCTTGCCGAGCGGGGCCACATGGACGCCGAGGGTCTGATAGATCCCCAGCCCTTCGGGAAGGCCCCTGTAGAGGCGGCTCTGCACCGCCTCGGCGATGCCGTTGTGGTGCGCGTGCGGCGGTGGTACCAAGACGATCTGCCCCTCGTCGATCTCGGCGCGCCACCCCTCGGGCACGTCCAGTTCACGCCATGTCTGCAGGAGGTAGTCCCACGCGCGCCCATCCGAAGCCTGGCCGTTCTCGACGAACGCTGCGGTCATCGCGGGTCCCTTCTTCCGTGGCCTTGCCGAGAAGGCTAGATCGGGGGTTTCACGGCTGTCCGCCGCTCCTCCCAGCGTCCCACGAACGGGGGGGGACCCGCACAGGAAGAACGCGCGGCGGGCACCGGTCACGAATGATCCCCTGCCGCACGGAGAGAAATTTGCCGACGTCCTCCGCGTGTAGGCAATGCGTCAGCGGGAACCTGAATTTCCGGAGGTTGATTATCATGGTTCCCCTGCTTCTCGTTCTTCTGCTCGCCCTGGTTCTCTTCGGCGTCGGTTTCGCGGTCAAGTCTCTCTGGTGGATAGCCGTGATCGTCCTGGCGCTCTGGCTCATAGGCTTTCTCGTCCGCCCCGCCGCGAACGGTGGCCGACGGGGCCGGTGGTATCGCTGGTAGCCACTTCTGAGCAGCAGTCGCTCCTGACCGACGACAACGGGGGCGAGGTATGGTCCGCCTCTCCCCGGGCACACGAAGTTCAGCGGAAATATCGTTCAGCGGGCCCATCAACAACGCATCGATGAACCGCCGCAAGAATGACCTGGGCGACTTTCGTGAAAGGAGCCACAATGAGCGACTCCCTGTGGGGCTATCAGCCGTCGAGCGGCCACACCGCAGGCGCAGATCTGATCGGCTATTCGGTCGAGGCGACCGACGGCAGTATCGGAAAGGTCGACAAGCACTCCGACGAGGTGGGCTCGGCCTATCTGCTCGTCGACACCGGAGTCTGGATCTTCGGCAAGGACGTCCTGCTGCCCGCGGGCACGGTGAAGCGCATCGACGCCGCGGACCGGAAGATCTACGTCGACCTCACCAAGGAACAGGTCAGGGACTCCCCGGAGTTCGACCGCCACCGGCAGGCCGACGACCCGGGCTACCACGAGCAACTGTCCGCGCACTACCTGCCGTTCCGCATCATGTGACCCCGCGTACGCCCCCGAACGGCGGCGGGTCCGGCCCCGAGGAGGGGCAGGGCCCGCCGCCTCACGCGTGAGCACGCCCGTTAGACCACCAGGTCCGACCAGAACGGCACCCGGTCACCGGTGGACGGCTCCAGCCACCCGACCGCCTCCCCCGCGCCTCCCGCATCCTCCGGGTCCGGGTCCGGGTCCACGAACTCCAGCTCCACCCACTCCGCCAGGTTCCGCCCGTAGTGGATGGTGTCCGCGCCGGCCACCGACAGCACCGGACCGCCGTACGCCGCCACACCCGGCCCCGGCAGGTACCGGTGCGAGTAGAGCGGGATCAGCTTCGGTACGGAGGCGAGTGCGGCCCGCGCCGCCGCGACGGCCTCCACCGGGTCCGCCGGGCGCGGCCCCCACCCGCCACCGGGAAGCCACCAGCCGTGCTCCACCGAGAACAGCAGCCCGTCCACCGGCCCCTCCAGCCGCTGCCGGATCAGGGCCGGGTCGCCGTCCCGCCAGTCGTTCCACGGATTCCGCGGGGCCTCGTCCTCGTCCGGCGGTGCCGCCCGGTCCACCGGCAGCGCGGCCGCCAGGAAGCCCCGGTGGTCGTCGGCGAACACGATGCCGTACTCCGCCTCGATCCGGTCGAACTCCGCATCGCCCAGGCCCGGCCCCAGCTCGCACACACCCAGCTCCGCCAGACGGCGCGCCGCCCGCGCTCCCGCCCGCATTCCCTCATCACCGGCCATCGGAGCAGCGTAACGAGTGCCGACCGCACCCCTCCCGGCCTCAGCGCGGCAGCTGCCCCTCCCTGTTGATCTCCGTCACCCGGGCCCGCAGCACCACGCCCGGTGACGCCGGCCGCACCGACTCCGGCGGACAGCCCCACTCCGGCCCGCCGCCGGGCGGCCTCAGCCGCACGTTCGGTCCGGACCAGCCCGTCACCCGGCCGACCCGCCCGTCCCGCGCGTCCACCGCGAACGCGCCCGGCTCGGGCGTACCCGGCTCACATACCTCACCCGTCATGACCGCTCTCCTTCTCCGCCAGCATCTCGCACAGCCGCAACGCGGTGTCGATGTTGCAGCGGCCCAGGTCGACCAGGGGCGTCGGTTCGTCACCCGCACACGAGACCGGATCGATCCGCAGGGACGGCAGCTTCACTCCGAACTCCGCAAGCCCTTCCTTCAGCTGCTCCACGGCGTGCTCCGCCGCCCGTACGCGGTCCGCCGCCGCCCTGCGCCGCTCCATCGCTTCCATGCCGCACACCTTCCACTCTGAGTGATGGACATGCATACCCAGCGTGTCCAACGCGCAGTTGGCCCGGAAGAGGCGCAGTTCCGGCAACCGCTCCATCGCCACCACCGGCCCCACCGCTCCCTGGAAGCGCTCTCAGCCCTGTCGGCGCCCGGCGCTAGGCTGTAGACGATCCGGCGGCGACACCGAGCACGCACACAGCGCGACGCGCACCCCTGCGCACCCCCACGCACCAGCCCGCGTTTCGCCGCCCCTGTCGACGAGGAGCGACCGCCTTGCCCGAGCAGCCCCCCGGGTCCCGGCCCACCCTGGAAGCCGTCGCGGCGCGTGCGGGCGTCTCCCGGGCCACCGCCTCGCGGGTCGTCAACGGGGGCGACGGAGTCCGCAAACCGCTGGTGGACAAGGTGCTCCAGGCCGTCGAGGAGCTGGGCTACATCCCGAACCACGCCGCGCGGACGCTGGTCACCCGGCGGACCGGGGCAGTGGCCGTCGTCATCGCGGAGCCGGAGACGCGGTTCTTCTCGGACCCCTTCTTCTCCCAGCAGATCCGGGGCATCAGCAAGGAGCTGACCGCCCACGACACCCAGCTCGTCCTGCTCCTGGTGGAGGGTCCCGGCGACTTCGACCGGATCGCGCGGTATCTGTCCGGCGGACACGTGGACGGGGCGCTGGCGTTCTCGCTGCACACCGACGACCCGGTGCCCGCGATCACCCGCCGGGCGGGGATCCCCGCGGTGTACGGAGGGCGGCCCAGCTGGACCGCCGACCCGGGCGACCAGGCCGTTCCGTATGTGGACGCGGACAACCGGGGCGGGGCGCGGCTGGCCGTGCGGTATCTGAAGGACCTCGGGCGGGAGCGGATCGCACACATCGGCGGGCCGCCCGACCAGACGTCGGCGATGGACCGTCTGGACGGCTACCGGGACGTCCTGCTGGACGTGGACCCCGCCCTCGTCGCCCAGGGCGCGTTCACCGTGGAGAGCGGGGCGCGGGCGATGGCGGAGCTGCTGGACCGGCGGCCCGGCCTGGACGCCGTGTTCGTGGCGAACGACCTGATGGCGTCGGGTGCGCTGCGGGTGCTGCGCGAGCGCGGGATTCCCGTGCCGGAGCAGGTGGCGCTGGTGGGGTTCGACGACATGGAGTCGGTGGCCGAGCAGACCGATCCGCCGCTGACCACCGTCAGCCAGGAGATCGAGGGGCAGGGGCGGCTGATGGCCCGCCTGCTGCTGCGCGCGCTGGACCGGGACCGTACGGGCAGCGGCGACGTCCCCGAATCGGTGATCACCCCGACCACGCTGGTGCGGCGGGCCTCGGCGTGACACCCGGCCCCGGCAACGCGTGAGTACGGCGGGCCTCCGCCCCGAGGAGCCGGAGACCCGCCGCGTCATGCGTCACCCGTTCCGGTCATCGACCGGTGCGGGTCACTCGTACGGGATCTTCAGGACCGCCGCGTCCGTGCCGGTCTGCACCTGGGACGTGCCGTTGCCGAGCGCGTTCCAGATCTCCAGGCGGACCGTGCCGTTCCTGAGTTCGCCCAGGCTCCCGGTGGTCGTCCGCGCGCCGACCGCGTGCGTGTACTCCTCCCAGCCCGCGACCGGGTCGGTCGCGAAGTAGCGGAAGGTCTCGGCCTGGTCGAACGTGCCGTCGCCGGTGAGGTCGTAGCTGACCCGGACCTGCGGAGCGAGTCCGACCTCGGTGCCCGCGTCCACCCGGAGGCGGAACGCGGTGGCGGCCCCGGCGGCGACCTTGCCGTTGACCTGCTTCACCTCGTAGACGGTCGGGCGGTACGGGGTGCCGTCCCGGTTGACGCCGTCGGCCGAGGCGATGGTGTCCGTGCCCGCCGGGCCGGTGGTGTCGGTGGTGAGGACGCCGCCGGACTTGAGACGGAAGGTGTTACCGGTGGGCGGGTCCGGGTCCGGGTCTCCGCCGCCGGCTCCCGTGCCGGTGGCCGTCGAACGGGCCGGTACGGAGAGGGTCTTGCCGTCGGAGAAGGTGACCGTGCGGGCGCTGGACCCGTGGTTGTGGGCGGTGTAGGTGCGGGTGCCGTTCTTGGTGAAGACGGCGGAGGTGGGCAGGTCGCCACTGACCGTCATGTCGGGCGCGCCGAGCGTGTCGAGGGTGTTGATCCAGTGGTAGGTGTGGGCCTTGGACTCACCCTGCTCCGGCACGTAGTTCCCGTTAGCGCCGTCCCACTTGGCCTTCGCCGCCGCCGGATCGGACAGCGCCTCGAACTCCCAGAGCAGGTCGCGCCACTCCTGGGCGGGCCCGCCGTTCTCACGCTCCATCTCGGCGATGTTCCGCTTGACGGCGGCCTTCTCGCGGGCCAGGTGGAGTGAACCACCGGTCACCGGAAGGACGTTGATGCCGTGGATCTCCTCCGGGTTGGCGGTCCACCAGGTCGAGTACGCGCCGCCGCTGCCCCAGACCATGCCGACCGTGTCGTGGCCGAAGGAGTCGGGGAAGACCTGCTGGTCGGCGTCGAACCAGTACTGGGTGATCGCCTCCGACTCGGTCGTCAGCAGGAAGCTGCCGAGGTCGCGGAGGGAGGTGTCGCCGGTGGCCGCACCCCAGAGGACGAGTCCCGCGCTGAGGTTGATGGACTCGGAGGAGGACTCCTGGTTGTTGCCCGCCGCGAAGCCCTGGTGGCCGGAGGCCCAGCTGTGGCCCGCGTACACGTCGAAGCCGCGCAGGAAGGGGTAGGCGGAGTCGGTGCGGCTGGGGTTGGCCGCGTCGCGCACCAGGTGCTCGACCATCGAGCCCCAGGCGGAGTCGGCGGCCCAGGCCCGGTCGTACTGGGCGATGATCGCCGCCGCGTAGACGTAGTAGCTGTAGTGGAAGTGGTGGTCGTTCAGCTCGGTGTCGCTGCCGTACGAGGCCGGGTAGCCGGTGAGGGTCTTCCAGTCCTTGTCGTAGCTGAACTCACCGGCCCCGCCCGCCGTGAACCACTCCTGGAGCCGGCCCTTCATCAGGCCGAGGAGCTTGTCGCGGGTGGCGGTCTCGCCGATCTGGTCGGCGACGGGCACGAGCTGGGCGAGGCGGCCGAGCGCCTTGCCGGTCCAGTAGGTGTCCGAGGCCCCCGAGAACGGGTCGGCGGCGTTCGCGACCTCGTTGAGATAGCCGGTCAGCCGGGCCTTGTCGACGCCGCTGGAGGCGGGCAGCGCGGGCACGACGCCGTTGTTCTTCTGGCTGGTGGTGAAGGAGGCGGACTCGCGTACCTTCATCGTGCCGCGCGGCGATACGTACGTGTACGGGGTCAGCGCGTCGGTGGTGTGCAGCCACTGGTGGCGGTAGAGGGCCTGGAGCGTGCCGCGCTCGGTGCCCTCCTCGGCCTCGGTCGTCAGGCTGTAGGTCGCCCGCACGTCGCCGCCGGTGGACTGCCAGGCCACCCGGGAGCCGGTGACGAAGCTGAAGGCGTACTTCCGGTAGGTCGCGAGCGCGTCCGTGGAGGGCAGCACGGCGAGCGAGAAGTAGTCCTTGGAGCCCAGGCCCGCGGTGATCGTGGAGCCGGAGACGTTCCAGTCGCTGCCGGTCGGCGCGAAGAGGGCGTAGTGGTGCCCGGCGACGGTGATGCCGAGGACGTTGCCGTCGTCCGAGAAGACCGCCGGCGCGGAGGCGGTGGTGACGCGGGCGTCGCCGCCGGAGCCCTTGGCGTACACGAAGGGCATGCCGTGGCCGATGGTGGCCCGGAAGGTACGGGAGCCGTCGGCCCAGTAGGGCGTCACCGTCCAGTCGGACCAGGCGTCGGCCTTGGTGTCGGGTGAGTTCAGTCCGCTGAGGCCGACGGTCAGGTCGGCCTTGTGGGCGTACTCGTACTGCCGGCCGTCCCCGACGACCGCGGGCGTGGTCGGGTAGCCGACCTCCAGTCCGCCGGAGGTCGCCTGGTAGGTGAGGGGGTGGCCGTACATGGGGGTGCTGTACGGGTTGTCGCCGTAGCGCTGGAAGGCGAGCGAGGACCACCAGTCGTTGGTCGGGACCGGCTTGTTCCGCGCGGCGGCGGTGACCTTCGGGGTGACGGGCGCGCCGGTGTTGGTGGTCGGGCCCGAGGTACCGGCGGGGCGGGTGTCGGTATAGCTGCCGGAGCCGGCGGGGATGGTGGCGGCGGCAGCGGGGGAAGCGGCGGGTCCCAGGCCGACAGCGGCCACGGCGATGGCGAGGAGCGTCGCCGCGGCGGGTCTGGAGGCGAATCTGGGGAGGGAGGTTCGCACGAGCAGCACCTCGATCATGGGGGGCGAGAAGCGCGTTCGAGAGCGCTCTCAGGTGCCAAGGAACGTAAAACTCCTGAAACGTAAGTGTCAAGAGAACGCACACGAACGGCAGTTGGGCGTCCGACGGGCGCAACTCCAAGCTGTTATGCGTTCGAGTCTTGACGGGGCGAGGGCGGTGGGGGACGCTCCAGACGCAGGTCTGAGAGCGCTCTCAAGGCGCTCGGTTCACCCCGAAGCCAAGGGAGGCTTCCCATGCCCATCGCCCGAGCCGCCAAGAGAGCCACCGCCCGCCTCGGCGCGGTCGTCCTCGCCGGGGCCCTCCTCGCCGCCTGTGGATCCAGCGACTCGTCGGACTCCTCCGACAGCGCGGGCGGAAAGGTCACGCTCACCGTCGACCTCTTCGGGTCCTTCGGCTTCAAGGAGGCCGGCCTGTACGAGGAGTACCAGAAGCTCAACCCGAACGTGACGATCAAGCAGAGCGACACCCAGGACGAGGCGGACTACTGGAAGTCACTCCAGACCCGCCTCGCGGGCGGCGGCGGTCTCGCGGACGTGCAAGGGGTCGAGGTGGGCCGCATCGCGTCGGTCACCCAGCAGCAGTCCGACAAGTTCCAGGACCTGAAGGAGTTCGGGGCCGACAAGCTCAAGGACGAGTTCGCCGAGGCCAAGTGGTCGGCGGCGACCACGAAGGACGGCAAGATCCTCGGCCTCGGCACGGACGTCGGCCCCGAGGCCATGTGCTATCGCACCGACCTCTTCAAGCAGGCCGGCCTGCCCACGGACCGCGAGGAGCTCGCGAAGAAGTGGGCCACGTGGGACGGCTACCTGGAGCTGGGCAAGCAGTACAAGAAGAAGGCCCCCGCCAAGAGCGCCTGGCTGGACAGCGTCGGCTCGCTCTACGGGATCATGATCGGCCAGGAGAAGGAGCGGTACTACGACGCCTCCGGCGAGCTGATCTACGACAGCAACCCGGCGGTCAAGGAGGCCTGGGACACCTCCGTGGAGGCGGCCGAGGCGGGCCTGAGCGCCAAGCTCGACCAGTGGTCCCCGCAGTGGAACCAGGCGTTCGCGGCCGGTTCGTTCGCGACGATCCCGTGCCCGGCCTGGATGCTCGGCTACGTCAAGGGCCAGGCCGGCGACGCCGGCCAGGGCAAGTGGGACATCGCCAAGCTGCCCGGCGGCGCGGGCAACTGGGGCGGCTCGTACCTCTCCATCCCGCGTGCGGCCAAGCACAAGAAGGAGGCGTACGCACTCATCGAGTGGCTGACCGCCCCCGAGCAGCAGGCGAAGGTCTTCCAGAAGCAGGGCAACTTCCCGTCCTCGACCGGTGCCATCGAGACGATCGCGGACGCCGAGGACGAGTACTTCTCGGGCGCCCCGATCGGCCAGATCTTCGGCGACGCGGCCAAGGAGTCCCCGGTCCAGGTGCTGGGTGTGCACGACCAGAACGTGATGCAGCAGATCACGAACGCGCTGAGCGAGGTCGAGCGCAAGGGGAAGGCGTCGGACAAGGCGTGGGAGACGGCGAAGAAGGGCGTGGCCAACGTGATCGGCTGACGCCGCTCGCCGCTGTCCCGACTCCTTCCCTCCCTCCTTTCTCCTTCCTCCTCCTCCTTCCTCCTCCTTCCTCCTCCTTCCTCCTCCCTTCTCCTCCCTTCTCCTCCCTCCCGGGGGCCGGTCCGCCCGCGCACGGGGGATGGACCGGCCCCGGCCCCGTGCCCTTGGCTCCCCCACCAGTCCGCTCCCGATCCCGAAGGGCCGCACCGTGTCCCTCACCGCCACCGCGAAGGCCGGGCCACGCCCGTCCGGAACCGGGCCCGGCCCCGACGACGGCCGGGCCGCCGCCCTCCGGCGCACCTGGCGCAAGGCCTCCCCGTACGCCTACATCGCCCCCTTCTTCACGCTCTTCCTGGCCTTCGGACTCTTCCCGCTCCTCTACACGGCGTTCGTCTCGCTCTACCGGGTCGAGCTCCAGACGAGCGGCGAGATGGAGTGGCGGGGCATCGCCAACTACACGGCGCTGTTCACCGACGAGTACTTCTGGATCTCACTGCGCAACACGTTCACCATCGGCGTGCTGTCGACGGTCCCGCAGCTGGCGATGGCACTGGGCCTCGCCCACCTGCTCAACTACAAGCTGCGCGGGCGGACGTTCATCAGGACCGCGATCCTGCTCCCGTACGCGACGTCCGTCGCCGCGGCCACGCTCGTCTTCGCACAGCTCTTCGGCCGGGACTTCGGTCTGATCAACTACGTGATCGGGCTCGTCGGCTTCGACCCGGTGGACTGGCAGACGGGGACGGTCGCCTCGCAGATCGCGGTCTCCAGCATCGTGATCTGGCGGTGGACCGGGTACAACGCGCTGATCTACCTGGCGGGGATGCAGTCGATCCCGCACGAGCTGTACGAGGCGGCGGAGATGGACGGGGCATCGCGCTGGCGCCAGTTCATCCACGTGACACTGCCCGGACTCCGCCCCACGATCGTCTTCACGGTGATCATCTCGACGATCGGCGCGACGCAGCTCTTCGGTGAGCCGCTGCTGTTCGAGGGGTCGATCTCCGGCGGCATCTCGCACCAGTACCAGACCCTCGGCCTGTACATGTACGAGCAGGGCTGGGGCTTCTTCCACCTGGGCCGGGCCGCGGCCATCGCCTGGGTGATGTTCGTCCTGATCGTGGTGCTCGTCGGGGCCAACGCCCTGCTCGTACGCCACCGTGCACGCAAGGAGGCCAGCCGATGACCGCGCTCGCCGCACCGCCGACCGCGCCCGGGAAGGGCCGCCCGCCGCAGGACCCGCCCGGAAAGCGTCCCCGCTTCCGCAAGGGGGGCGGTGGGGCGGGCCGGACGATGAAGGGCGGCTGGCTCTCCTATCTCATCCTCGGCCTCGCCCTGCTGATCTCGGCGTTCCCGTTCTACTGGACGATCGTCGCGGCCAGCCGGTCCAACGCCGACCTGGCCCAGGTGCCGCCGAGCCTGCTGCCGGGCCCCAACCTGATCAAGAACTTCGACGCGGTCCTCGAAGAGGCGGACATCGGCAAGGCGCTGCTGAACTCGCTGATCGTGTCGGGGTCCATCACCCTCGGCACGGTCCTGTGCTGCACGCTGGCCGGATTCGCCTTCGCCAAGCTGAAGTTCCGGGGCCGGGGCGCGCTGCTGACGCTGACGATCGGGACGATGATGATCCCGCCGCAGCTCGGCGTGATCCCGCTGTTCATGCTGATCGCCGAACTCCAGTGGGTGAACCAGCTCCAGGCCGTGATCCTGCCGGGCCTGGTATCCGCCTTCGGCGTCTTCTTCATGCGCCAGTACCTGGTGCAGTCGCTGCCGGACGAGCTGATCGAGGCGGCCCGGGTGGACGGGGCGTCGACGGCCCGGATCTTCTGGTCGATCGTGATCCCGATCGCGCGGCCGGGGATGGCGGTGCTCGGGATGCTCACGTTCATGACGGCGTGGAACGACTTCTTCTGGCCGATCATCGCGCTGTCCTCGCAGGAGCCGACCGTGCAGGTCGCGCTGCGTCAGCTCGGCGGCGGTTACGTCAACGACCAGTCGGTGATCATGGCCGGCACACTGCTCGGCACACTGCCGGTGCTGCTGGTCTTCGGCCTGCTGGGCCGGCAGATCGTCGGCGGCATCATGCAGGGCGCGGTCAAGGGCTGACGCAGCGCCCTTCCCTCCCGCTTCCTCTGCTCGTCCCCTCCTCCCCTCCTCCCCTCGCTCTGGAGTGTCCGTCCCATGACCGCTGTCGATGCCCGTCCGGCGACCTCCGCGGAGTCCCGCCCCGACACCGTGGTGGGACTCCGCTTCCCCACCGCGTTCCGCTGGGGCACGGCCACCGCCGCCTATCAGATCGAGGGCGGGGCGACCGAGGACGGCCGTACGCCGTCCATCTGGGACACCTTCAGCCGGACGCCCGGCAAGGTGCGCAACGGCGACACCGGTGACATCGCCGCCGACCATCTGCACCGGATGCCGGACGACGTACGCCTGATGAAGGAACTGGGCGTCACGGACTACCGGTTCTCCGTCTCCTGGCCCCGGGTCCAGCCGACCGGCCGGGGCCCGGCCGTGGAGCGCGGCCTGGACTTCTACCGCCGCCTGGTCGACGAGCTGCAGACGGCCGGGATCAGACCGGTCGCCACGCTCTACCACTGGGACCTGCCGCAGGAGCTGGAGGACGCGGGCGGCTGGCCCGAGCGGGACACCGCGCACCGGTTCGCGGAGTACGCGGGCCTGGTCGCGGGGGCGCTGGGCGACCGGGTGGAGACCTGGACGACGCTCAACGAGCCCTGGTGCGCGGCGTTCCTCGGATACGGGAACGGGGTCCACGCCCCCGGCCGGACCAGCGACCTCGCGGCCCTGCGCGCCGCCCACCACCTGAACCTCGCACACGGCGCCGGCGCCCGGGTCCTGCGCGACCGCCTGCCGGAGACGGCCGAGATCTCGTTGACGCTGAACCTCCACGCCCTGCGTCCTCTGAACGACACCCCGGCCGACCGGGACGCGGTGCGCCGGATCGACGCGGTGGCGAACCGGATCTTCCTGGACCCGGTCTTCCACAGCCGGCTGCCGCAGGACCTGGTGGAGGACACGGCGGCGGTGACGGACTGGTCGTTCGTGCGGGACGGCGACCTGGAGGTCACGTCGACCCCGATCGACTCGCTGGGCATCAACTACTACTCCCCCAGCGTGGTTTCGGCGGGCAGGTCGGAGTCCCCCTCCCCGTGGGCGGGCGCGGAGCAGCATGTGGCGTTCACCCCGGCAGAGGGCCCGCGCACGGCGATGGACTGGCCGGTGGACGCCGACGGCCTGTACGAACTGCTGACCCGCCTGCGCGACGAACTGCCCTCCCTGCCCCTGCTGGTGACGGAGAACGGGGCCGCGTACGACGACTACGCCGACCCGGAGGGCGAGGTCCACGACCCGGAGCGGGTGGCGTACCTGGACGCCCACCTGAGCGCCGTGCACCGGGCGATCGAGGACGGGGCGGACGTATGCGGGTACTTCCTGTGGTCGCTGCTGGACAACTTCGAGTGGGCGTACGGGTACAGCAAGCGGTTCGGCATCGTCCACGTCGACTTCGCGTCGCAGCGCCGCACGGCGAAGGACAGCGCGCGGTGGTACGCGGGGGTCATCGGGCGGGGTGGGCTGGAACGGGGGTGAGGGGCGGGCGGCCCGGAGGCCCCGACGTGTGCCCGGCCTCGGCGCCGGACGGGCGCTGCGCACTCTCTCGCCCCCTCCCTCGGGGTCGTGCAGGATCCCCGCAGACGCATCGTCCTGAACCACGGGCGGCGCAGGCTCAGCGCGACGCACACCGCCTCCACCGCCGCCACCGGCGGTGGAGGCGGTGGAGGCGGTGGCGGTGTCGGTGGCGTACGAACAGTGCGGCCAGGATGACCAGGGAGCGCTTCCCTGCAGCCGGCGGCAGGCCCCGCCAGGCTCCTCCGTTCCACAGGGCCTGCCGGGCCCGGGGCACACGCTCCGGGCCCCGTGGCGTGTGCCCGGCCGCGCAGGCGGGCGGTGCCCGATGCCTCCCGGAATGGCCCGGGCTGCTTTCGGCCGGATGAACGGCCGGCGATGCACGGCGGACCGGCGAGTAACGGGCCCGGCGGGCACCAGGACGCCGGAATGGCCGGAAGAGACCATGGGGGTCAGAGCCGCGCACGCGCTTCGGGGCGCGGCGGACGCGGCGCCGACGGAAACAGGGCTGCTCAGCAGAGAGGCGGACGGAAGTCCGTCCGGCCCGGTGAACCGGGTGCGCGGCCCTCTACCGGCCCTCCGCCGGCCCTCCACGGAGGGCCCCCGCCCCCTGGACGGCGACTGCATGGGCGCCCTCTTCCACCCCTGAAGCAACATGGCGCGAATGCGCCCCTTCTGGCCGGTGCCGCGGGACACGCCCCTTGACGACCTCCCGACCCTCATCCGTATGGTCTAGACCAGGCATCGAGAGGCGGCCGGCCACGTCGATCACGTACCGGCCCCGCCTCGTGCGAAACCCGCCTCGTTCGAGCCCATGAGCAGCAGCTGAAGAACGTCGACACCACGGCACCGGCCACGGACCCCGGCAGCCTTCCGGTACTCGCCCGCCACTTCCCCCGCCACCTCACCCGCCGGCCCCCACCTGCGCACCGCCCCGCAATGCCCCAGGTACCCGCCGAGCCGCGCGGGCCACCCATGCACGTTTTCCCCACCCCCACAGACACAGCGGGAGATCGCACATGAGCAGCCACACCGTAGAGCCGCGCCTGACCCCGCCCGGCAGCGAACCCGAACCCCTGGCCCGCAGGCCCGAGTTCGGCCGTGGTCACCAGCCCACGACCGGCCCGACCAACCCGACCGGCCGGACGGACCCGACAGCCCCGGCCGGTCCCCGAATCCTGAGCCGAACGGCCGCGCTGGTCGACTCCCACGCCCTCGCCCTGCTGAGGGTGACGGTCGGCATCGTCTTCCTCGGCTTCGGCGTCCTGAAGCTGTTCCCCTCGGCCAGCCCCGCGGAGCAACTGGCCGTCGACGCGGCGACGAGGATGACCCTGGGCCTCGTACCGGAGACGGCCCTGCTGCTCTCCCTCGCGGCACTGGAGACGGCCATCGGCATCGGTCTGCTCGCCGGCCGCCGTCTGTTGCGCCCCGCCCTCGTCGCGTTCTTCCTCCACATGGGCGGCGTGTTCTCGACCCTCTTCCTCCTCCCCGACGCGATGTGGCAACCCCACTCGCCCGCCCCGACGATGGAGGGGCAGTACGTCGTCAAGAACGTGGTCCTGGTGGCCGTGTGCCTGGTCGTGGCCGCGAACGAATGGGGACGCGGGTCCAGATCGTCACGGCGCCGGACGGGACAGACCCGGCAACGGCAGGGTGAGCGGGGCGGATCCGCCCCGGAACGCCCCGGCCAGGGCGGCAGCACCAGCGGCACCAGCGGCGATCAACCGACGTGGGCCGGCACCTCGGCGAGCTGTTGCGGGGTGCCGGCGGGGCGAGTACCGCGGAGCATGGTCGCGGCGACGACCGCCGCGGCCACCAGGGTGACGGCGGTGGCGAGGAACACCGCGGAGTAGCCGCCGGTGAGGGCGCTTGCCCGGCCGCCACCGTTGACGCTCGCCGCATGCACCCGTACGAGCACCTCGCCCGGCTTGCGTGCCGGCACCGGGACCGGGACCCGACCCTCGCAGAGTGCCTCGGGCCCCGTCGGCCTGCGGACGGATGCCCGGGAGAACAGGGAGCGCATCCTGCGGGCCGCCCGCGAGGCGTTCGCCGAGCAGCTCACCGAGTGCGCGGGCGCGCCGGACGAGGCGCTGGAGGACCCGGACCCCTGGCGCGGCTTCCACGCGGTGTTCCGCAAGGTGTGCGCGATGCAGGCCGCCGACCGGGGCTTCACCCACGCGTTCCTCTCCCGTTTCCCGGACGAAACGGCTTTCGCCGGGGAGCGCGACCGGGCGGAGAAGGGGCTGGCCCTGCTGGTGCGGCGGGCACAAGGGGCGAGAGCGCTGCGTCCGGACCTCGACGTGCCCGACGTGGTGCTGGTGCTGCCGGCCAATCGCAGCGTGGTGAACGCGGCGGGGGCGGATGCCGCCGCCGCGCCCCGCCGACTGGTGGGCTACCAGCTGGAGTCGTTCCGGGCCGGGCTTTCCGCCGGCCCGCTCCCGCCGCCTGCGGGGATTGAGCTGGAAGGTCTTACTGGAGTTCGCTGAAGCGTTCGGTTGCCCGGGTGCGTCCGGCGACGATGATGGTGTCGTCCGCCTCGACGACCGTTTCGGGGGTGGCGTAGGTGAAGCCTTCCCCGGGGCGCTTGATGGCGACGACCGTGATGCCGTAGCGGGAGCGGACGGCGCTGTTGGACAGGGGGAGGCCGATGATGTCGGCGGGCGGGTTGGTCTTGACCATGGCGAAGTCGTCCTCGAACTCGATGTAGTCGAGCATGCGGCCCCGCACGAGGTGGGCGACGCGCTGGCCCATGTCGTGCTCGGGGTAGACGACGTGGTGGACACCGAGCTGGGTGAGGATGCGGCCGTGGGCCTTGCTGATGGCTTTGGCCCAGACGTCCTCGATGCCGAAGGAGATCAGCAGCGAGGCGGTGAGGATGCTGGCTTCGAGATCGCTGCCGATGGCGACGACGGCACGGTCGAACTCGTGGACGCCCAGCTGGCGCAGTGCGTCCTCCTTGGTGGAGTCGGCCCGCACGGCGTGGGTGAGGGAGCCCGAGACGGCTTGCACCACTTCGGCGTTCTCGTCGATGCCGAGCACTTCGGTGTCCTCGTCGACGAGTTCCAGGGCCAGGGCGCGGCCGAAGCGGCCCAGTCCGATGACGACGACGGAGCCCTGAGGTCCCCCCGTACGGCGCTTCTTGGGGGTGGTCTTCCTAGCCAATGACGGGTCGCTCCTCGGGAAGGTCGAACAGGCGGACACGGGTGCGCAGGGCGAGTGCGGAGGCGACGGTGATGGGGCCGAGCCGGCCGATGAACATCAAGGCGATCAGCAGCAGCTGCAACCCGACGGGGAGGTCGGCGGTGATGCCCGTGGACAGGCCGACGGTGGCGAAGGCGGAGGTGACCTCGAACAGTGACTGGTCGAGGTTGTGGTCGGAGAAGACCATGAAGGCCACGGTGGTGACGGCGACGGCGGCCACGGACAGCAGCACCACGGTCAGGGCCTGCCGCTGGAGGTCGCCGTGCAGACGGCGGTGGAAGATGTTGACCGCCCCTTCGCCGCGGATCTCGGCGTATATGACGAAGAACAGCACGGCGAAGGTGGTGACCTTGATACCGCCGGCGGTGCCGGCGCTGGCTCCGCCGATGAACATCAGCACGTCGGTGCCCAGCCAGCTCGCGGGGTTCATCTGGGAGGTGTCTAGGCTGTTGAACCCGGCGGTGCGCGGCATGACGCCCTGGAAGAACCCGGCCAGCAGTTTGCCGGGGGCGTCCAGGGGGCCCAGGGTGGCGGGGTTGGACCATTCGAGCGCGGTGATGAAGGCGCTGCCGCCGACCAGGAAGACTACGGTGGCCCACAGCACGATCTTGGTGTGCAGGGACCAGCCGCGTGGCTTGCGGAACCGGCGGCGCAGCTCGAACAGGACGGGGAAGCCCAGCCCACCGGCGATGACCGCCAGCGCGATGGGCAGGCAGATCCAGGGGTCGGTGACGAAGCCCATCAGGCTGTCGGAGTACAGGGCGAATCCGGCGTTGTTGAACGCGGAGACGGCGTGGAAGACGCCCAGCCAGAGAGCCCGGGGCCAGGACTCGTCGTAGGCGGTGGCGAACCGCAGGGTCAGGACCAGCGCGGTGATCGCCTCCAGCAGCAGGCTGACCTTGACCACACCGGTCACGACCGAGCGAACGTCGCCCAGCCCCAGGGTCTTGGTCTCCGCGGCGGCCGTCATGCGGGCTTTCAGACCGAAGCGGTGGGAGACCAGGAGAACCAGCAGGGAGGCGAAGGTCATGATGCCGAAGCCGCCCACCTGGATGAGCCCCAGGATCACCGCCTGCCCGAACCCGGTCCAGTACTCGGGTGTGTCCACCACGATCAGACCGGTCACACACACCGCGGAGGTGGAGGTGAACAACGCCTCCAGCACACCGGCGCCGCCCGGCCCGGCCTTGGCCACCGGCAGCATCAGCAGACCGGTCCCGGCCACGATCGCGGCGGCGAAGCCGACCACGACCGCCTGCGCCGGATGCCGGAGGCGCGGCCACCGCTGCCTCACCACACCAAGCCCTCCGCATTGCGGACGGACACCACGATTGTTCGCACTGGAAGACGATAGACAACCTTGACGCCGTTTTCGACAGTAGGCCCTGCCGTCCGCCCTCAGTCGTGCCTAGGCTTACGCCATGGGCCCCCTGAGCAGCTTCCGTGTCCGCATCACTCACCTGCCCGTGCCGACCCTGCGACCGATCGGGTGAAGGGTCCGGATTTCGCCCGGGGCCTGCGGCACACCGAGTACTCCTTGCTCCTGGCCGCCGTGCTGCTCCTCGCAGCCGGGGCGGTCAGCGACTCGTGGTGGCTGCTGGGCGTCGGGGCGTGGGCGCTGATCGCCGGGGGCCTGATCGAAATGATCTACCGGCCGTGACAGGCTCCGCCGGCCGGCGGACCCCGGCATCCGACTCCTGAGGAACAGGACCACAGGTCAGCCGTGTCGTCCTGGGGAATGGCCGTGCCGCGCCGCGCCAAGGCGTACGAACCGCGCGTGCGGGCTACGCCCACCGGCACGGGGCGACGAGTGGGTCACTTCTCGGCGGTACCGGGTTCCCTGCCGATGGACTCCTGGTAGACGTCCGCATAGGTTCGTGAGTCCTTGACCAGGTCGTCGCAGAACGCGGCGACGTCGTTGCCGATGAGCTCCAGGCCCCCCTTGCCCGCGGCGGCGCCTTCCTCGAAGAAGTCGACGATCCCGGGGAGCAGAAGCGGCCGAACGTGACGCTTCAATTGCTGCCCTTCTCGGCAGGGCTGCATGATCTGATGGGCGGTTCGCTGACGGTCCTGTGGCTGGCCAACGGCAAGGCCGTGGCCTATCTGGAGGGCAGCAAGTCCGGTGAACTGGTTGAGGAATCAGGACGCGTCGAGGAGCTGCGCTTGTCCTACGATGTACAGCGAGACAAGGCGCTCTCTCCGGAGCAGACAACCGAGTTCATCCAGCAGCTGGTCAAGGAGATCCGAACATGCCATCCCGCCGAGCCGACCTGAATTCCGCGACATGGCGGAAGTCCTCGTACAGCAACTCAGACGGCGGACAGTGCATCGAGGTGTCCGACGGCTTTCCGGGCGTCGTCCCCGTGCGCGACTCCAAGCAGCCGGAGGGCCCGGCCCTCGTCTTCGGAGCCTCGGCGTGGTCGGCTTTCGTCAGCGACGTCCGCTGAGCCCTTCCGGAGTGGAGCACCCCGGCGGCGCTTCACGCGATCGCTCGAACCAGGGCTGCAGAAGCGGCTCCACCTCTGGCTGAAGGGCAGTAGGTCGTTGAACTGCAACAAGAATCAGGACACTCTGAGCAGCTGTTCACGTTCAGTCATTCACTACGAACTCAGGCGTTTCGCCCAGAGGTGGCGAGGCTGAACTCGCCCTGCTGCTCCGCAGTCGGGAGTTGATGGGCGACCAGCATCTCGTTGGGAGGCGATTGCCGTATCGCAAGAGCTCGATGACGTTGAGCCGACCCTGGGCGCGCACGATACCTCGGCCCCTTAACGCCGACGACCCGGCCATCCTGCGCGAAGGCAACTGGCTGCGCACGAGTCCGCGCGGCATCACTCTGGTCACCACCCGGCAGGTCGCCTCCCATTGGTGGCCCGGTGCAACACTTCACCACGTCGGTGTATTGCCGCGGGAGGACGCGGCGCAGGTGCTGTGCGACCTGGCGCCGGAGAGGGGCACCGCGGAGGAAGCGGCTGACATCGCGGACCGGCTGGGCCGTCTGCCACTGGCGCTCACCCTCGCAGGTGGCTATCTGGCACACCAGGTGATCAGTCCATGGAGCATGGCGGAGTACGGGCTTGCCCTCGACCGGGGCAACGGGGTGGATCCCATCGAACTTCTGGATCAAGGGGCTGCGTACGGCGGCGGCAACCCTTCGCGTCATCTCGCCAGCACCACCTGGGAACTGTCGCTGAACGCACTGCACGCCCAAGGGTTACCGGAAGCCACGACCTTGGTCCAGTTGCTCAGCTGCTGGTCCCACGACCCGCTGCCTCTCCACCTGCTGACCGGCCCGGGCATCGATACAGTGCTGCCCCGGGCCCGCGTGGAGTTGGCACTCCGCGGCCTGCTCGACCACTCCCTCACACGGCTGGTTCCCGGTCCGCCTCGCTGTCTGCGGACCCACGGGGTACTGCTGGAAAGCATCGCCCGGGGCACCCCGTCCGGTCAGCGCGACGCTTTGGTGAGCACTGCCGCGGAACTGCTCATGGCAGTCATGCCGGACGTGTCGCGTCCATGGGCCCGCGAAGATCCACCTCTCGCTCCGTACGTACCGCACACCCTGGCGTTGCTACGGCGAGCGACTCAGTGGGCCGAGGTCGGGCGGGCAACCATGGCGCGCGTGCTGGAGTGCACGTCCGGTTGGCGATCGCACTCCATCGAGCCGGAGATTACGCGTCTGCCCTGTCGGTGGCGCAGGACGCGGCGACACGCGGGACGCGGAGCCTTGAGGCGAACCACCCTGCGGTGATCGCCATCCGCCAGCGTGTGGGGCGGTCCCTCTACCGGCTCGGGCGTTACGAGGAGGCGGAGGCGGCCCATCGCCTCGCCCTTACTGATTGCACAGCTGTGTTCGGTGCGAGTGCCGTCGAAACGCTGGAGAGCTGTGCTGGGTTGTCCCCGGTGCTCGCCTGGGTTCTCGATCAGAAGGACGAGGCGGTGGCATTGGTGCGCCGTGCGGTCGAGGGCCGGTCCGCCGCACTCGGTGCGACTCATCCATCGACGCTCATCGCGCGGACGTACCTGCTGGAGTTCGTTGCCGGTCCGGAGATGGATCCGGCCACCGGAGCCGAGTTGGTGTCGGACTGCCACAGGGAGGTCGGTCCCGGGCATCCCATCACCTTGGACGCCGAACTGAACTACGGCTTCGCCCTGGTCGCCGCGGGCCATCGAAGCCGGGCTCTGCCTCTGGTCCGCACCGTGGTCGCGGGCTCCGAGCGCACCTACGGAATCGACCATCCGAAGACTCTCGCCGCCCGCTCCCTGCAGAGTCGCGTTCTCGGGGAGCTCGGGCTGTTCGAGGAGGCGGTGGAACAGGCAGAGCTGGTGGCGAATGCCCGGACACGCGTGCTGGGGGCCGGGCATCCATGGACCCGGTGGTCGCTGGAACGCCTCGTGGAGCGACAGCGAGCCCGGGACGACGTGCGAGGCACTGGCGGTGGAGAGTAGAGGGGCGATGAAGGCCGCCCCGCCCGCCGACGTGCGTCCCCTCACCCCGCCCACCTCCCCGTCAGAAACGTCAGCGCGACGATCGTCGTCACCGGTGCGGCCACGCACAAGTACGCCGTGCTGAACCGCGCATGACGCAGGCTCAGCGCCGCCAGGCCGATCCACAGCGGCCACCACAGCAGCGTCGCGCGCGGGATGGACGTGTACCAGTACGAGGTCCCCAGGGCCCACAGGCTGAGGGCCACGTACACCGCCTCCGGCCAGCGGCGGCGGCGCAGAAGGACGGCGACCAGCGCCAGGCCCACCAGCATCGCCGCCAACTCCGCCTGGAACATGAACGCGTACCCCGTCGACTGCGTACGGTCGAACGCCCCGTGCCAGGTGTTCGCCCACGCCTCCCAGGGAGCGTGGAAGGTGCGGCACCAACCGCGTTCCTGCGCGTGCTTCCAGGCCATCCAGTCGCCGGTGTGCGTGTGCAGATACCAGCTGTACGCGGCCGGCGGCAGCGCCGGAAGCAGCAGCCAGCCCGCCGCCCGCCAGTCCCGCCGGGTCCGGGCGGACAGCACGAAGGCCAGCGCGATCGCGGCGGCCAGGAACAGGCCGCTGACCCGCACCGTCGTCGCCAGCGCGGTCAGTCCGGCGGCAAGCGCCCACCGGTGCCTCATCGCCGCGATCCAGGCGGGCAGGGCGAACGCGAGGAACAGCGCCTCCGTGTACCCGACGGCCAGGAACACCGCGCAGGGCGAGAGCAGGAAGAGAGCGGCCGTACGGCGGCCCGCCGCGTCCTCCGGCAGATACGCCCGCGCGATACGGGCCAGGGCCAGTACGGCCACCGCCCCCGCGACGAACGAGATCAGCAGCCCGGCCGCCGTCCAGTCGGGCACGACCGTGTGCACGGCGCGGAGAAGGAGGGGGTAGCCCGGGAAGAACGCCTCCCGGTTGTCCCAGCCGATGGTCCACGGCCCCGCGCCGGCGGGGAAGTAGCCGTCGCGCGCTATGTGGAGGTAGTGGTTCGCGTCCCACTGCTGGAAGGGCGCGAGGACGGGCGCCGCCTCCCGTGTGCCGGGGCGGGCCGGGAACATCCGGCGGGCGAAGTGAGCCGTGGTCCACAGGGATATCCGGGTCAGCAGATAGAGCCACAACACGCCCCGGTCGGCGGATGTCAGGCGATCGGCCACCCGGCGGAACCACCCCGCCCGGGGCTCGGGCGGGACGGGCACCCGGGGCTCGGGCGGTGCGGGGCGGACGGAGGCAGGCCGCAGCCCGGGGGAAAGCGTGGACAGACTCAGGCACCTTTCGGGCGTGCCTCACGGATGCGACGAGGCGTACGGGACCGCCCGGTGAAGCCGCCGGGGCACGGACGGGGGCAGGGAAGGGGAAAGAACGAAGTTGGTGTCAGGGCATCGACGTGGCCCCATCGGTCGTCGCCGACGGCGTGGACGTCGGCGACGACCGCGTCGTGCTCGCGGTATGGCTCGTGCTCGTCCTCGTGGGCACTCCGCCCGGGGCGGTGGACCGGCCCACCGCCCCCTGGGTCCCCATGGTCTCCGCACCCCCCGGCAGCGATGCGGGGGTCCCGCAGACGGTGGGCGAGCGCCGCCCGTCCACGGACCAGATGCGTCTTGATCGTGCTGCTGGAAAGCCCGGTCTCCCCGGCGATCTGCTCGACCGTGAGGTCGCACAGGTAGTGCAGGGTCAAGGTCCGCCGCTGCTGGGCGGGCAGTTCCCGAAGCGCGCCGACGAGCACCACGTGGTCCGGGTCCGGCGGCGCGACGTGCTCCGCCGCGCCACTCCCCCGGCCCCAGGCGTCCGCCGACCGACGCCGAAAACGCCACCGGCTCACCGCCAGACGCCACGCGACCGTACGGATCCACGCCTCGGGCTGCCCGTCACGCTCCAGCCGCCCACGCCGGATCCACGCCTTGACGAACGCTTCCTGCACGACGTCCTGCGCCTCCTGGAGGTCGCCGGTCATCACGTACAACTGGCCTGTGAGACGCGCGACCGCCCGGGCGTAGAACTCTTCGAACTCCTCGACGGTCAAAAGTTGCTCCCGGATCTTTCGCTTCACCGGGTATACGCCCGCCGACGGGCATCCGGTCGACACTACCCAGAAGGAATCGGGGGTGACGGTCATCACAGCGTCACAGCAGTTGAAGGGCGCGGCGCAGCGCGACGATCGCAGCCGGCCGGACATCGTGCCCGTGCTGTTCCATCCAGGCGAGCCACGCCTCGATGTCGTCGTCCATGTCGGGCTCCTCGCCCTTCCCGGCGTCGGTCGTCCGCTGCCGCAACCACGAGACGGCGCCCTCGCGCCGCTCCACCGCATGAGGGGCCAGCTCGCCCACGGCCAGCACGAGTTGCTCCGCCGCCGACAGGTCGGGCTCGTCCTCGAACCGGGCCAGGAAGCGGTCGACGAGATCGTCCGCCCTGTGGGTGGCCCGTGCGAGTACGGCGGCCACTCCGGCCCGGACGTCCTCGTCGCCTTCCACGTCGTCGGCGAGGAGCGGAAGCAGCGCGTCGACCGCCCGCTCCCAGGCGGCGGGCCAGGCGGCGGGGGCGGTGCGCCACCATCCGCCGGGCCCCGGCCCGGGTGCCGCGGCGCGGGCTTCGTTCCCGGCGCGGGCGAGAACGGCGAGCGTCTCCAGGATCTGCGGACGCACCTTCACGGCCGGGTCCCGGACGGCCTCGACGAGGAACGGAAGCACCTCGGGCGCCGCGGGCCGCACCGAACCGCCGTCGCCACAGCACACGAAGTGAAGGGTGGCGTGGGCGTCATGGGCCGTTCGCAGATCGGGGGACCAGAGCCACTCCAGCAGGTCCGGCCCGCACTGCCCCTCCGGCTTGGGGATGGCGGGGTCGACCACCTTCGTCCAGTCGACCTCCGCGGTGAACCGGGCCGTCAGCTCCGCACCCGCACTCGCACCCGCGTCCTCCGGGTCGTTCATACCGCCCCCGTTCCGCTTCGGCCTCCCGAAGCTCAAGCCGCGAGATCCGAGCGCTCTTAACAAGGATGGGGTAGATGGGTCAGCTTTCCCACCCACCCACCCTGGCTGCGAAGTTGACAATTCGTGATCGAGTTGCGACGCACGGTCGCCAGGCTCTAGCGTGCGGGAAGACCACGACCAGGCAAAAGGACGACCCCCACCGGTGCTCCAACACCGACAGGGGTCTAGCCACCGAAGATCGAAACCAGAAAGCGATCCCCATGGCTGACAGCCAGCTTAGTGATGCCCCCCGCGCCCCGCGCGAGACCCCGTCCGCGACCCCCCACCCCAGGGCCAAGCCCGGCTACGGCAAGCGCTCCGCCCCCGGCGAACGCCCCCGCACCGAACGGGGCTTCGCCCACCTTCTCCCCCGCGACGCCGCCGTCGCCGCCTACATCGACCGGCTGCCCGACGGCTCCGACGTATCCGTGAAGACCCTGGCCAAGCACCTGCCGTACGGTCAGTGCGCCCTGCGCACCACCCTCAACCGACTTCAGGAACGGGGCACCTGCGGCGCGGCAGCGAGTGCGTGATCACGGACAAGGTCATGCTCTGGGTGACCCGGACCTTCTTCTCCCGCACCGCACGCGAGGACGACTGGTGGAACGCCTACACCCGGGGTGACGCCCCGCCGGACGAGCCCCGACGACCCACCCGCTCCCGGGCGTTCATTCTGCTGGCCGCCCTGGGGCGCAAGGCCCCCATGCTGACACTGTCCGCCGCCGACTGCGTACATCTGGAACCGCAGGTCAGCGAGTGGTTCGCGCGGGGTGCCACGGAGGCGGAGCTGCTGCACGCGCTCACCGGTGGGCTGCCGTCGCCCGTCCACTGCGCCGCCCGCCTCGTCGAACGGCGCCTGCGCGACAAGCTGCCGCCCGAGCGGGTCCTGCCGGGGCCCCGGACCGTCCTGCGCACCCTGGAGTGCGGCGAGTGCGGAGTGCCCGGCACCCCGGAAGCCCTCCTCGGGGGCCTCTGCCGACCGTGCCGGGGGCCGTCCCCCGAACCGCCGGTGGGGCCGCCGGGGGCCGTGCAGCCGCCTGGCGTACGGGACCGGATGAACGCGGTCCGGGCGGGTCTCGTTCCGCGATCCGAGAGGACATACCGATGACCATGCGGCTCGCCCGCAGATCCGACGGGGCACGATGGAGGGGAGGAGGCGACGCCATGACCCCCAGCACCGCCGATCACGCACCGCACGCCCAGATGTCCGTCGAGGAGTTCGAGCAGCTCGCCCGTACGTCCCCCGAGACCGTGACGCTTGAGCTCATCAACGGAAAGCTGGAGGTCAAGCCCGTGCCGGACGGGGACCACGGAACCATCTTCATGTGGCTGCTGCGTCAGTGCATGCAGCATCGGCCCGAACTCGACCTGCACCCCGAACAAGGGCTGATGGTGGAGGCATACCGGCAGGGCCGCGCCCGCCCGGACGGCACCCTCGCCCCTCGTCGGCACTTCGCCGGGCAAGGGGAGTGGGCGCCCGCCGAGGGTGTTCTGATGACCGTGGAAGTGACTTCCTACGACCACGACACCGACCGTCGCGACCGTAACGAAAAGCCTCACGGCTACGCGGCAGCGGGCATCCCGGTGTACCTCTTGATCGACCGCGAATCGGGCACCCTCGTCGTCCACAGTGAGCCCGACAAGGGCCGCTACCGGCAGCAGCACTCGTACGACTACGGCGAAGCCGTCACCCTCCCCGGACCCGTCGACATCACCCTGGACACCGAGGAGCTCAAGGACTACGCCCGCTGAGTCTCCGCCCCGTCCCTCACCGCGCGTCCGCCGCCAATTGCGTCGTCGCCAACTCCCGGTACAGGTCGTCCCCGGCTATCAGCTCCTCGTGCGTGCCCGCCGTGCGGACCCGGCCGTCCTCCAGGACCACGATGCGGTCCGCGTGCCGGACGGTGGACAGGCGGTGCGCGATGACCAGCACCGTCGTCCGCTCGGCGAGTTCGAGGATCACGTCGCGCAGCGCCTGCTCGTTGACCGCGTCCAGTTGCGAGGTCACCTCGTCGAGGAGAAGCAGCCGGGGGCTGCGCAGCAGGGCCCGGGCGATGGCGATGCGCTGGCGTTCGCCGCCGGAGAGGGTGACGCCGCGGTGACCGACCGCCGTGTCCAGACCGTCCGGCAGCCGGTCGACCAGGGTGTCCAGGCGGGTACGGGCCACCGCGGCCGCCAGCGCCTCGTCCTCGGCGTCCGGGGCGGCGAAGAGGAGGTTCTCGCGGAGCGTCCCGGCCAGGACCGGGGCGTCCTGTTCCACGTACGCGAGCGAGGCGCGCAGCTCGGCCAGCGGCCAGTCGCGGATGTCCCGGCCGTCCACGGTGATGGTGCCGGAGTCATGGTCGTAGAACCGTTCCAGCAGGCTGAACACCGTCGACTTGCCCGCCCCGGACGGGCCCACCAGCGCGACGAGTCCGCCGGTCGGGACGTCGAACGTCACCCCTTTGTGGGCCGGGGCGCGCTCGTCCCCGTACCCGAACGTCACGTCCTGGAAGGTGACGCCCAGCGGAGTCGAAGCCACATCGCGCGGTACGTCCTCGTAGGCACCCGCCGGTTCACCCGGCAGCGACTCCACCTCGTCGATCCTGCGCACCGCCGCGAGCCCGCTCTGCAGGCCCGTCCAGCCCTCCACCAGGCCGCCGATCGGGCCCATCAGGTAGAAGAGGTAGAGCAGGAACGCGATCAGCGACGAGATCTCCAGCGAGCCGGAGGCGACCCGCGCGCCGCCCACGCCCAGCACCGCCAGGAACGCCAGCTGGATCGACATCATCATCGTGACGTCGGAGACCGACGACCACCGCGCCACCGAGACCCCCCGGTCGTGCGCGTGCCGGGCCGCCGCCGCGACGGCCGCCGTCTCCCGCTCCTCCGCCCCGCTCGCCTTGACCGTACGGAACGCCTGGAGCACCCGGTCCAGGGCCGCGCCCATCGCGCCCACGGACTCCTGGGCGCGGAGCTGGGCCCGCTGGATGCGCGGCATCAGCAGGGACGTCACGGCTCCGATGCCGACGATCACCACCAGTGTCACGCCGAGCAGCGTCAGGTCCATGTACGCCATGAAGCCGATCGTTCCCAGCAGCATCAGCACGCTGTTGAACGACTCGACCAGGCCGCTGGAGAGGACCGTTCGCAGGAGCGTCGTGTCGCTGGTGACGCGTGACTGGAGGTCGCCCGGGGTGAGGCGGTCCACCGCCGGGACCTTCAACCTCATGATGCGGCCCACCAGTTGGTCGCGTGCGCGGAGCACGACGCCTTCTCCCGTACGGGACATGAGATAGCGCCCGTACGCGGAGAGACAGGCTCCGGCCAGCACGAGCGCGGTCAGCACGACGAGCGGACCGGCGGGCGAGCGGTCCGCCGCGAACGCGTCGACCGCGTGCTTCGCCATCAGCGGCATCGCGAGGCCGGCCGCGGACCCGGTGAGGGAGAGGAGGCCCGCACGGACGAGTACGCCCCGGTGCGGGCGGACCCGGGAGAGGAGGAGCCGGAGGGGGGAGGGGCCCGTCCCGCTGCTCTTGGCGGAGGGCGTCGGCTCCCCCGCGGGCCCCGTCGCCGGCGTCTCCTCGCCCTCAGGCGGCCTGCCCGCCCCCGTCCCCGTCGTCGTCCCTGCCACCGCGCTCACCCGGAACCCCCTCGCGTACGGTCACCACCACCAAGGGACGCAGATCCGCCGGTTCCGCCTGCTCCCCGACCGTACGGCCCCCCGCCTGTACCCAAGCATGCGGCGAGAACGGCGGAGCCGCCCGCACCCCCGCGCACCAGTCGGGCCAGACGCCGGACATCCGGCAGGCCAGGGCGACGGCGACCGAGCGGGGGAGGCAGCCGTAACGGCCCGCGCAGCGGCGGCTGGTGGCGACGACCGCTTCGAACACCTCCAGCGTCTCCGCGTACGATGCCGGGCGCGCGCCCCGGGCGCACCTGGCCAGCACCCGGCGCAGCCGGCCGGGCTTGAGACGGGCCAGGACGAACGCGGCGGCGATGGCCGTACGCAGCCGCGGGCCGCCCGCTCCCGCGCTCCGGCGCGGCATCGTCATCTCGGTGGTCATGGGCGCAGTATCTTCGCCTCGACGAGCTGCCGGGTCAGCTCCGCGACGTCCGACTCCGCCTCGGCGCGCTCGACGTCGAACGCGGCGAGGATCCGCTCCACGGCGATGTCGGGGGTGTGTCCCGCGGCGAGGGTGTCGACGACGATGACGCTGGTGTCGTTCAACTGCCAGTAGCTGCCGTCCTTCTCGTCGAGGAGGACGCCGCCGTACTCGGTGCTCGTGACGGCGATGCCTTTTCTGAGCTTCACAGGGTTGCCTCGCTGGTCGTGGAAGTGCGGTGGGGTGATGCCGGCCAGGCGTCCTCAGCCGTGCGGAGCCAGGTCTCCCCGGCCACGGTCGGGGAGATGGAGTGCTCGGCCAGGACCGGGGAGAAGGGCTCGGCGGCGAGCCGGAGCAGGCTGCGGGAGTCGACCAGGCCACGCTCGGCGAGGCGGGAGTCCGTCCACAACCCGGCCAGTTCCGTGGCGTGTTCGCTGAGTCCCTGGTGTTCGTCGGAGGACATGTGGTCCTTCGTCGTCCGGGCCAGCAGCGCGTCCGGCACCACCCCGCGCATCGCCTCGGCGAGCAGCGGTTTGTAGCGCCAGGGGCTGACCCGCTCCGGCAGGCGTACGGCGAGGGTCGCCTCCAGGATCCGGTCGTCGTAGAACGGCGCGGCGACCGGCAGCCCGATCGTCATGCCGATGTCCTCCATCGCCTGGAAGTGCCGGGCCCCCATCCGTACGGCGTCGATGTCCACATGCCGCCCGCGCCACGGGTCGATCGGCTCGGCGTGCTCGGCGGCGGCCCGGAACTCCTCGGTGATCAGGGCGCATCCGTGCTCGGTGAACCAGGGCCGCAGGGACTGCCGTACGCCCCAGGAGAGCAGCGGGGTCCGGGCGACGGGCCGGGGTTCGGTGCTGACCGCGCCCGCGATCCAGCGGGGGAACGTGGAGCGGTCCAGCAGGGCCTTCACCGTGGGCAGGAGAGGCCAGCCGAGCTGGTGGCGCAGGCCGCTGAGGTGGTTCCAGGCGGTGCGGGGGTTGCCGTGGAAGAGGTCCTGGTAGGCGTGGGGCAGACCGAGGAAGAGTTCGTCGCCGCCGTAGCCGGTGAGGTGGTAGCGGGAGCCGGTGGCGTGGGCCCGGCTCAGGAGCAGATGCGCACGGGCGCGGCCGGGGGCGACGGGGAGCGGTTCGTCGTTCAACTCGGCGGAGGTGGCAACGAGGTCGGCGTAGAAGTAGGGGGCGTCGGCGGCGGGGATCACGTGGTGGTCCGGGGCGGTGGCTCCTGGTGTGCTCCGGTTCGCCGCCTCGACCGCCCTCCGCGCCCAGGTCTCGTCCTCGCTGTAGCGGTCCCGGGCGGCCACTGTCAGCAGGGACAGCGCCGCCGGGCCGGTCTCCCGGGCGGCGAAGGCGAGGGCCGTGGAGTCCATGCCGCCGGAGAGCTCGCAGCTGATCCGGTCCACGCCGCCGACATGGGCCCGTACGGAGGCGGCGACGGCATCACCGAGTCTTCGGGCCCCCCGCGCCAGGGAGAGTTCGCCGGGCGGCGGCTCCCACCAGCGGTGCTCCGTGGGGCCGGGGACGGCGGCCGTGCCCGGTGCTGCGACGGGCAGGGCCAGGCCGTACCCGGCGCCGGTCTCGTACACGCCCCGCCACACGACGCGGCGGCTCAGGGGGTGCGGCACGAAGTCCAGCAGCCGTAGTGCCAGCGCGCCGTCGTCCAGGGGTGCGTCGGTCAGGCGGGCCAGGGCCGCGGGGCGGTCGGACGCGAGGGTTCCGGCCTCCGGGTGGCGGGCGTGGTAGATCCGGCGCAGTCCGGTGGCGGTGCCCCGGATCCAGGTCTCCCCGGAGAGCCGGGCGACGACATGGTACAGGCCGGGCAGCCGGGCGAGGCGGCGTTCCAGCCCGGCCCGGTCCCGGGCGCCCTCCAGGAGCCCGGCGAGCACGGCGTCGGGGACGCGGTCCGGGCCGATGAGGACGAGGGCGTCCGCGCCCCGGGCGAGGTGGCTGACCCTGCGGAACAGTGGGCGGGCGACGACCCAGGGCCGGCCCGAAGGGTGGGCGACGGTCAGGGCGTCGCCCGCCCGCGGAGCCGGCCCGGTCGCTCCCGGTGCGGGAAGCCGCCCGGCCACCGCCGCTCCCGCCACGCTGTCCGGCAGGACGACGAAGTAGTCACGCAGCTGGCCGGGCATCTTCACCTTTCGGAAGTTCTCACACGGTGCACAGGAAACTGGCCGGCGGATCAGATGATGCGCCGGGTCCAGTACTCCTTGTACGAGCCGACGAAGTAGCCGGCGGTCTTCTTCGAGAAGTCGCCCTGCTTGAACAGCGACGGCTTCACATAAGCCTTCTTCTGCAGCTTCATGACACCTTCCCTTCTGTAGGTTGACGACCATTGACGACCGTTATGCCCACATGGTCTCTGCATAACTGACGTTACTCATGCGACTGGTGTTCACCACGTGAACACCAGAGCCATCATGTCCCGCTGCCGAACCGGTACGCCTGATTCCGACTTACCGAGCGAAGTTGGCTGGATAGCGCGAGCAGGGAGGTCCGGGGCCGGCCGCTCCGGGGTCTCGCCGCCGGAGACCGGGGCACCTGCCGGTCACCCTGTGCAGTCGCACACCGCCGGGGCGCAGAGGGGCAGTGGACTGGACCAATGACCGCATGGGGTCGCCGGACCGCGCGGTGAGCTGCCAAGAGAGGCAGCGGCCGTCGGAAGAACCGGGAAACCAGCCGGAACGGGGCTCCGGGCGGCCTCGCGTCCGCCCTACCTCAGGAGCCGAGGGCGCGCCACCGTCTTCGGCGCCACCGCACCGACACGTGCTGCCGTACGAAGAAGGGCACGGCAAGTAGCCATTCGGCCACGCCGACCACGCGCAACCGCCCCGTGACTACCGCCGACGCAGCCGGTAGCGACCCCAGGCCGCGGTTCCCGCGCCCAGCAGCAGCGGGATCATGCCGTAGCCGACGACCGTCGAGGAGTGGGCGTACCACCGTCCGCCGTCGAACACCTGGGCCGCGGTGATGGTTTCGGGGTCGGTCCGGCCGTCGTGGTCGGCGAAGAGGATCCTGGTGCGCGCGGTCCTCTTCGGCCGGGGCACGCCGTCCACGTGGGCGCGCCCCGCGCCCCGCGCAAGGCTCTCCCGGATTGTGCCGGAGAACGCCACAGGGGCGGCACCCCCGCGAAGGAGTTACCGCCCCTGTGGGACGTACGCAGAACTTCGATCAGCCGGAGGCACCCGAGAGGTCCCGGGGCTCCGCGGCGGATCAGAAGTCCATGTCACCGCCCGGCATGCCGCCCGGAGCGCCGCCGGCAGCGGCCTTCTCCGGCTTGTCGGCGATGACGGCCTCGGTGGTGAGGAAGAGCGCGGCGATGGACGCGGCGTTCTGCAGAGCGGAGCGCGTGACCTTCGCCGGGTCGAGAATGCCCTCGGCGATCATGTCGACGTACTCGCCGGTCGCGGCGTTGAGGCCGTGACCGATCGGCAGGTTGCGGACCTTCTCCACGACGACGCCACCCTCAAGACCACCGTTGACGGCGATCTGCTTGAGCGGGGCCTCCAGCGCGAGCTTCACGGCGTTGGCGCCGGTCGCCTCGTCGCCCGTGAGGTCGAGCTTCTCGAAGACGGCCGAGGCCTGGAGCAGAGCCACGCCACCACCGGCGACGATGCCCTCCTCGACGGCGGCCTTGGCGTTGCGCACCGCGTCCTCGATGCGGTGCTTGCGCTCCTTGAGCTCCACCTCGGTGGCGGCGCCGGCCTTGATGACGGCCACGCCGCCGGCCAGCTTCGCCAGACGCTCCTGGAGCTTCTCGCGGTCGTAGTCCGAGTCGGAGTTCTCGATCTCGGCACGGATCTGGTTGACGCGACCCTGAACCTGGTCGCTGTCACCGGCGCCGTCGACGATCGTGGTCTCGTCCTTGGTGATGACGACCTTGCGGGCACGGCCGAGCAGGTCCAGGCCGGCGTTCTCCAGCTTGAGACCGACCTCCTCGGAGATCACGGTGCCACCGGTGAGGATGGCGATGTCCGCGAGCATGGCCTTGCGGCGGTCGCCGAAGCCCGGAGCCTTGACGGCGACGGACTTGAACGTGCCCTTGATCTTGTTGACGACCAGGGTGGAGAGCGCCTCGCCCTCGACGTCCTCGGCGATGATCAGCAGCGGCTTGCCCGACTGCATGACCTTCTCCAGCAGCGGGATGAGGTCCTTGACGCTGCCGATCTTCGAGTTGACGATCAGGATGTACGGGTCGTCGAGCGACGCCTCCATACGCTCCATGTCGGTCGCGAAGTACGCCGAGATGTAGCCCTTGTCGAAGCGCATACCCTCGGTGAGCTCAAGCTCCAGACCGAAGGTCTGGGACTCCTCGACGGTGATGACGCCTTCCTTGCCGACCTTGTCCATCGCCTCGGCGATCTTGGCGCCGATCTCGGTGTCGGCGGCGGAGATGGAGGCGGTCGAAGCGATCTGCTCCTTGGTCTCCACGTCCTTGGCCTGCTCCAGCAGAGCGGCGGAGACGGCCTCGACGGCCTTCTCGATGCCCCGCTTGAGGGCCATCGGGTTGGCGCCTGCGGCGACGTTGCGCAGACCCTCGCGGACGAGAGCCTGAGCCAGAACGGTGGCGGTGGTCGTACCGTCGCCGGCGACGTCGTCCGTCTTCTTGGCGACCTCCTTGACCAGCTCCGCACCGATCTTCTCGTACGGGTCCTCGAGCTCGATCTCCTTGGCGATGGAAACACCATCGTTGGTGATCGTGGGCGCGCCCCACTTCTTCTCGAGGACGACGTTACGGCCCTTGGGGCCGAGGGTGACCTTGACGGCGTCGGCGAGCTGGTTCATCCCGCGCTCGAGACCGCGCCGTGCCTCCTCGTCGAACGCGATGATCTTGGCCATGTGAAGTGGTCCTCCCGGACAGGGGTGGATTTCTCCGGACCGAGAGGCGCCCGCGACGGACGGCCTGCCTGCGTGGTGGTTCCTTGCCCCACCGCGCCTGCGGGCCTCACCGGCCCGGTCCAAGTTTCTGTCACTCTCACCTGGAGAGTGCTAACGCCAATGATTAGCACTCGACCCCTGCGAGTGCAAGCGTCACCGGTCGGATATGGACAGCGGCGCGCCCCCGGCCGGGTCGCCGGGACGCACGGAGGACCCGGTCCCCTGATCCGGGGGCCGGGCCCTGCGTGCGTGAGTAGTGTCGTCGGACGACCGCGCCGAGCTCAGCCGACGGCGAGCTTGACCATGTCGGCCTGGGGCCCCTTCTGGCCCTGCGAGATCTCGAATTCAACTCGCTGACCCTCTTCGAGGGTGCGGTACCCGTCCATCTGGATCGCGCTGTAGTGGACGAAAACATCCGCACCACCGTCGACCGCGATGAAGCCGTACCCCTTCTCCGCGTTGAACCACTTGACGGTGCCCTGAGCCATGCCTAACTCCCCTATTACTGGCCCTTGCACGGGACCGCACTTCGCGGCCCCGGGTCGGAACTCACCCCCGACAGGAGAGGGTGCGCGGCGCCGCAGCGCGTCGACCGCGGCCGAATGTATCCGTCCAACTGCCCTCTGCAACAGGTCAATCGGACGAGAATTCTGGGCACTGAACAACTCGCGAATGTGCGGGTTTGCTGAGATTTACGGGCAAGTCGGGCCAGGCAAAGGGCACTTATGCCGCAAGAGGTTCACTCACTTTGGCTGCTTCTTATCGGGGCCGGGCGCAAACTCATATGCGGGCGGCTCGGGCAGCGGATGGGGCTTCCCCAACTGTACCGTGCTCAACCATGCAGAATTGCCCCCTCCGCTTCTCAGGCGGAGGGGGCAACCGGGGTCACACAGAGGCGCGGTGGGGGCCGCCGCGGGGCGGCCCGGGGCGGTTCAGCAGCCGCCGGCGACCGCGGGGATGATCGAGACGCCCGCACCGTCCGGCGTGACCGCTTCCAGGCCGCCCTCGAAGCGCACGTCGTCGTCGTTGACGTACACGTTCACGAAGCGGCGCAGCTTGCCCTGGTCGTCCAGGACACGGGCCGCGATGCCCGGGTGGTTCTTCTCCAGGGACTCGATGACCTCGGAGAGCTTCGCGCCCTCCGCCGGGACCTCGGCCTGGCCGCCCGTGTACGTGCGGAGGATGGTGGGGATACGGACCTTGACGCTCATGGTGGATGCCCTTCTTGCTTCGGTCTCGGTGGATCAGGCGGAGGCGAGGCCCGCGGCGCGGAACGCGTCCAGGCTCGGCTTGATGGTCGCCGTGGCCTGCGAGGTCGCGGAGACCGCGTCCAGCGTCTTGAGCCCGTCTCCGGTGTTCAGGACGACGGTGGTGAGCGTCGGGTCGATGACGCCGGCCTCGATCAGCTTCTGCGTCACGCCGAGCGTCACACCGCCCGCCGTCTCGCCGAAGATGCCCTCGGTGCGCGCCAGCAGCTTGATCGCGTCGACGACCTGCTCGTCGGTGACGTCCTCCACCGCGCCGCCGGTGCGGCGGGCGATGTCCAGGACGTACGGGCCGTCCGCCGGGTTGCCGATGGCCAGCGACTTGGCGATGGTGTTCGGCTTCTGGGGCCGCACCACGTCGTGGCCCGCCTTGAAGGCGGCGGAGACCGGGGAGCAGCCCTCGGCCTGGGCGCCGAAGATCTTGTACGGCCTGTCCTCGACGAGACCGAGCTTGACCAGCTCCTGGAAGCCCTTGTCGATCTTCGTGAGCTGGGAGCCGGACGCGATGGGGATGACGATCTGGTCGGGCAGCCGCCAGCCGAGCTGCTCGCAGATCTCGTACGCCAGCGTCTTGGAGCCCTCGCCGTAGTACGGGCGGAGGTTGACGTTGACGAAGCCCCAGCCCTCGCCGAGCGGGTCGCCGATGAGCTCGGAGCAGAAGCGGTTGACGTCGTCGTAGTTGCCCTCGATACCGACCAGCTCACCGCCGTACACCGCGGCCATGACGACCTTGCCCTGCTCCAGGTCGTGCGGGATGAACACGCAGGAGCGCAGTCCGGCGCGGGCGGCGGCGGCGCCGACGGCGCCGGCCAGATTGCCCGTGGAGGAGCAGGAGAGGGTGGTGAAGCCGAAGGCGCGGGCGGCCTCGACGGCGATCGCGACGACGCGGTCCTTGAAGGAGTGCGTCGGGTTGCCGGAGTCGTCCTTCACGTACAGGCCGCCGGTGACGCCCAGCTCACGGGCCAGGTTGTCGGCCTTGACCAGCTTGGTGAAGCCGGGGTTGATGTTGGGCTTCTCCGCGACGTCGGCGGGCACCGGCAGCAGCGGGGCGTACCGCCAGATGCTGTCCGGGCCTGCCTCGATGCGCTTCCGCAGTTCCTCCGGGGAACCGGTGGGCAGGTCGTAGGCCACTTCCAGCGGCCCGAAACAGGACGCACAGGCGAAAAGGGGGCCGAGCTCGAAACGCTCGCCGCACTCGCGGCAGGAAAGCGCCGCGGCGGGACCGAGATCCACGGCCTGGGCGGAAGAAGAAGCGGTGTTACCTGCAACGGTCTGAACAGCCATGATGGCGGAGGCCCTTTCTCCTCATCTTCCTTGCGACGCATTTCGCCACAAGACGGAATTGGCACCTTCCCCACCGTGACCTCGCGGTCGGCAGGAGGGTTGCCGGGACTTCAACGGGCCGTTCCCTCAGTCCCTCTGGATGAGCTCTTATGGCGCTGGATCTTCGATCCAGGCGTTTATGTGCGATCCGACCCCGACATGCGACGGCCATACGCGTTGTTCAAGACTGTAACCGAAGCACCGGACCGTTGAGATAGCCGTCCGAACCGCGAGATGGATCACACACAGGGAGTGCCGACCGTGCTCGAAGAGGTGGAACGCTGGCTGACCAGGCGTTCCTGGTCGTCCGGCGACCGCCCGCTGAACCGGCTCACCGACGCCCGGGACGCCGATCCGCGCGTCACGTCCGTGAGCGTGGTGCTGCCCGCACTGAACGAGGAGGCCACGGTCGGGGCCATCGTGGCGACGATCCGCCGCGAACTGATGGAGAAGGTCCGGCTCGTCGACGAACTCGTGGTGATCGACTCCGGCTCCACCGACGCCACCGCCGCCGTGGCACGGGCGGCGGGCGCCCGAGTGGTCCACCGGGACGCGATCCTGCCCCGGATCCCGGCCCTGCCCGGCAAGGGCGAGGTGCTGTGGCGGTCGCTCCTGGTGACCAGCGGCGAGATCGTCTGCTTCGTCGACGCCGACCTGAAGGACTTCTCCGCGGACTTCGTCTCGGGCACGGTCGGGCCGCTGCTCACCGACCCGGCCGTCCAGTTCGTCAAGGCGATGTACGACCGCCCGCTCGGCGACACCGCGGGTCAGGGCGGCCGGGTCACCGAACTGGTGGCGCGCCCGCTGCTCAATCTGCACTGGCCGCAGCTGGCCGGGTTCGTGCAGCCGCTGGGCGGCGAGTACGCGGTACGGCGGTCCCTGCTGGAGCGGCTGCCGTTCCCGGTCGGTTACGGAGTGGAACTGGGCCTGCTGGTCGACGCGCTGCACACGGTGGGCCTGGACGCGCTGGGCCAGGTCGACGTCGGCGTGCGCAAACACCGCCACCAGGACGGGCAGGCGCTGGGCCGGATGGCGGCGGCGATCTACCGCACGGCGCAGCTGCGGCTCTCCCGGGGCCATCTGGTGCGGCCCGCACTGACCCAGTTCGAGCGCGGCGAGGACGGCTTCGTGCCCCGCACCCATGCGGTGGACACCGAGGAACGGCCGCCGATGCGGGAGATCGCGGAGTACGCGGAACGCCACGCCGCATAAGAGCGGCGGAGCGCGGAAGGCCACGCGGCGCGAGAGCGGCAGAGCGCGGGGAGCACGGCGGCCCGGGAGGCGTTTGGCGGCTTCCCCAACGGGCTAGGTTCCGCTACATGGTCTCCGAGCACGCCGAACCCGCAGCCGCCGCCTCCACCGCCCAGGTCCTCGTCGCGTCCAACCGCGGCCCCGTCTCGTACACGCTCGGCGAGGACGGGACGCTCGACGCCAAGCGCGGAGGGGGCGGTCTCGTCTCCGGACTGAGCGCCGTCGACGACAAGCTGTGGGTCTGCGCGGCCCTGGGCGACGGCGACCGCGAGGCGGTGCGGCGCGGGGTCGGCGAGGCGGGCGTACGGATGCTCGACATCGCCGCCGGGATCCACGCCGACGCGTACAACGGCATCGCGAACTCGGTGCTGTGGTTCGTCCACCACCTGCTCTACCAGACCCCCGTGGAGCCGGTCTTCGACGCGGAGTTCCGCCGCCAGTGGGCCTCCTACGAGACGTACAACCGGGCCTTCGCCCGGGCGCTCGCCGAGGAGGCGGGCCCGGAAGCCTCCGTCCTCGTCCAGGACTACCACCTGGCCCTGGTCCCCGGCATGCTCCGCGAGCTGCGCCCGGACCTCAGGATCGGCCACTTCTCGCACACCCCGTGGGCGCCCGTCGACTACTTCCGGCTGCTCCCCGACGACATCGCCGAACAGTTGCTGCGCGGCATCCTCGGCGCGGACCGGGCCGCGTTCCTGACCCGCCGCTGGGCGGACGCGTTCATCGGCTGCTGTACGGAGATCCTCGGCGGCACCGGCCGGACCAGGATCGGGGTGCACGGCCTCGGGGCCGACGCGGACTTCCTGCGCCGGCGCTCCCAGGAGCCGGACGTGACGGAGCGGATGGCGGCACTGCGGGAGCAGGTCGGCGAGGGCCGGAAGACCATCGTCCGGGTGGACCGCACCGAACTGTCCAAGAACATCGTGCGCGGCCTGCACGCGTACCGGGCCCTGCTGGACACCCACCCCGAGTGGCGTGAGCGCGTCGTCCACATCGCCTTCGCCTACCCCTCCCGGCAGGACCTCGCCGTCTACCGGGACTACACGGCGGCGGTGCAGACCCTGGCCACGGAAATCAACGGGGCATACGGCACCGAGGGTTGGACGCCGGTCGTCCTCCACGTCAAGGACGACTTCGCGCGCTCGCTGGCCGCGTACCGACTGGCGGACGTGGCCCTGGTCAACCCGATCCGCGACGGGATGAACCTGGTCGCCAAGGAGGTCCCGGTCGTCTCCGACCATGGCTGCGCGCTGGTGCTGTCGCGGGAGGCGGGGGCGTACGAGGAGCTGGGCGAGGACGCGATCGTGGTGAACCCGTACGACGTGACGGGCACGGCGGAGGCCCTGCACGAGGCGCTGACGATGAGCGGGGACGAGCGGTCCGGCCGCACGAAGCGGCTGGCCGAGGCGGCGACCGCACTGCCGCCGCAGCAGTGGTTCCTGGACCAGTTGGAGGCGCTGCGGCAGGGGTGAGGCCGTACGCGCCGGGGCTTCGCGCGGGCGCCCTGCCCGTGGGAACCTCGGCGGCTACGACTCGCCGTCGGGGTCGCTCCCTTGAGCACCGCCGGGGAGGACGGTGAGGTCGGCGGACTGCTTCTTCCCGGCGTACGGGTCGGGTGCGTCATCCGGGACGCTCCGGATGGCCTGGCCCTGTGCGGCCCCGTTGCCGTTGAACACGAAGTCGGCACGCAGACGCCAGTTCCGGCCGTCGGCGTAGATGAAACCTTCCTCCACCAACTGCTTGAGACCGCGCGAGACCGAGGACTGGGACATGCCGACCTGCTCGGCGAACTTGGTCTGATTCTCGACGATGACCAGGCCGTGGTCCTTGCGGTTCTGGATGCCGCACATCTTGTGGAACAGCTTGAAGGCCGCCGCACTGAGGTCCGCGTCGGCGAGTGCCAAGTGTGCCGCGTATCCCATCGTGGTGAACCCTCCTCCCCTGAACCAGAGACCAGCTGTGACTGAGACCGACGAGCGGACGGTGTGGTCGTTGACCTCGCCCGTCTTCCGGTTCACGGTCTCAGTCCGGGTTACTTTCCGGGCCGCACGCACAGATTACCCCCACGAGTGAATAGAAGACAGACATGAACGCATACACCCATGCAGTCCTGACGATTTCCCATCCAGAACCGGGTAGCGGCCTATCCGATCTATTCGTTTCTGGGTAGAACAACCCGCTGATAGGTGATCTTTCGATCGTTCGCGCAGGCCAGAGGCCTGCCGGGGTCGCTCCGTCTTAATAGGTGAAGGCGCACCGCCGCATGGGCCGCCTCCGGTCTCGGGGTTCCTCACCCTCTACCCGGCCCAGTGCGGGCCGTCCGTGGCCGAGGAGGAAGCAATCAAGGAGGCGTGGCTGATGCCGTCCGTGGTGCAGGTGGCACACGTGGCGGACGCCCGTCCGGCCGCCCCGGCGTCGTGGCTGACTTTCGCGGGCCGAGGTCCACACGGGGTCACAGGGAGAGGCAGCCGACGCAGGTCAGGTCGGGGGTGTCAGCAGGTGCTCGGCGCGCTGGACGAGGGCGTCGGCCTCGGCCGCGGCCACGCTGCGGTAGCGGTCCAGTCGGGTGCTCATGTCCTCGGCGGCCTCGCCGATCTTCACCGACCGGACGCCGTCCGCGCAGTCCAGGAACTCCGTCCACGTGGACAGGGCCGCGTCGAGGTCCCCCTGCCGCAAGCGCACCTTCCCGAGGTCCGCGAGGACGATCGCCCGGCTCCTCCGCCGGTCCAGGCCGTGGATGTCGAGCGCCTGCTCCAGGTGCTCGGCAGCGCTGTCCAGGTCGCCGAGCCGGGAGAGGATCATCCCCGAATGATGGGCCCACCGGCCGATACTGAAGTGCGACGCCCACGACTCACCGGGCGGCTGCCCGGGGTTCCGCACTGAAGTGCGACGCCCACGACTCACCGGGCGGCTGCCCGGGGTTCCGCTCGATCGCGGCCTGCGAGGCGGCAAGTGCCCGCCCTGCCATACGGCGGGCCCCATCGAGGGCTGCCGCGTCGGCCAGCGTGGCCTGGTAGTAAGACACCGCCCTCGGGTCGTCGATCGTCTTCGCCTCCTGCACGCACCGCTCGGACAGCCTCAAAGCGACCGCCCCGAACTTCGGGCCCAGGTCATCGCCATAAACACCGTTCGCCACGCCCGCGCGGTAGCCCTCGACCCGGTCACCGACCCAGCAGCGAACATGCGGCTGCTGGCCAAGTCCACTGACTCGCTGTTCCGCTACGCGGCTGCGGTGCGCCAGTGGCCGCCCCAGGTATGACACCCGGACTCGCCGGCCTGTCCATAGGGCAGGTGCTCGGCGAACGGGCGGGCTCGGTGGAGTCGCCCCCGACTCCACCTCGTCCGGCCCGCCCCACCCTGCACCACTCGAAACACCGATCGAGAGGAGCACCACCATGACCCTGTTGGCCATCGAGCCGGAGGCCGCCGAGGCCTCCGAGTTCCGTGACCCCCGCGCCTACGTCAAGCCGGAGGTGTGGGACCGCGAGATCGCCCTGCTCATGCGGGACAACCCCTTCGACGAGGTGATGGCGACCCGGCTGTTCCACGCGGCCGTGTCGTACCTGGTCACTGCGATGGAGAAGTGGGGCCAGAGCCTGGAGATGTGCTGCGGCCGCATCGTCGACATCGCCGTGCACGTCTTCATCCTGGACACCCGCAACTACCGGGAGTTCTGCGCCGAGCACTTCGACGGCCGGTTCCTGGAGCACATCCCGGAGATCGCGTTCAAGTACGACGGCTCCGTGGAGCGCACCGCCCAGATCATCGCGGACAACGGGTTCGAGGTGGACTGGAAGCTGTGGGAGGCCGACTACGCCAAGTGCGGGCCGTGTTCGCCCGGCTCGAACTGCCACTGATCCGGTAGCCGACCATCGCCCGGGGCGCATCGTGCGCCCTCGGGCACCCTTTTGCCCACTTCCGAGCGAGTCACGTCATTCGCTCACAACACAGGGACGATGCGAGTAGCTTGGCGGCCCCGCCAGGAACCATCACCGCGCCACTCCGGAGAAACGATGCTCAGCGCCGCCCCCAACACCCCCGCCGAATACTGGGACACGTACAAGCCACACCGATGCGAAGGCCCCCAGCCCCGCCCTGCGGCCGACCGGTTCAACTGGACCGGCCTTGACGACGAAGGGCCGGGTGCCGAACTCCTGGGCAGCCCGGCGAGCGCACTGGACCTGGGGCCGGCGGAAGGTGAGAACGCCGCGTTCCTCGCCCGCGCCGGGGTCGAGGTGACCGCAGTCGACTTCTCGGCCGTACAGGTCGACCGAGCCCGCGCCTTCTGGGCCGACGAAGCGCACCTGACATTCGTCCACGCCGACGCGTGCGCCTTCCTGGACGACGATCCGCGGGAGTACGAGGCCATCTACTCGACATGGGGGGCAGTCTGGTTCACCGATCCCGAGGAACTGTTCCCGCGCGTCGCCGCGCGTCTCATGTCGGGCGGCGTCTTCGGCTTCTCGCACCGCGAGCCGGTGACCGGGCAGTACGGGGCCCAGCGGATGGGCGGCACGTGGCTGGAGGGCCGCGAGACCGACCTGACGGTACTGCGCTGGCAGTACGGGCCCGGGCAGTGGGCGGACATCCTCAAACGGCACGGCTTCGCAGCCGTCCACACGGAGGTGCTGCCGAACCCGGACCGGGCCGCTCTCGGCACGCTGCTCGTGACCGCGAAGGCCTGACACCCGGCCGGGGCCCGCCGCCTACAGCCGTTCGGCCAGGGCCGCCAGGAAGTCCACCACCGCGGCCGGGCCCGGCACCGACAGGTCGGCGCGCTCGGCCAGTTCGGGCACCTCGGCGCTGCCGCTGCACACCAGGAGTCCCGGGATGCCGTCCGGGCCCTCGGTCCGCAGCTTCTCCACCGCGGCGAACGCGGCGAGGTCCCCGAGGTCGTCGCCCGCGTAGATGACGGACTCGGCGTCCAGCTCCGCGACGAACGTGGCGAGCGCGACGCCCTTGTCCATTCCGGGCGGGCGCAACTCCAGGACCAGGCGGCCCGGTTCGACGATCAGCCCGTGCCGCGCGGCCAGCTCGCCGAGAGGTCCGCGCAGCGTCTCGAAGGACGCCTGCGGATCCTCGGCACGCCGCGTGTGCACGGCGACCGCCTGCCCCTTCTCCTCGATCCACGTGCCGTGCCAGGAGCCGAATTCGTGCAGTACGCCGGGGAGTTCGGCGCGCACCGCGGTGACGCCGGGGTGCGGGGCGGGGGCGTGGACGGTGCCGGTGACGGCGTCCCAGCGCTCGGCACCGTAGTGTCCGAGCACGACGAGATGCTCCAGACCGGGTACGCCCGCGAAGCCTCCGTAGCGCACCGCGACGCCCGCCGGGCGGCCGGTGATCACGGCGATGGCGGCGACCTTCGGCGCGAGCGCGGCGAGCGCGGTCACGGTGCCGGGGTGGGCGCGGGCCTGCTCCGGGTCCGGGACGATGTCGGCGAGTGTGCCGTCGAAGTCGAGGGCGACGACCGCGCGGTCGGGCCGGGCGAGGACGGCTGCGAGCCCCTCGCGGCCGGCCGGGGTGGTCGGGTTCGGCAGGTTGTCCGGGTGACTGCCCATGGGGCGAGCCTATGCCCTGGACGGGTTGATCACGAGCGTTGCCGAGCCGACGACGGCTGCGCACGGACGCCGGCGCCTGTCCGACGACGACAGCTCCCGGGCGCCCGCGCGGGGCCTGCGGCGACTACTCACGGGCGCCCGCGAGTTCGACCGGCCGGGTGCGCAGAGCGAGCGAGGCCGGCAGGAGGGCGGAGACGGCGGCCAGGAGCGCGGCGGCCGCGACGACGAGGCCGAGCGTTGCCCACGGCACCACCACGACGACGGACGGAACGCCCAGCAGCACCAGCGCACCCCACACCACCAGCAGGTTCACCGCCGCGACCGCGCCCCCGAGCACGGCGCCCACCCCGACCGCCGCCACCGCCTCGGCCGCGACGAGCCGCAGGACCTGCGGGGCGGTGGCCCCGGCGAGGCGGAGCACGGCGAGGTCGCGGACCCGGTCGGAGGTTGCCATGACCAAGGTGTTGGCCAGGGCGATCGCCGTACAGAGGAGTGCGATGCCGAGGATCATCCGGAGTCCGGTCCTGGTGTGATCGTTCGTCCCCGGGCTGTTCGCGGCCGGCCACGCGGCGCGGGTCGTCACCTGCGTACCGGTGTCGGCCGCGGCGGTGCGCAGCACGGCGGCGACGGCCCTCCGGTCACCGTCCTCGGCGACCTTGACATCGATCCGGTCGACGTCCGCGCCCCCGGCGTTGCGCGGGGTGACGTAGACGCCGTTGTCGCCGGTGCCGGTGGCCAGGACGGCGACGATCCGCAGCGAGGTCTCACGCCCGTCGCCCAGCCAGACGGTGACCCGGTCGCCGACCCGCGTGGTCAGCCACTCCTCGTTGACGACGATCCCGCCGTCGTCGAGATCGGTGAGCCGGCCCGCCGTCACGGGCAGCTCCGACACGGCGGCCAGCCGGGCGGGGTCGACCGCGCGGGCCGGGGAGGGGACGAGGGCCGTGTCCTCTTCGAGGACGGTGACGGCGGTGGACCGCGAGACGCTGACCACAGCCCCCTCGACGGCCCGCACCCGCTCCACGAAGGCGGCTGCCAGCGGCCAGCCCTCCTGTCCCGACGTCGCCACGAAGTCGGCGGTCGTGGCGGTGCGCGCCTCGGTGGCCCTGGCCTCCTCCAGGGTGGCGACGGTACCCGTCAGGGAGGCTGCGAGGGCGACGGTGATGAGGACGGGCGCGGCGACGGCGGCGGTCCTGCGCACCCCGGCGGCGGTGTTCTCCCTCACGAGTACGCCGATGGCGCCGGGCAGCCGCGTGGGCAGCCAGGTCAGCAGCCGGCCGGCCGGGCGCACCAGGACGGGGGCAAGGAGGGCGACGCCGGCGATGAGGAGCATGGGCCGGGTGACGTAGGACTTTCTGCCCAGCAGGTCGCCGGGATCGACGGCCAACGCCAGGGCGGGCAGGCCCAGTCCGGCGAGCAGGACCAGGGCGGCGGTCAACCAGCGGCTCACCGGCATGGCCCGGCTGTCGACGGCCGCCTCGCGCAGCGCCTCGGTCGGGGCGGTCCGCCCGGCGCGGTGGCAGGAGACGAGCGCCCCCACCGTGGCGACGCACACCCCGGTCCAGAACGCGGCGTGCAGCGGCCAGGACGGGGCCCCCAGGGCGAACCAGGGCGGTGCGAGGCCCGCCTCCTTCATCCGGCCGACCAGCAGGGGGGCGCCCCGGGCTCCGAGCCACGCGCCCGCCGCCGAGGCCAGGACCCCGATGAGGACCGCCTCGGCGCACACCGTACGGCGGATCTGGCCGGGGGTCGCGCCGGCGGTGCGCAACAGGCCGAACTCCCGCCGCCGTTGGGCCACGGCGAAGGAGAACGTCGAGGCAACGACGGCGGCGGAGACGAACAGGGTGATGCCCGCGGCGGTGCCGAGCAGCGCGTTGACGGAGACCATGACCCGGGAGTCGCGGTCGGGGTCGGGGTCGGCGCGGCGGCGGTCGGGGCCGGTGAGGACTTCCATGCCGCTGTCCGGCCCGAGCGTCCTGCGTACGGCGGCGGCTTCGGCGTGCACCACGAGGGCGTCGATGCCCGGGGAGATCCGGGCGGCCTCGCCGTCGGTGAAGAAGACGGCCTCCTCGAAGCCCCGGCCCGCCACGGTGCCGACGACGGTCCGGGTGGCGCTCCCGGCCGGGGTGCGGACCTGGACGCGGTCCCCGGTACGGAGCACGGTTCCGCCGGGCCCGGTGGTGACGACGACTTCGCCGGGGGCGGCGGGGGCCCGGCCGGTGGTGAGACGGTACGGGGCTCCGGCGGCGACGGACCACGGGTGTCCGACCCTGGTCCCGGAGCCGGCGTCGGCGCCGCTACCGGCGCCGCTACCGGGCGCCAGGACGTCCACCGGGAACATCCGGTCCTCCACCGTGCGGCCGAGGACGCCCAGTTGACCGACGAGCGACGGCGGGACCGGGCCGGGGCGATCGAGGGGGCCGGTCCGGGTTCCGGTCGGCGTATCGACCCGGAGGAGGCCGGCGGCCTTGACGACGACGGGAGCGGCGGCGAAGCGTTCGGGCCCACGCTCCGGGGCGTCGAACGTCGCGGCGAGGGCGAGTCCGGTGGCGGCGATCAGGCCCACCCCCAGGGCCAGGGCGACGAACGACCCGACGAAGGTGACCCAGCGCGTCCGCACCCCGCGCAGAGCGAGCATCAGCACGGGACCGCCCCCGAGGAGGCCGAGGTCTCCGAGAGGGCCGGGCCCTTCGAGAAGGCCGGGGACGCTCCGGCCGCCGGGCCGGAGCCCGCCGCCATGCGCGCCGCGACCCGCTCCGCCGAGGGCGCGTCCAGCTCGTCCCGGATCCGGCCGTCGGCGAGGAAGACGACCCGGTCGGCGAAGGAGGCGGCGACCGGGTCGTGGGTCACCATGATCACGGTGCGTCCGTCGTCGGTCATGTCGCGCAGAAGGCCGAGCACCGCGCGCCCGGCGGTGGAGTCCAGGGCGCCGGTCGGCTCGTCGCCGAAGAGCACCTCGGGCCTGGTCACCAGGGCGCGGGCGACGGCCACCCGCTGCTGCTGGCCGCCGGACAGCTCGCCGGGCCGGTGACGGGCCCGTTCGCGCAGGCCGACCCGGTCCAGCGCGTCGAGCACGTCGGCCTTGCGCGGCCGCCGTCCGGCGAGCCTCAGCGGCAGAGCCACGTTCTGCGCGGCCGTCAGGGAGGGCAGCAGGTTGAACGCCTGGAAGACGAAGCCGATCCGCTCCCGGCGCAGCCGGGTCAGCCGGGCCTCGCTCAGTCCGGTCAGATCGCTGTCGCCCAGCAGCACCCGGCCGCCGGTCGGCCGGTCCAGGCCCGCGAGGCAGTGCAGGAGCGTCGACTTGCCGGAGCCGGAGGGCCCCATGACCGCGGTGAACGTACCGCGGCGGACGGTCAGGCTGACATCGTCGAGCGCTTTCACCATGCTGCCGTCGCTGCCGCCACGGCCGTAGGAGCGAGTGACGGACCGGAGCCGGACGGCCGGTACCTGGTCGGTGGTCGATGCTGGATTCATGGGGTCCACTCAACCGGCGCCGCTCGCACGGCACATCGCGGCGAGGTGGAGTTCCGTGGTGGAGCCAGCTCCACCACCGGGGTGGCAGCGGACGGGGTGGCCGGGGCGCCGGGCCGTCTCGTAGCGTGCCCGGCATGCTCCTTCCCAGCCCGCCGCGTCCGTCACCGGAGCCCCGGCCCGCCCTCCCACGGGCCCTGCCCCGGTGAGCAGTACGTTGGACGGCTTCAGGTCCCGGTGGACGATCCCGGCGGCATGGATACCGCGCAGCGCTCTCAACAACCCTTCGGCCAGGGCGTTCACCGAATCGGCCGGCAGCGGACCATGCTCCCGGACGGCCTGTTCGAGTGAGGGGCCGGGCACATAGCCGGTGGCCACCCACGGCTGCGCGGCGTCCGCGTCGGCGTCCAGCACCGGGGCGGTGTAGCGCCCGCCGACCCGGCGGGCCGACTCGATCTCCCGGCGGAAGCGGGCCCGGAACTCCCCGTTCGCGATGTGCTCCTCGTGCACCACCTTCACGGCCACCGTGCGCCCGCCCGCCGAGCGGGCCAGATACACCCGGCCCATCCCGCCCGCACCGAGCCGGCCGAGCAGCGGATAGGGCCCGATCCGAGCCGGGTCACCGGCCGCGAGCGGCCGTATGCCCTCCATCGCCGAATACCGCCCGCTGTCCTTGCCCGTGCCCTCGCCCATGCCGCCCCGATCCCCCGATGGCCGTTTCCCCTACGGTCGTTCGCGCCGGCCGGAGCCGTTCGCGCCCGCCCAGGATAGGAGTTCCGCACACCCGTGCATCATGCGGATCCCGGCCGGAGTGCGGTCAGGGACGGCGCGAACCGTCGTCGGCGGAGTGCAGCCGGGCGAGGACGGACCGGACCAGGGACTCGTGCTGGTCGACCAGGTAGAAGTGGCCTCCGGGCAGGACGTCCAGCTGGAAGCCGCCGGAGGCGACATCGGACCACGCCGACATGTCCTCCACCGAGGCGCCCGGGTCCTCGTCCCCGATGTACGCGTACACGGGGCAGCCGACCGGATCGGCGGCGCGCGGTCCGTAGGTCCCGACGATCGTGAAGTCGGCGCGGATGGCGGGCAGGACGATCTCCCGGAGGTCCGGGTCCCGGAGGACCGCTTCGGCGGTGCCGCCGAGCCGTCGCATCTCCGCGATCAGTGCTTCGTCACCCTGCTCGTGCAGGGCGCGCGGTGTCAGCCGGTGCGGCGGCCTGCGGCTCGATACGTGCAGGGCCGCCGGATGCTTTCCGTGCCGACGCCCGAGGCGCAGCGCCACCTCGTGGGCGAGCGAGGCTCCCATGCTGTGCCCGAAGAGCGACAACGGCACGTCGTGGAAAGGGAGGATCGCCTCGGACACCCGGTCGGCCAGCTCCTCCATCGTCGTGATGCAGGGGTCTCCCAGCCGGTCGTGGCGACCGGGGTAGCGCGCGACGAGGACCTCCGTACCGCTGTCGAACGCGGTGCCCCAGGCGTGGAAGAAGCCGGCCGATCCGCCCGCGTGCGGCAGGACCAGCAGCCTGCGGCGGACGCCGGCCGTCGCGGGGTAGCGACGCAGCCAGCCGTCCGGGCTGACGTTCGCCGACGGTGCGATGCGGTGGGCGCCGACGTTCATCCGGTGATCCTTCGGGCCGTGAGAGGCGCTGGGCGACGGGGCGTCGAGCGACGGCGAGTTGGACGCCTGCGAGTTGAGAGACGGGGAGTCGGGCGGCGGGGGAACGCGTGGCGGAACGCGCCCTGCGGCAGGGCCATCACCGGCCTCGCCGCGCTGTGTTGAAGAGCAGCCCGTCACGAACCGGCAGTTCAAGGCGCAGCGCCCTTTTCCGCCCCGTAACCACCGGCCCCGGAAGCCGATTCCGTCTGCGTCACATGGCCGGAATCCGGCCGGTGCTCAGCTGTTCCGGAGAGCGTGCCACCGTAGACTCCAACTGCCGGACGGCCCGCGCGCCCAGAGCCATGGCCCGGCCGGGGAGACCGCGGAAACCAGCGCGTAGCGTTCCGCTGGCCGGACAGGGCGAACGCGAACTACGGTGCCGGTCGTGACCACTCGCATACTCCTCGCCGACGACCAGGAATCCGTACGCATCGGATTCCGACTCATCCTGGATTCCCAGCCCGACATGGAAGTGGTCGGCGAGGCCTCCGACGGTCTGCGGGCCGTCGAACTCGCCGCGGAACTGCGCCCGGACGTCGTACTCGCCGACATCCGCATGCCGCGCATGGACGGCCTGGAGGTCACCCGGCGACTCGCCGGGCCCGACGCCGAGAGCCCGATGCGCGTGGTGGTGGTGACGACCTTCGGACTCGACGAATACGTCCACACCGCGCTGCGCGACGGCGCCTGCGGCTTCCTGCTGAAGCGCTCGGGCCCGACGCTGCTGGTGGAGGCGGTGCGCTCCGCGATGGCGGGCGACACCCTGATCAGCCCCTCCCTCACGGTCAGCCTGCTGCGGCGCCACCGGGACACCGGCAGACCCCGGGCCGCGAAGCCGCTGGACGCGCTGACGGACCGGGAGAGAGATCGCCCGGCTGGTCGCGAAGGGGATGACCAACGCGGAGATCGGGGCCGCGCTCTTCATCTCGGCGGGTACGGCCAAGACGCATGTCGCCAACGTCCAGCGCAAACTGGACGTACGCAACAGAGTCGGCATCGCCGCCTGGGTCTGGGGCAACGGCCTGGAGAGTTCGCCGACCAGGTGCAAGGCGGCGGACGGGTCGGCGAGATCGGCCATCTGCCGGTTGGCGCGCAACTGGTGACGGTTACGGATGACCCTCAGTCCCGTGGCCGACAGAACAGGGTCCTTGGCGATCGGATGCGCGACCCAGTCGTTGATCGCTGGGATCGTCTCCATGTGGGCAGCCGAGAGTCCGCGCAGGAAACCCATGCTGACCACGGAGATGACGGTCTTGACATATTGCATTTGCTGCGCTCGGGGCAAATGGCGTTGAAAGGCATCCCTGCCCGCACAACTACCACCTACAGGCCGTGACCGGAAGCCGAACCTGGACATGCCCGGTCGATGACCGGTCCCCGCCGGTCAGTCGCTCTTCGCGTACGCGACCGTCAGGACGCCATGCCCTCCGCCGGAGACAAAGCGGAGCCGCAGCGATGCCCCGTCCGCCGGGGCGGCCTCCTCCGCGACCGCCTGCCGGGCGGTTGGCGCTCCGGGCTCCACCCCGTCGCCGGTCTCCGAGGGGCCGCTCTCCCAACGGGTGAAGGCCCGGATCACGGCTTCACCACCACCTGTCGCGAGGAGACCGTCCACTGCGGCCCGCCACACCGGCGCCACCGCCCCGGCCCCGGACGCCGCCCTGCCCCGCTCGATCAGGTTCATCTGAGGGCTGTCGGGAAAAGTGGCCGCGAGACAGTCCGAGCAATCCCTCGGCAGCACGTCCGCCGCGTCGAGCACCCTCCAGGGTTCCCCGGAAGGCGCCACCGCCCGCGTGAAAACCTCCGTCACGCGGGCCCGCACCCGCTCGTCCATGGCGCGCGACCAGGCGCGGGCATCGGCGCCGGAGCGCAGCCGTACGACCTCGACACCCTGCGCTTCAAGCTCCGCGAGCCGGCCCGGCAGTTCCTCGACATGTCGCCGGTCGGACCGTACGGCCCACCGCAGGACCGAGTTACGGCTGAAGAGCGCACCCCAGCCCTCGCGATTTCCACCCCACAACTCGGTACGCAGAACGATCCGCTTCAGGCTGCGGACGAACAACCGCCGCAGGATCACCGGCAACGGCGGGTTGAGCCAGACGATCAGGTCGGCACGCGGCCACAGATCGGCGGCGACGCGGTCGATGTAGTTGCCGTCGAACAGCCAGCGCGGACTCTCTGCCTCCGCCAGGGCCCTCTTCCGGAACTCCTCGGGCGTCGCCTGCGTCCAGTTGGGCCCGTGCTGGAACCGGTCGAGTCCGCTGTGGGCGGCACCGATCAGGGCTGCGAGGGGCGCGCCGAGAGTGGACTTTCCCGCCCCGCTCGTCCCGAGCACCACCACGCGCCCGGGAACCCGGCCCGCTGGACCGTCCCCGGTCACAGCTCCGTCCGCCACCGGCACCTCGCCGGAAACGCCCTCCCGGTCACGCCCATCCATTGCCCGGCTCTGTCCTTCGTCGCCATTCATCACACGCATTCGCGCCACGCTAGCCGGGCCCCCGACCCGACGATTCGCCACCACCCCACACTCCGTCGCACCCCGCCGGCCTTCCGGACGTCGTATTCGGTGTGCGACAGCAGCCGGGAGAACATCGCGCGGTGGAAGTTCCGACTCGAAGTGCCGACCACGGCATTCCATTCCCTGTCCGGCCAACCGGTTCATGAAGCCCCGAACAGAGTCCATCACCGCATCCACGGCCGCGGGCAGCGCGAGCAGTTCCTCGCGCGTCAGCCCACGGATCGCGTCGTCGCGCTTAGTGATCGCAGAGGATCTGTACCCCGCGGGGGAATCCGCCTCCTACTTCCGGTCAGGCCGCAACGTCGCGGAATCACCCCGCTCAATAACAAGAGTTTTGTTAAAATGGCTTCCATGGCCACCACCCCCGCTCCCGCTCCCGGCGAAGGTCCCGTCCGCCCAGTCTCCGTCTCCCTCCACGAAGGCACCATCACGGCACTCAAGGCACGAACCGGCAAGCGCGGCATGTCCGCCTACGTCGAAGCCCTCATCCAGCGCCAACTCGAACGGGACCGGCTGCGCGAACTCATCGAAGACGCGGAAGCCGAGCACGGCCCGGTCGACCAGGCAGCGGTCGAGGCCAAGCGGGCACTCCTGCGCGCTGACGCGGCCGGCTCGGCGGACGCCGCGTGAGCGGCACGCTCGTCCTGGACTGCGAGGGCCTGTCCAAGCTCGTACGACGCACGCCCGAGCTCACCGAATGGCTCGCCGCGGCCGAAGCCGAGGACATCCGCGTCATCACGAGCTCCGTGACACTCGTCGAAGCCCGCGACCCCAAGACCAACCAGGCCCGCTTCGACTACGCCGTCTCACGCGTGAACATCGTGCCGCCCACGGAAGCCAGCGCCCACCACGCCAGCAAGCTCCTCGCCTCAGCAAGCCTGCACGGCCACAAGTACGCTCTCGACGCCATCGTGGCCGCCACCGTCCTCGCCTCGCCCTCCCCGGTGACCGTCCTCACCTCGGACCCTGCTGATCTCCTCATTCTGTGCGGCCCCGGCATCCGCGTGATCAGAATCTGACTCACGCCGCACCCCGGTGCCCAGGAGACTCGCAACAGCGTCAACCGCTGCCGGTCACGTCCGGGACCCGGCTCTGCCGGCATGTCGCCGGTACCCAGCTCATCAGCCGAGGTCCGAGAGGAGTTCGGGCAGCAGTCGTTCCTCCATGACCGCCTGGCCCGACTCGCTCATCGCGGAAGCGAGGGCGGGGTCCCAGGGGCTGGCGGCGGGTGGTCCGGTCAGCGGCGTGGAGGCACCTCCCGCCAGGGCACTGCGGTAGTCGGCCGTGCTCATGCGCCAGGGCCGGGCGCCATGGCGCTCCATGGCGGCGGCGGTGATACGCAGGCCGGTCCAGTCGAAGTCGGCGCGCCAGTGCAGACGGGCGCCGGACAGGGCGGCGGCGGCGAGCAGCTTGTGGCAGGCGGCCGACGGGATGCCTTCGGTGCAGACCAGGGCGGCGGCGCGGTCTTCGAGTTCGGCGGCGGCCACGCGCAGCACTGCCGGGTTCTCGCAGACGTGGATCTCACGGGCGGCGGGGACGACGGCGGCAGTCGTCAGCTGGTGGAGGGTGAGGCGGAAGGGGATGCCGAAGCCGGCGGCGTCACGCAGCCAGTCGCACACCACGTCGTCTCCGCGGGCGCCGATGTTGAGGACGAGGACCTGGCTGGCGAGGTCGTCGGCGACGGCTCCGGCGCTCTCCCACAGCGCGCGGCGTCCGGCCCGGTCTCGGGGGACGGCCCCCACCGGCTGCCCGTCGCCCGCGGCGGTGCGTTGGGCGAGAGCGCGCAGTACGAGCTGTTCGAGCGGGCCGCCCGGCAGCAGCGCCTTGGTGTCGCCGGTGGCCCACTCGGCGAGGACCGGCAGGGGCAGGGGGCTTCGGCCCGCGTCGCCCCGTATTCCGGGGAGTTTCCCCAGGACCCGGACGGCGGCCTGGAGCAGTGCCGCGTCGCCTCGCCGCAGGAGGCGGGTGAGGGTGCCGTCGGCGGCGATCCGCTCCAGCCAGGCCGGGTACCAGCCCTGGTCGGCGAGAGGTGAGGCCTGGGCTGCCGCGAGGGCCCGGGCACCGGCGGCCGCCTCGTCGGCGCGTTCGGCGGGGCGGTCGCGCAGCGGACCGTGCAGGCGGCCCAGGGTCTGGAGCAGGCCGGTTCCGTAGCGTGTGTGCAGGTAGGCGTCGAGGTCTGCCAGGGGGATGGTGAGGCGTCTGGCGGTCTCGGGGCGGTACCGGCCGGTGACGCCGATGACGATGCGACGTTCGGCCTCGGTGGGGGAAGTGAGGCCGATGTCGCCGTGGACGATGCCGCCGCTGCGCTCCAGACGGCGGCGGGCGGCGGCGAGCAGGCGCCGCCAGCCTTCCTCGCGGAGCTCGGTGTACGACGGCGGGGACGGCTGGCTGTCAGTCGACAAGCTGGGCCTCCTGGACCTTTAGTTCCTGCCGGGCTGCGGAGCGGGTACCTGGTGAGCCGAGCATGCTGCTCAGGGTGCCGCTGTCGTCGGCGTGCAGGCGTTCACCGTCCCACAGGAGCAGGAGCGCGGAGACGGTGTGGTCGACGGCGGAGTGCGCGAGGTCGTAGTGGGCGGCGGCACGCACCGCGCTGTGCACGGCCCACAGGTCGTACCCGGTCATGAACAGGTCGAGGTCGAACTGGGCAGCCAGCGACATGAGTTCGCCGCGACCCGTGTCGTCGACGCCGGCGAACGCCTCGTCGAGGGCGAGCAGACGCGGGGCGTCGGGGTGCGCGGAGTTGAGCATGGCGTGGGCGGCGGCGAACAACGGCAGGTGCAGGGAGACGGACTGCTCGCCGCCGGAGAGGCGGCTGTGCCGGGCGCGGGTGAGGCGTTCCTCGGCGCCGCCGGGGCGTACCAGCTGGAAGGCGAACTGGCGCCAGCTCCGGTAGTCCAGGACCTCGGCGAGCAGCTGCCGGTAGGGGGCCTCGCGCTGCCGGGCTCGGGCGTTCTTGATCTGCGCGGCGAAGTGGGTGCGCATGCGGGCCAGCTTCTCGGGGCCGAGGCGGGCGGCGTCGGCGTCCAGGAGGGCGCAGACGGCACGCTGTTCGTCGTCGAGGCCGTCGGCGAGCAACCAGCTGACGCCGACCGTGGTGCCCGAGGACATGCGGCGCTCGCGCATGTCGGTGTTCATGCGGCGGATCAGGTCTCGGGCGTCGACGGTGCGGTCGTGGATCTGCTGGGCGAGGCGGGTGAGAAGGGCGTCCTCGAGGATGCGTTGCTCGGAGTCGGAGAGGAGTTCGGCCTGGTCGCGGCGGTGGGAGGCGATCTTCTCGGCGAAGGAGGCGATGGGCAACGGGCCCTGTTCGTCAGCGACGGTGACGGTGATGACACCGCTGGAGCTGTCCCAGGCAGGCTGGTAGTCCTGTCCAGCGGCGGCGAGATGGGCGTGCAGGTCCTCCAGAGCCGTGGTGAGACGGGTGACGGACTGCTTGACGCTGGACTCGGTGGGCGCGAGTTCACGCGTGGCGGTCAGGATCGCCTCGTGGACGGCGACGGCGGCCCGCGGCAGACTCTCGCCCGTCCAGTCGGCCTCCTGCGCGGGCCAGGCCAGGCCGGACGGGCAGCGCAGGATGTCGAGGAGTTCGCGGGCCGCGTACGGGGCCAGGCCGCGGGCGGTGTCCTTCTCCTCGGTGACGGCGACCCGCAGCGCTTCGGCGGCGGCGGTGCGGCGAGCCTCGGCGGCGGCCAGGCGGCCGATCGCCTCGTCCTTGACACCGCGGGCGGCGTCCGTCTCCCGCGCGGCGGCCTCCAGGCTGTCCTCGGTCTCCTCGACGCGTGCCATGACCTGCCGCGCCTCGGCGCCGACGGCCTCGCGCAGCGCCTGGAGTCCGGCGGACTCCTCGGCGTGGCGGCGGCGGGCGGCGCGTTCGGCCTCGGCGGCGGCCTCCTCGTCCTCCGCGGCGACCGTGAGCCGGTCGGCGGCGGCCGTGGCGGACTCGGTCTGCCGGAGGTGCTCTCGACGCCGGGCGGCCAGTTCGCCCGCCTCCCGTTCGAAGGCGCGCGTGGCGGACTCGATGTCGTCGACATCCTGGGCGGTGACGCCATGCTCGGACTCGGCGCGATGCAGGGCACGTACCGCGACAGCGCAGGCGGCCTGCGTCTCGTCGTAGACGGACTGGGCGGCATCGGAGGCTGTGCGGGTGGCGCGCAGGGCTGCGACGGCGCGGTCCAGTGCGCGCAGGCACGGGGCGAGGGCGGCGGTACGGGGCAGGGCGGCGCGAGCGGTGTCGTACTCCTGAAGGCTCTGCTCACAGCCGGACCTGGATCGCGCCACCTCCTCCAACCGGACGCCCAGTTCGGACAGGACGGTGTCGCAGGCGGCGATGCGTTCGGCGCGGCGGCGCGTCCGGGCGGTGGCGCCGATGTACTCGGCGTGGCGTTTGGTGTGGGAGCCGATGAGGATTCCGGCGGCGTAACGGCCGTCGGGGCAGACGGCGGTCGCCGCGCCCGCCGTGTCGGCGACGGCGACCGACCTGAGTACGGCGGTGATCCGGGCGGCCGAGATGGGCGTACCGGTCTCGGGGCGCAGCAGGTCGGCGAGGCTGGGACCGTCGACGGGGGCGGTGACACGCAGGTATCCGTCGCCGCCACTGGTGGGGGGCTCGTCGGAGGTGACGAGCGCGTCGAGCAGGCCGGAGGCCTCCAGGGCCGCCTCCACTCCCGCGCGTTCCGTGTCGTCGAGGCCGTCCGCGAAGTCGACCAGCCGCCACAACGGGAGAGCGCCTTCCAGGCTGTCACGGTCGGCGGTGCGGCCGCGGGCGGTCGGCGGGGCGTCATCGTGTTCGGCGGCGATCCGGGTCCGTTCCGCCTCGGTCTCGGCCCGGCGGGCCTCCAGCGCGCCGCGCTCGCCTCGCAAGGCGGCGAGCCGGTCACGCAGGCCCTGGACGGCGGCGGCGGTGGCCTCGGTGAACAGGTCGGTGAGTACGGGGATACCGGCTTCCCGGCCGTCCGGTTCGGCGGCGGCATCGAGTGCCTGCGCGAGCGGCTCGGCGGTGCCTTCGGGCAGCAGCTGCCCGTACTGGTCCTGCCACCGCCGAAGTTCCTCCCGGGCCCGCGTGTGGACGGCACCGAGCGCGTCCTGGGCCGCCCGCTCCTCCGTCTCGGCGGCTCGGGCCGCCTCCTGGGCGCGCTCCTGCCCGGCGCGGG
>NZ_NEUE01000249.1 GCF_002910905.1 Streptomyces sp. SM11 | reverse complement strand
TTCGTCCTGAGCCAGGATCAAACTCTCCGTGAATGTTTACCCGTAATCGGATGCACACATCACGAGAGCGGAACAACCGGTCGGAATAAGACCCGTTGTTCTCAGCGTCCTCGCTGTGTAATTGCCTGCCCGGTCGCCGAAGCGGCCCGTGCAGGACTTTCAAAGGAACCACCAACCTGCCGAAGCAGGCCGGGGTATCAACATATTTGGCGTTGACTTTTGGCACGCTGTTGAGTTCTCAAGGAACGGACGCTTCCTTCGGTCCCGTTTCACCGGGTCCCTCCGGGCGCTTCCCTTCGTTCTTGCGTTTCCGACTCTATCAGACTCTTTCGTGTCCGATTCCCGGTCGAAGCGGGTCAAGCAGTTTCGCTTTCCAGGTCCTCCGCTTTCGCGTTCTCCCTTTCCGGCGAGTCCGACTCTATCAGATCCTTTCGGGCCTGATTCCCAGTCAGCGGGGTTCGTCTTCCTGGCCGTTGGGCCGTTCCGACGAGTGAGACTTTAGCGGAATCCTGCCCCCCGACGCTAATCGGGGTGCGTTCCCTCGAACGCGGATTCCTCATTTCGCGCAGCCACACGAAAAGGCATGCGACACGAGGTCGCGCGTCCTGTCGTGGTTACTGCGGAATGGCTGTCCGGGGACCGACCGGGGTCGGCGCTCACGTCGGACAACTCGGAGCACACTACGGAGGTGTCCCGGGTGTGTCAACCCCCGGCCGGTGGTGCCGGTGGCCGGGGGCGGAGGGTGGGCCCGGGCCGGGTTTCAGCCGTTGCCGGAGGCCAGTTCGCGGCTGCGGTCGCGGGCCGCCTCCAGCGCGGCGATGAGGGCCGCGCGCACTCCGTGGTTCTCCAGTTCGCGGATCGCGCTGATCGTCGTACCGGCCGGGCTGGTGACCGCCTCGCGGAGCTTGACCGGGTGCTCGCCGCTGTCCCGCAGCATGACGGCGGCGCCGATCGCGGCCTGGACGATGAGGTCGTGGGCCTGGGCACGGGGCAGGCCGAGCAGGATGCCCGCGTCGGTCATGGCCTCGACCAGGAAGTAGAAGTAGGCGGGGCCGGAGCCGGAGAGGGCGGTGGCCGCGTCCTGCTGGGACTCCGGCACGCGCAGGGTCTTGCCGACGCCGCCGAAGATCTTCTCGGCGGAGGCGAGGTGCGCTCCGGTGGCGAGGTTGCCGGCCGAGATGACGGACATGCCCTCGTCGACGAGGACCGGGGTGTTGGGCATGACCCGTACCACTGGGGTGTCCTGGGCGAGCCGGTCCTCGATGAACGCGGTGGTGATGCCGGCGGCGGCGCTGATGACCAGGCGGTCGGCGGTGACGTGCGGTGCGAGTTCGTCCAGGAGCTTGCCCATGTCCTGCGGCTTGACCGCGAGGATGAGGATGTCGGCGCTCTTGGCCGCCTCCGCGTTGGTGACGGACTCGACCCCGTACCGCGTGTGCAGTTCCCGGGCCCGGTCACCGCGGCGGGTGGTCACCAGGAGGTCGGCCGGTCGCCAGCCCGCCCGGATCATCCCGCTGAGCAGGGCCTCGCCGATCTTGCCGGTGCCGAGGACTGCGACTGTCTGGGTCATGCGTTCACCCTCCGGGCGGTGCTGGGCTGGGCGTTGCTGGGCTGTGAGTCGGCTTCTTGGTTCGGGCCGTCTCCCGTCATCCTCGCATCGGGGTTCTCACGGCGTACGGCGGCGGAGGGTGATCGCGCCGAGGCAGAGGACCAGGAGCGCGCTTCCCGCGACCACGGCGATGTCGCGGACGAAGTCGCCGGTGATGTCGGTGTGGTGGAGGACCTGGTTCATGCCGTCGACGGCGTACGACATGGGCAGGACGTTCGAGATCGCCTCCAGGACGGGGTGCATCGCCTCGCGCGGGGTGAACAGGCCGCACAGCAGGAGCTGGGGAAAGATCACCGCCGGCATGAACTGGACCGCCTGGAACTCGGACGCGGCAAACGCGGAGACGAACAGGCCGAGCGCGGTGCCGAGCAGGGCGTCGAGCAGGGCGACCAGGAGCAGCAGCCAGGGCGAACCGATGACGTCCAGGCCCAGCAGCCAGACGGAGACGGCCGTCGCGAGCGCCGACTGGACCACCGCTACCGCGCCGAACGCCAGGGCGTAGCCCGCGATCAGGTCGCCCTTGCCGAGCGGGAGGGCGAGGAGGCGTTCGAGGGTGCCCGAGGTGCGTTCGCGCAGGGTGGCGATCGAGGTCACCAGGAACATCGTGATCAGCGGGAAGATGCCGAGCAGGGAGGCTCCGGTGGCGTCGAAGGTCCCGGCCGCACCGTCGAAGACGTAACGGAGCAGCGTGATCAGCAGGACCGGGACGATCACCAGGAGCGCGATCGTGCGGGGGTCGTGGGCCAGCTGGCGCAGGACGCGGCCCGCGGTGGCGGTCGTGCGGGACGGGGTGAGCGGGCGGGCCGGGGCGCCTTCGCTCGCGGGCGGGGCCGGGGTGGTGGCGGTGGCCGTCATCGGGATGTCTCCTGGGCGAGGGGAGGGGTGGGTGGCGCGGCTTCGTCGACCAGGTGGAGGAACGCGTCCTCGACGGTCTTGGCGCCGGTGCGGCGGCGCAGGGCGTCCGGGGTGTCCTCGGCGAGGATGCGGCCGTCCCGCATCAGGAGGAGGCGGTGGCAGCGTTCGGCCTCGTCCATGACGTGGGAGGAGATGAGGAGGGCGGTGCCGCGGTCGGCGGCCAGGCGGTGGAAGAGGTCCCAGAGGTCGCGGCGGAGTACGGGGTCGAGCCCGACGGTCGGTTCGTCCAGGACCAGCAGTTCCGGGGTGCCGAGGAGGGCGACGGCCAGCGAGACGCGGTTGCGCTGGCCGCCGGAGAGCGCTCCGGCGAGGGCGTCGGCGTGACTGGTGAGGTCGACGTCCCCGATGGCGCGGGTGACGGCGTCGCGGCGGGCGGCCCGGTGGGCGCGGCCGGGGTGCAGGACGGCGGCGAAGTAGTCGAGGTTCTGCCGGACGGTGAGATCGGTGTAGACGGAGGGCGCCTGGGTGACGTACCCGATGCGGGGGCGCAGAGCCGGGTCTCCGGCGGGGTGGCCCAGGACGTCAAGGGTGCCGGTGACCTTGGCCTGGGTGCCGACCACCGCGCGCATCAGGGTGGTCTTGCCGCAGCCCGAGGGGCCGAGGAGGCCGGTGATGCTGCCGGGGCGGACGGTGAAGTCGAGGGCGCGCAGGACGGTGCGGGTGCCTCGTACGACGGTGAGGCCGCGGGCCTCGATCGCCGGAGGCGGTGCCGGGGCCGGCGGCGGGGGTGCGTCCGGGGGGTTTGTGGGGTCGGTCGGCGCCGGCCCGGGCTCGTAATTCATCATGTGATGAATTCTTCGCCCGATGCTGCCGTCCGTCAAGGGGTGGGAGGGGGGAAGCGGACAGACGCCTCAGCCCGCCGACGGGGTCGGCGGGCTGAGGCGTCCGTGGAGCGGGCGGGCCCGGTCGGGATCCGCCGGGCGCGCCCTACGTGCGCTTGGGGCGCTTGCGGCCGGATGACTTGCGGGCCGCCGGGTTGCCGGTGCGCGTCGAGCGGCGCTTCTCGAACTGGACGCGGGCCTTCTCGTACTCGGTGCGGCGCAGCTTCTCGCCCGGGGCCTCGGTGAGCGAGCGGACGAAGTAGGCGAGGAGCGAGCCGATGAAACCGATCGACTTCAGTCCGCGCAGGTTGTCCTCGCGGGCCGGGTCCTTCGGGCGGGCGCCGAAACCCTCCCAGGTCTTGCGGAACGCGAGGACGCTGCAGACGGAGAACATCACGATCACCAGCATCCCGATGAGGCTGCCGGTCTCCGCGATCTCCAGGCCCTGGTAGGCGAAGCGCAGGACGAAGCAGGCGGCCACGGCGGCGGCCAGCGAGCCGACGGCGACGCCGGCGCGCCGGAGCCCGTAGCCGCCGTCGTGGTCGACCCACGTCGTACCGAAGAAGCGGATGGGCTCGGGCCGCGGGCCCGGGGCCGTGGGGGCGCCGCCGGAGGGTGTCCCTCCGGCGGGCGGGGTGCCGGGGGCTGCGCTGTTCTCGCTCACGGGGTCGATTATCCCCCGTTGCCCCCGGACGCCCGGGGTACCCGTCAGTCGCAGCGCGGTGCGATGTAGCCGTCACGCCCCGTGTAGACGTACGCGTCGGAGACGAACTGGCCGTTGGCGATGTTGTCCCAGATGTTCGACGTGCCGTACGGGCCGGTGACCCACTCCCCCGGCTTCTGGCAGTAGATCGGGATCTTCTGTCCGTACGGCATGGTTCTGACGATGCGGTAACTGGTGCCCGGTCCGGTGCGGACATTGACCCGGTAGCCCGGGGCGATCGGGTAGCGGGTGCCCGTCGCGGCGGCTGCGGCTGCCGCTGTGACGGTCGCCCCCTCCACTCCGTCCACCTCGTCCTGGGCGGGCTCCGCGGTGTGCTCTTCAACGCCCATGTGGGCCTCCCCCGTTGAGAAACGCGTACGCGAGACACGTACGACGCGCAGGCTAGCAAGCCCCGTGCCTCTCGCACGCACCATCGACTAGGCTCCGTGCGTCGCATGCGCACGAACACACGGGGGTGGGCGATGCCGCCGCTGCGAGGAACCGGAGCGCATCCGGAAGCGGAGTTTCCGCAGTACGCCGGCGCCTACCGTCTTGAGGCCCGTCTCGGCTCGGGCGGCATGGGGGTCGTGCATCTGGCGCGCTCGGCCTCGGGGATGCAGCTCGCGGTGAAGGTGGTGCACGCGCCGTACGCGACGGATCCCGATTTCAGGGCGCGGTTCCGGCAGGAAGTGGCGGCCGCGCGGCGGGTCAGCGGGGCGTTCACCGCGCCCGTCGTCGACGCCGATCCGGAGGCCGGGCGGCCCTGGATGGCCACCCTCTACATTCCCGGACCCACGCTCGCCGAGCAGGTCAAGCGGAACGGCCCGATGGCCCCGGCCGAGCTGCGCAGGCTGACCGCGGGGCTGGCCGAGGCGCTGCGGGACATCCATCGGGCGGGCGTGATCCACCGCGATCTGAAGCCGAGCAACGTCCTGCTGACCGACGGGGGCCCCAAGGTCATCGACTTCGGGATCTCCCGACCGTACGACAGTGATCTGCGCACCGAGACGGGGAAGCTGATCGGCTCGCCGCCCTACATGGCTCCCGAGCAGTTCCAGCGGCCGCGTGAGGTCGGACCGCCGGCCGACGTGTTCGCGCTGGGCGCCGTGATCGTCCACGCGGCGACCGGCCGGGGGCCCTTCGACTCGGACAGCCCGTACATCGTGGCGTACCAGGTGGTGCACGGCCAGGATCGACCCGGCGGACGGGCGCGTGGTGTGGTCGGCCCGGTCGTCCTCGACGCGGGCCGCCCACGCCCCGATCATCTCGGGCGGGGTCGTGCTGTCCGGTGGGCCGGACGGGAAGCTGCGCGCGTTCGACCCGGTGAAGGGCACCGCCGTCCGGGACACCGCGCTGTCCGCGAGCCCCGGTGCCACGTTCCCGGCGGGCGACACCCTGCTGGCCGTCGCGGACGACGGCACGGTGACGGCGCTGGACGGCACGAGCGGTGCGCCCCGCTGGCAGGGCGCGCTGGCGCAGCACACACGGCCGGACTTCGCCCTGTACGACGGGGCGGCCGGGCTCGCCTACGCCTTCGAGCACGCGCCATCCGGCGGGTCGACCCTCGTCACGGCGGTGGACGCCGTGAGCGGCCGGGCGTCCTGGCAGCGGCGGCTGGACGGGGTGCTCACCCCGGTCGGCACGGCCGGCGCCGGGGAGCTGGTGCTGACGGCGATGGACGAGAACTCGGACACCGCCGAGCTCGTCCGGTACGCCCCCACAACCGGCGCGTCCGCCCGCATCCCGCTGCCCTTCACGCTGGACGGGCCGCAGGTGGCCATGGCCGGGGACGTCGCGTACCTGCTGGCGCGGGGCGGGTCGCTGCTCGCCGTCGACACGGCGGCGGACGGTACGAGAACGGACCTGTGGCGGCTGGAGACGGGGGTCGGGCGGGCTTCCGCTCCGGTGCTCGGGGAGGGCGGGCACCTGTACTTCTCCGCCGCGGACGGGCGGCTGCTGGCCGTCGACACGGCCCGGGGTGCGCTGGTGGGGCAGACCCGGGCGCGGCTGAGCGGCGGGAAGCTGACGCACGCGTCCGACCTGCCCGCCCCTGTGACAGCGGGGCGGACGGTCGTGGGGACGGCGCCGGACGGGTCGGTCTTCGCGGTGGACGGGGCGGACCCGGCGGGCTGGTGAGGGCGGGGTTGCCCTGGTCTTCGCGCGCGGGTTCCCGCCGGGGTTCCGCCCGGGCTTTCCCCGGGGCTCCGCCCCGGACCCCGCTCCTCGAACGCCGGAGGGCTGGAAAGCAGACGCCGGAGGGGCGGGGACCACGCGCGGGAGGGAACGGGAAAGCAGACGCCGGAGGGGCAGGAGAACAGGCACCGGGGTGGCGGGAGAACAGGCGCGGGAAGAGCGGGCTTTCGGGGAAGCCGGATCCGGCTCCCCCGGACTTGTCAGCCGAGCTTGGTGATGTCCCTGACCGCGCCGCGGTCCGCGCTCGTCGCCATCGCCGCGTAGGCGCGCAACGCGGCCGACACCTTGCGGTCGCGGTTCTTCGGCGCGTACACGCCGTTCAGCGCCTCGCGACGGGTGGCCAGTTCGGCGTCGTCGACGAGCAGCTCGATGGAGCGGTTCGGGATGTCGATCCTGATCCGGTCGCCGTTCTCGACGAGCGCGATGGTGCCGCCGGAGGCCGCCTCGGGCGAGGCGTGGCCGATGGAGAGCCCCGACGTACCGCCGGAGAAGCGGCCGTCGGTGACCAGCGCGCAGACCTTGCCGAGGCCCCGGCCCTTGAGGAAGGACGTGGGGTAGAGCATCTCCTGCATGCCGGGACCGCCGCGCGGGCCCTCGTAACGGATGACGACGACGTCGCCCGGCTCGATCTCCTTGCGGAGGATCTTGTCGACGGCCTCGTCCTGCGACTCGCAGACGACGGCCGGGCCCTCGAAGGTCCAGATCGACTCGTCGACGCCGGCCGTCTTCACGACGCAGCCGTCCACGGCGAGGTTGCCCTTGAGGACGGCGAGACCGCCGTCCTTGGAGTACGCGTGCTCGACGTCGCGGATGCAGCCGCCCGCCGCGTCCAGGTCGAGGGTGTCCCACCGCTCGGACTGCGAGAAGGCGGTGGCGGAGCGGACGCAGCCGGGGGCGGCGTGCCACAGTTCGATGGCTTCGGGGGACGGGGAGCCGCCGCGCACGTCCCAGTTCTTCAGCCACTCGGCGAGGGTGTCGGAGTGCACCGAGTGCACGTCCTCGTTGAGCAGACCGCCGCGGTGGAGCTCGCCGAGGAGGGCGGGGATGCCGCCGGCGCGGTGGACGTCCTCCATGTAGTACGTACCGCCGGGGGCGACGTTGGGGGCGACCTTGGAGAGGCACGGGACCCGGCGGGAGACCTCGTTGATGTCGTCGAGGTCGTACGCCAGCTCCGCTTCCTCGGCGGCGGCCAGCAGGTGCAGGATCGTGTTGGTCGAGCCGCCCATGGCGATGTCCAGCGCCATCGCGTTGTCGAACGCGGCGCGGGTGCCGATGGCGCGCGGCAGGACCGTCTCGTCGTCCTGCTCGTAGTAGCGCTTGGTGATCTCGACGACCGTGCGGCCGGCGTCCTCGTACAGCGCCCTGCGGGCGGTGTGGGTGGCGAGGACCGAGCCGTTGCCGGGGAGGGAGAGGCCGAGGACCTCGGTCAGGCAGTTCATCGAGTTGGCGGTGAACATGCCGGAACAGCTGCCGCAGGTGGGGCAGGCGTTCTCCTCGATACGGAGGATGTCCTCGTCGGAGATGGACTCGTCGACCGCGTCGCTGATCGCGTTGACCAGGTCGAGCTTGCGGACCGTGCCGTCGACGAGGGTGGCCTTGCCGGCCTCCATCGGGCCGCCGGAGACGAAGACGGTCGGGATGTTGAGGCGCATGGCGGCCATCAGCATGCCCGGGGTGATCTTGTCGCAGTTGGAGATGCAGATCAGCGCGTCCGCGCAGTGCGCCTCGACCATGTACTCCACGGAGTCGGCGATCAGGTCGCGGGAGGGCAGGCTGTAGAGCATGCCGCCGTGGCCCATCGCGATGCCGTCGTCCACGGCGATGGTGTTGAACTCGCGCGGGACCGCGCCCGCCGCCAGGATCGCCTCGGAGACGATCCGGCCGACCGGGGCGAGGTGGGTGTGGCCGGGGACGAACTCGGTGAACGAGTTGGCGACCGCGATGATCGGCTTGCCGATGTCCGCGCTCGCTACGCCCGAGGCGCGCATAAGGGCGCGCGCGCCCGCCATGTTGCGTCCGTGGGTGACCGTGCGGGACCTCAGCTGCGGCATCGTCGCTCGCTCCTTCGGCAGGGGGACTGCCTCCGACAGATAAAGAAAAGACTGCCTTCGAGCGTACGCCCCGGATCCAGGATCTGGACAGGCTGTCCGGAATGCGGGACGAGGCGGTCGCTGGGTGAGCATCCCGGCAAGGAGCCCCGGCGGGTGCGCTCAGCTCTCCGTCAAGTATCTCTGGAGCGTCGGCGCCACCATCGCGACGATGTCCTCCGGGTCGGCCGACGCGAGCGGCTCGGCGCGGATCACGTACCGCAGCATCGCGATGCCGATCATGTGCGAGGCCGCGAGCTCCGCGCGGAACGTCGCGTCCGGTATGTCGAGGTCGGCCGCGATCCGCTCCAGCAGCCGCCGCAGGACGAAGCCGCGCAGCACCTTCGCCGCCGCCTCGTGGGTGAGCGCCGAGCGCAGGATCGCCAGGAGCGGGACGCGGGTGGCCGGGTTCTCCCATACGGAGAGGAAGTAGCGGGCCAGCCGCTCCCCCAGGCCCTCCGGGGGGCCGCCGAGGATGGCGGAGATGACGAGAGCCGGTTCGAAGGAGAGCTCGACGGCGGCCGCGAAGACCTCGTCCTTCGTACCGAAGTAGTGGTGGACGAGGGCCGCGTCGACCCCGGCGGCCTTGGCGATGCCCCGGACCGACGTCTTGTCGTAGCCGCGCTCGGCGAACTCCGTACGGGCCGCCTGAAGGATCCGCGTACGGGCGTCGGGGCCTTCGGCGGCGGCCCGGCGGGAGGGGCGGCCCCGGCGGCGCGGTGCGGGAGTGTCCTCGGTCACGGGCGGTCCGGGGTCACGGGCGGCGGATCTCGGGGGCCGGGCCGGCGGCGGACGCGGAGGCCAGGTGGAGGCGGGTGAAGGCCAGCGCCTCCGCGAGGTCGGCCTCGCGTTCGGCGGAGGACATCGCGCGGCGGGTGTTGACCTCGATGACGACATGGCCGTCGAAGCCCGTACGGGCCAGCCGCTCCAGCAGCTCCGCGCACGGCTGGTCGCCCCGGCCGGGCACCAGGTGCTCGTCCTTGGCCGAGCCCTTGCCGTCGGCGAGGTGGACGTGGGCGAGCCGGTCGCCCATCCGGTCCACCATGGCGAGCGCCTCGGTGCGGGCGGTCGCGGTGTGCGAGAGGTCGACCGTGAAGTGCCGGTAGTCGTCGTTGGTGACGTCCCAGTCGGGGGCGTACGCGAGCATCTCGCGGTCCCGGTAGCGCCAGGGGTACATGTTCTCGACGGCGAACCGGACGTCCGTCTCGCCGGCCATCCGCCAGATCCCGGTCACGAAGTCCTTGGCGTAGTTGCGCTGCCACCGGAACGGCGGGTGCACCACGACGGTGGACGCCCCGAGCTTCTCGGCGGCGGCCCTGGCCCGCTGGAGTTTGACCCACGGGTCGGTGGACCAGACCCGCTGGGTGATCAGCAGGCAGGGGGCGTGCACCGCGAGGATCGGCACCCGGTGGTAGTCGGAAAGCCGGCGCAGGGCCTCGATGTCCTGGCTGACGGGGTCGGTCCAGACCATGACCTCGACGCCGTCGTACCCCAGGCGCGCGGCGATCTCGAAGGCCGTCGCGGTGGACTCGGGGTAGACCGAGGCCGTTGACAGGGCGACCTTCGCATCGGGGATGCGCACCACTGGTTCTGCCACCTGGACAGCCTACGGGCAGTGGCGCGCCGCGCCGAGGGGCCCCGGCGGAAAGTGATCGGGCCATGGGCGTGCGCACGCCCCTGCCGTCACCCGGGCAGGGCGGCCCGTTCCGCCGTGCGTCACCCGGGCAGGACAGCCCGTTCCGCCGTGCGTCACCCGGGCAGGACAGCCCGTTCCGCCGTGCGTCACCCGGGCAGGGCGGCCCGTTCCGCCGGAAGGTGGTCCAGGCGGCGCAGGATGACGCCCTCGCGCAGGGCCCAGGGGCAGATCTCCAGCTCCTCGACGCCGAACAGGTCCATCGCGCCCTCGGCCACCAGCGCCCCGGCGAGCAGCTGGGCGGCCCGGCCCTCGGAAACTCCGGGGAGCCGGCCGCGCGCCTCGACCGTCATCGCCGCCAGCTTGGGCACCCAGTCCTCCAGTGCCTTGCGGCTCAGCGAGCGCTGGACGTACAGGCCCTCGGTGGAGCGGGCGGCGCCGGCGATCCTGGCGAGCTGCTTGAAGGTCTTGGAGGTGGCGACGACGTGGTCGGGGCGGCCGGCCCGGCTGAACTCGCCCACCGTCCGCGCGATGCTGGCCCGGACATGCCTGCGAAGCGCCCTGACCTGCTCCGGGCCGGCCGGGTCGTCCGGCAGCCAGGCGCTGGTGAGGCGGCCCGCTCCGAGCGGCAGGGAGACGGCGGTGTCCGGTTCCTCGTCGATGCCGAAGGCGATCTCCAGGGAGCCGCCGCCGATGTCCAGGACGAGGAGCTTGCCCGCCGACCAGCCGAACCAGCGGCGGGCGGCCAGGAAGGTGAGCCGGGCCTCCTCCTCACCGCTGAGGACCGCGAGGTCGACGCCGGTCTCGACCCGTACGCGCTCCAGGACCTGGTCCGCGTTGGTCGCCTCGCGCACCGCGGAGGTGGCGAAGGCGAGCACGTCCTCGCACCCCTTGTCCTCGGCCGCCTGGACCGCACCGGCGATCGTCGTCACGAGGCGGTCCACGCCGAGCGGGCCGATGGCACCGCCCTCGTCGAGCAGTTCGGCCAGCCTGAGCTCCGCCTTGTGCGAGTGCGCGGGCAGCGGGCGGGCGCCGGGGTGGGCGTCGACCACCAGCAGATGAACCGTGTTCGATCCCACGTCGAGGACTCCGAGTCTCATGGGGGAACGCTACTGCGCCACGCGACGAGTCCGACCGGCGCATGGGGGTGGGAGAAGGAGCGGGGCTGGGTGCGTGCGGTTGCAAGGCGGAGGATTGAGGCAGATGGGGTCTCCCCTGCTCGAACGGAGCCGAGAGCTTGGGGGAGCGCGTGCCCGGCCCCGCGACGCCGCCCCCCATGCGCCGGTCGGACTTACTCTGGGCACGTGCCAAAGACGAAAAAGGCTAAGCAGGACAAAGCCACGAAGAAGCAGAAGTCGAACGAGCAGGCATCACAGCCGGAGGCGAGCGGACCGGACCCCTCCGACGAGAAGGGCATCGACTTCGCGCGGGCCTGGGTGGAGTTCCCCGACCCGGCGGACGACGAGCAGATCTTCCGCTGCGATCTGACCTGGCTGACCTCCCGGTGGACCTGCATCTTCGGCAGCGGCTGCCAGGGCATCCAGGCGGGCCGCGCGGACGACGGCTGCTGCACGCTGGGCGCGCACTTCTCCGACGAGGACGACGAGAAGCGGGTCGCCGAGAACGTGGCGCGGCTGACCCCGGAGCTGTGGCAGTTCCACGACGTCGGTGCGGAGACGGGCTGGGTCGGCGTCGACGAGGACGGCGAACGCCAGACCCGCCGCTGGGAGGGCTCCTGCATCTTCCAGAACCGGCCGGGGTTCGCCGCCGGGGCGGGCTGCTCGCTGCACATCCTGGCGCTGCGGGAGGGCAGGGAACCTCTGGAGACCAAGCCGGACGTGTGCTGGCAGCTGCCGGTGCGGCGGACGTACGACTGGATCGACCGGCCCGACGACACCCGGGTCCTCCAGGTGACGATCGGGGAGTACGACCGCCGGGGCTGGGGTCCGGGCGGGCACGACCTGCACTGGTGGTGCACCTCGGCCACCTCGGCGCACGGGGCCGGCGACCCGGTGTACGTGTCCTACCGCCCGGAGCTGATCGAGCTGATGGGCAAGGAGGGCTACGACCGGCTGGTCGAGCTGTGCGAGGAGCGGCTGTCCTCGCTGCTGCCGATGGCCCCGCACCCGGCGGACCCCGCCCCCGCGCCGAAGAAGAAGCACTGAGGCTCACGGAGTCGCATGGAGGGGCCCTCAGCCCGTCGGGTCCGGGTCGGCGGGGCCCGGGTCGGTCGGGGCCGGGTCCGTGGGGCCCGGGTCGGTGGGGTCGGTGGGGTCGGTGGGGTCCGGTGTCGGGTCGGGCGGGTCCGTGGGGTCGGGCGGACCGGTCGGGTCCGGCGGGTCCGGCGGGTCCGTGGGATCGGGCGGGCCGGGGTCGGTGGGCCCGGGACCGGTGGGGTCCGGGCCGGGACCGGTCGGGCCCGGATCGGTCGGGCCGGGGTCCGTGGTGCCCGGGTCCGTGGGGCGGGGCGAGTCCGTGCCGGGGCGCGTGGGGCGCGGGCCGCCCGTCGTCGGGGACGTCACCCCGTGGCCGTCGATGATCACGACGGAACCCGAGGGGGCCAGCGCGATCCGGGCCCGCCACGGCCCTCCCGGCTGCGCGTCCCGGATCACCGAGACCGCGATCGTGGTGCTCTGCCCGGCCGCGAGCGTGCCGGACGTACGGCTGAGGCGCAGCCACGGGGCGTCCGTCGCCGCCGACCAGCTGACCGGCCCCCGGCCGGAGGCGGTCAGCGTGAGTGTCGTGACGGCCCCGGAGGTCCGGGCCGTCACCGTCATCCGGGCGTCGCCCTGCTGCGCGCCGCCGGTGCCGACGACCTCGGCGGTGACGTCCGGGACGCGGGCTCCGAGGCGGCCGCCGGGGCGGCCGTTGCCGGCGTTCTCGTAGGGGGCGTACGGGTCGCCGCTCATGCCGGCGGCGTCTTCCACCTCCGTGGCGGTGACCGAGGTGCCGTCGTGGCCCTCGCCGGTCTGCGGCGCTCCCCGGTACGCGGCCCACAGGGCGATCACGGGGGCGGCGACCACCGTCGCGACGACCGTGGTCGTCACGACCCGGGCGCGCAGCCGGTCCCGGCGGGCGGCCTGGTCCTTGGGGTCGAGCGGAAACCCGGACCGGTCGAAGCGCGGACCCGCGGCGCGGGAGCGCTGGGCCTGGGCCGTCGCGACGTACACGGAGGGGCGGGGGGCCTCGACGACGGGCAGGGCTGCGACCGGGGCCAGGGCCGCTCCGGGCCAGGGACCGGCGGCATCCGCCCGCTCGGCGGCCCGGCGGCAGCGGGGGCAGTCGTCGACGTGCCGGACGAGCTCGCGGCGCAGGGTGGCGGAGAGCAGTACCTGGTGGTCGCCGGTGAGCCGGGCGACGGTGGGACAGTCGCCGGTCTCGACGACCGCGAGGGCCGCGCGGGTGCGCTCCACCTCGCAGGCCGCGCCGGCCAGCAGCTCCTGGGCGGTGGCCGGCTCCAGACCGAGCACGGCGGCGACGGCGCGCGGGGTGAGCCGGTGGCGTACGGCCAGTTCGAGGGCCTCGCGCTGCTCCGGGGCGGTGCCCGCGGCCTCGGGCCAGGCGAGCGTGGCGAG
>NZ_NEUE01000248.1 GCF_002910905.1 Streptomyces sp. SM11 | reverse complement strand
GGCCCCCGCGACCGGCCCGGCGTCGCCCTCACCTTCGACGGGCGGGGCGACCCGGGCCTCGCCCGTACCGCACTCGCCCGGTGCGAACAGGCCGGGGCGCGCGTCACGGTGCTCGCGGTCGGCACCTGGCTCGCCGAACACCCCGGCCTGGCCCGCCGGATCCTCGACGGGGGCCACGAGATCGGCAACCACACCGAGCACCACCTCGACCTCGCGGCGCTGGACGAGCGCGCGGCGTACGAGGAGATCACCGCCTGCGCCCGGCGGCTGCGCCGGCTCACCGGGTCCATCGGCACCTGGTTCCGCCCCTCGCCCACCGCGTACGCCTCCCCGCTCGTCCAGCGCCTCGCCCAGCGGGCCGGCTACCCCCATGTCCTCGCCTGCGACGTGGAGTCGCTCGACCACGCGGCCACCCGCGTCGCCGCCGTCACCCGGAAGGTCGCCGGGGAGCTCCGCAACGGATCGGTGGTGGAGCTGAGCCTCGGCCGCCCGGTCACCGTCGACGCGCTGCCGCTGCTCCTCTCCGAGATCGGCCGGCGCGGGCTGCGCGCGGTGACGGCCACGGAGTTGATGGTCCGACCGGCCGCCGACGTCACCCGGACGGCCCGATAATCTGACCCCTGACATTCGGCATCACGAAGGGGCGGAACTGTGGCGGACATCGAGTCGGCGCGGACGGCATTCGAGCGGTTCGACCAGAACAGCGACGGGCTCATCACGGCCAACGAGTACAAGAGCGTGATGGCCCAGCTGGGCGACCCCTTCGTCACCGAGACGGTGGCGCAGGCGATCATCAACGCCCACGACGCCAACGGTGACGGCCTGCTCACCTTCGACGAGTTCTGGGCCTCGCAGAACAAGGGCTGAGCCGTTGCGGCGGTCCGGTCCCGCACCGTCGGGGCCGACCGCCGCCGGGTACGTCCGGTGGGCCCCTTCCGGGTGCCTTCCGGCCGTCCCGCCCGCCGTGCGCGGCTTGCTGTGTCTTTGTCCACCGGCGAGGATCGGGCCGTGATGTTCTCCGGACCCCCCGCCGACCCGGCCACGCCCGGCATGCCCTCCGCGCCGGCCGCCCCCGGCATGCCCGCGGCGGCCGTATCTGCGCAGACGGGCGACGCGCCATGCGGCGGCGACAGGGCGGAGGGGCCCTCCGGGCAGCCGGCCGGCCGCTCCTGGACCACCCCTCTCCTGCTCTGCGCCGCAGGTGTCCTCGCGCTCCTCATGGCCCTGTTCGGCCCCGGCCTCATGGCCCGCGGCACCGGGGAGCTCCGGATACCCGGCGCGGGGCTCACCACCGTGCTCCGCACCGTCCAGTTCGCAGCCCTCGCCCTCCACCTGGGCGAACTTCTCGCCCCGCAGCTCATCCGGCCCGTCCGGGGCCGCCCCCGTACCACTGTGCGGAGCTGGGCGGTCGCCGCCTCGGTCGCCGGGGCGGCCGCCGCGGCCGGGCAGATCGTCCGGCTCGCCGCCGTCAGCGACCTCGGGATCACCGAGACCTACGGCACCCGCGAAGGCGGCCTGCTCCTCCTCATCGCCAACGGCCTGGTCCTCGCCGCCATCTGCGCCGCGAGCCGACGCCCGGCCCTCGCGCTCGCCCCGCTCGCCCTCGTCATCGGCGCGGAGGCCCTGCGCGCGCATCCGGAGGCGTACAGCCCCGAGTTCGGCGCCGCGCTCACCGTCGTCCATCTGACCGCCGCGTCGCTGTGGACCGGCGGCCTGCTGTACGTCCTGCGCACGATGTGGCTCTGGCGCGGCTCACCCGTCGCGGCCCGCGCGCTCCTCGGCCGGTACGCGCGTCAGGCGATCTGGCTGTACGTCGCCCTCGCCGCCACCGGCACGGTCTCGGCCCTGCGCCGACTGCCGCTGGACGTCGTGTTCACCTCGGCCTACGGGCGCACCCTGCTGGTCAAGCTGGCGCTCATGGCCGTGGTCAGCGTGCTGGCGGTGGCGGCCAGGCGGCGGATGCTCCGGGACGCCGACCCGTCGGTCGCGCACCTGCTGGCCCGCCGTGAACAGGTCGTGCTGGGGCTGGTCGTGGTGGTCTCGGCGGTCCTCACCGTGGTCCCCGACCCGCACTGGATCTCCATGCGCTAGCGGGCGTTGCGGTACGGCGCCCAGCCGCGCAGCTCGTCGTCGCGCGGGGCCAGGACCAGCGCCGGAGCCCCCGGCCCGAAGACCGTCACGGGCCGCCGCGCGTCCCAGGCCGGCCACCCCGGGTCCCCGTCCGTCGCGAAGTCCACCCACGCCCTGTGCATCGCGTCCGCCAGTTCCCGCGGGGCGTCGGGGCCGGTCAGGGCCATCGTGTCGGGGTGGGCCAGCGTGTCGAAGACGAAGCCCAGCTCCAGCGCGTGACAGGCGCCCAGCCGCTCCACGGGGGTGCGCCAGCCGAACTCGTACACATACGTGGAGCCCGGTGCGTCCGTCCGGGCGTCGGCCAGCCGGTTGAGCGGGACCCGCAGCAGCAGGTCCGTCGCGAGCGCGCCGAGCAGTTCGCCGGGGGTGGCGTCCGGCCGGTTGGCCCGGTAGACCCGGGCCGTGGTGTTCGGCACCTTGAACTTCAGCAGGGCCAGGCGGAGCTTCAGCCCGCTGATCCGCTCGGTCAGGCCGCCGGGTACGAACCAGAGCCGGTACTCCTCGGTGTTCGTTCCCATCAGCAGGTCGATCCCGGCGGACGCGCCCGCGTGCAGCGCCGCCACGGGGTCGCGGGGCAGCAGTTCGCCGTCCACGACCACCTGGAAGGAGTTGCGGCCGGTCAGCGGGTTCCCGCCGCTGGTCACCTTGGTCTGCGCGGTCAGCAGCGCCTCCGGGTCCACGGCGGCCAGCGCGGCGGCCGTCGCGGGCACCCCGAGCCGCTTGGCGATCAGCTCGGTCGTCCCGCGCGCGGCGGCCGGGGTCAGCGCGGCGGGCGCCCCGCTCTGGAGCACCGCCCGCCGGAACAGTCCCGCCGACCGGGGCGCGGCCAGCAGGGCGGCGATGCTGACCGCCCCCGCCGACTCCCCGGCCACCGTCACCCGGTCCGGGTCGCCGCCGAACGCCGCGATGTTGTCGCGCACCCACTCCAGGGCGGCCAGCTGGTCCAGCAGCCCCCGGTTGGCGGGCGCGTCCGGGAGGACGCCGAAGCCCTCGACGCCCAGGCGGTAGTTGACGGAGACGAGAACCACCCCGTCCCGGGCGAACGCGGACCCGTCGTACACCGGCACCGCCGAGGAGCCGTGCACCAGCGAGCCGCCGTGGATCCACACGAGGACGGGGAGCCCGGCGCCCTCGGTGGACGGAGTCCACACGTTGAGGTTCAGCCAGCCGTCGCCCGGGACCGCAGGATCCGGCAGCAGCCGGTCCAGCGGTGCGGCATAGGGCCGTTTGGGGGCCGTCGGACCGTACACGAACGCATCGCGCACGCCCTCCCACGGCTCCGGCGGCCCGGGCGCGCGGAACCTCTCCGCGCCCACCGGCGGAGCCGCGTACGGGATGCCGCGGAAGACCGCGACACCCCGCTCCACCACACCGCGCACGGTGCCGGAACCTGTCCTTGCCCGCGGGGGAGTCCCCGCCACGCTGTCGGACATGATGCGTGCCACCCTCTCGTGGTGCGGTGGTCCGGGCGGCTACCTCAGGTGGACCGGCCCGTCCGTGGTCAGGGCCGGGCGGCCCTCCGTGCCGACGACCACGATCTTGACCGGGTGCTTGGCGCCGGAGGACCAGGGCTTCGGCCAGATCGCGTCCCGGTACTTGGTGGTCGAGGACTTCAGGTCCACCGTGGCGGCCTTCCTCCCGTCGACGCAGACGTATGCCTGCCCCGAAGTGGCGGCCCGCGACACCACCCGGGCGGCCGGCCGGCCGGTGAACGACGGATGGGTGGCCCGGACCCGCACGGAGTGCTTGTCGGCGCCGTTGCCCTTGACGGCGGTCGCCGGCCTCCCGCCGGCGAGCCTTGCGGGCCACGGTCTTCCATGAGGTCGGTCGGTTCGGCGTCGGCTCCGGCGGGGCCCGGGAGGCGCCCCCAGGGTCCCGTCGGCAGGCGTCGCGGCTCAGGCGGCGAAGTACTGGGACAGCGAGTCCCGTTCGTCCAGCTCCACCAGATCCGGACGGGTGTAGCGCTCGGCCCGCGCGTGGTAGTCGAAGTCGCCCCGGACGAGCCCTCGGTAGTCCTGGACGCAGCGCTCCAGGGCAGCCCGGGTCGGGCCGCTGATGCCCGCCGCCTCGATTTCCTCGATCAGGTCCTTCTCCGCCCGCTGCACCCGCTCGGCTATCCGGGCCAGTTGGATCCCGGCCTCGTCGACGGCTTCCTGGAGGGTGCATCCCCGGTCGCGCTGAATCAGCCGTACAGCGTTGTGCTCGTAACCGAGAGCGGCTTCCTTCTCGAAGGAGCAGATGTCGTTGCAGAGCCCGGAATGGTCGGTGACCGCGTTCCGCAGGGCGATATACGCGGGCAGGCTCCGGGCGGAATCCGGAAGGTCGATTCCGGCGGTGATCTCGTGCAGGCAGAGAAAGGGCTGCATGGCGACCGAATCCCGTCGGTGCTTGGCGAATTCGGCCCGGCTGGGCACCTGTCCGGCGGCCCGCTCGACGGCCTCGGCGTAATACGTCCACAGCCAGGCGGCGGTGTCCCGCCGGAACTGCCGGTTCCACTGCGGCGACCGCCCGCGGCAGGTCCGCTCCCGCAGCCCGGCGAGCGCCCGCTCCATCGGACCGTTCGGCGCGGCCCCGTCGAATACGTCCACCAGACGGGTGATCGCCCTCTCGCACATCTGCGGATCGCGTCCGGCCGGGCCGTCGTCGAACTCGTCGTCCACCAGGAAGGCCCAGAAGAGCCATTGACAGAACAGGTCGAGGTGTTCCTGCGTAGCCTGCGGGAAGATGAGGGAGATCCACAGTTCCGGGCGGGTCCGGATCATTTTCCTCCGGGCCGGGACGGACAGATCGAGCCCTTCGGACTCGGCCCATTCCCAGGCGGCCCCACAGGTTTCCGCCAGGCCCGGGTTGCAGCCGGCACTCTGGAACGGCATGTGAAACGCCGGTAACGTGATCTGGCTCATTGCTGCCCCTCGTCTGATGAATACGGGCGGACGATGTGAACGGCGCAATCCGGGTGGTCCGGCAGGGACGGACCCGTCGGCAGGCGGCGGCCGGGAGCCCGGCCGGGCGGGCGACGGGGCAACCGTACGAGGTGAGAGGGCCATCGCCGTCCTCCTTCCTCCACCGGGCGCCGGGGCTGCCGGGACAGGGGCGGCGAGCCCGGTGGGCGAGCGCGTCACCATGTGTAATGCTCAGTCAACCCCCTGTGGAGTCCCGAGGGAAGCCATGAGTGACCGAAATTGTTTGATAGTCATGAACCCTCTGACCACTACTGGGTAGTTGATGAACAGGCGGGGCCGCCGCAACGGCAGTGACGGAGGTCCGGCAGCGGGTGCGGAGTAACCGGCGGAACGACGGCGCCCGGCTCAGGTGCGCTTGAAGAACTCGACCTCGCCGACCGCGATCGGCCGGTTCCCGCCTTGACCGGTCGCCTCCCGCAGCACCAGCTGGACGGAGACGACGTCGCTGATGCCCGTCCGTATCGTCTGCTCGCCGGGTTTGTCGTTGAAGGTCACCGCCTTCTCGTGGATCGTGCCGTCCTTCGTGGTGATGAGCAGGTCCGCCCGGGTCGGCCGCGCGCCCCGCCGGAACTCCTGGGGTTCCTTCGACACCCCGGTGTGCACCACGACGCCGACCAGCCGGAACGGCGTTTTGAACGAGCACGTCAGCGACGCGCCGAGCTCGGGCGCGCCCCAGTACTTGTTCGTCAGCCCGTCGATGGCCGCGCCCGCGGGGTGACCGGGGGCCGCCGCGCTCGCGCTCGCCCCGGTGGGGCTGATCTCCGCCGTGCCGCCGAGCTTGTCCCGGACGTCCTCGAAGAGGTAGCGCCCCGTCGGGAGGAAGAGGAAGCCCGCGAACAGCAGCCCGGCCACCGCCAGGACGAGCAGGGTCCGCCGCAGCGCCCGGCCCGAACCGCCGCGCACCCGCCGCCGGAACGGCCACACCGTGCACCACCAGGGCAGGGCGGCCGGCTGTTCCTTGGTCCGCAGCGGAGCGGCGCACCGCCGGCAGAACTGCCGTCCCGGCAGATTCGGCGTGCCACAGGCCGGGCAGGGCGGACCGTCCGGCGTCTCCTCCTTCGCCACCGGCCGCACGACGGGCCGCCGGGTCACGGGCTTGGCCGGCCGCACCGCCCCGACCGGCTCGTCCGCCTCGTCCCCCTCGGACACGCTCCCGGGAGCGCTCCTGGACACCGGTGCGGATGCCGGGATTCCGGGGCGTACGGGAGTGGGAGCGGGCCGCACCGGAGGCGTGGGCGGCTGCGCCGTTGCGGGCTGCGCCGGGGGCACGGCGGGCCGCGGTGGTACGGAGGTGGATGCGGGGGGGGGTGCCTCTATGTCGTTCGTCAAGGCGCCCGTGTCGGGTTTGGGGTGGTTCAGGGTTGTTGGGGTTATGCGGCGAGCTCGATGTCCTTCGGCGTGCGGGGTTCGTAGAAGGTGCCGTCGCGGAGCATGGCGAACAGGACGCTGTTGCGTTGGCGGGTGAGGCGGAGGAGGGCTTGGGTGTGGGTCTTGCCGCGGGCGCGTTGCTTGTCGTAGTAGGTGCGGGAGGCGGGGTCGGCGTTCATGCAGGCGAAGGCGGAGAGGAACATGGCGCGTTTGAGCTGCCGGTTGCCGCCTCGCGGTGAGTGTTCGCCGTGGATCGAGGTCCCGGATTGCCTGGTGGTGGGGGCGAGTCCGGCGTAGGAGGCCAGGTGGGCGGCGGTGGGGAAGCTGGTGCCGTCGCCGACGGTGGTCAGCAGGACTGCGGCGGTCCTGACGCCGACGCCGGGCATCGATGTCAGGACCTGGGAAAGAGGGTGGGCCTCCAGCAGGGCGTTGATCTGGGCTTCCATCGCCCTGCGCTGGGTGTGCAGGGCGGTCAGGGAAGCGGCCAGGGAGGGGACGACGATGTCCAGGGTGCCGGTGCCCGGGACGACGACGGTCTGCTCGTCGAGCGCGTCGAAGACCTCGTCGATCAGCCGCTGGGCCATGCGCGGGGCCTTCGGGCGGATCAGCTCCACGAGTCTGCGGCGGCCGGCCTTGCGCAGGGCGGCCGGGGAGCCGTGGCGCTCCAGGAGCCAGGTGACGGCGTGGTGGTCCAGACGCGGTCCCAGGACGCGTTCCTGGGAGGGGTGGAACTGGGTGAGCAGGCCGCGTATCCGGTTGCTGGTGCGGGTGGCCTCGGCGGCGAGGTCCTGGTCGAAGCCGGTCAGCACGGTCAGCTCAGCGGTGATCTCGTCGGTCAGTTCCAGGGAGCGCAGGGTGTGCGGCATCGTCCGCGCGGCATCGGCGATGGCGGCCGCGTCCTTGGCGTCGGTTCTGGCCTCGCCGGGGTAGAGGTCGGCGATCCGGCGCATGGCCAGGCCGGGCAGGTAGGCGACGCGGCAGCCGGCGTCGCGGGCGACGGTCAGCGGCAGGGCGCCGATGGAGGCGGGCTGGTCCACGATGACCAGGACGGTGCCGAACTTCGCGGTCAGCTTGTCGAACACGGCCCGCAGCTTCGGCTCGCTGTTGGGCGGCGGCTTGTCGAAGAACTTCTTCCCGGCCGGGGTGAGTCCGTGGCCGTGGTGCGCGGACTTGCCGACGTCCAGGCCGTGGAACACGCCCACGTCTTCGATCTGGAACATCGTTTCCTTCCAGGGGTGTTGACGGTGCCGGCCTCGGCTCGGGTGTCGTGCTCGCGCATCCATGTTATGCAGACCTGCCGCCCGCGAGCTGTCCGGCGTTGCGCCGGACCGGACGGTGGCCGGACCTCTGATCAGCGTCTCCGACGAACACCCCTCGGGCCCGGTGACACCACCCCCCCCAGGTCAT
>NZ_NEUE01000247.1 GCF_002910905.1 Streptomyces sp. SM11 | reverse complement strand
ATGCCGCTCTGCGGGCCCGCCTGGTGCTGTGGACGGCCGAGGGGCGGCGACGCAAGGACATCGCCGAACTCGCAGGAGTCGCACCGAATACGGTGGACCGCGCCAAGGCCCGTTACCTCGTGGGCGGGATTGCCCAACTGGCTTCCCGGAAACCCGGCGGCGGACGCGATCAGGTCCCCGCGACCACTCGGGCCCGGGTGATCGCATTGACGAAGACAACCCCGCCGACGGAATCGGGGCTGTCCCACTGGTCCACGCGGACGCTGGTCAATCACATGAAGCGGCGCGAGGGCATCTCGGTGTCCTGGCACTACGTCGCCCGCATCTGGCGGGAGGAGAACCTCAAGCCGCACCGGAACGGCACCTTCAAGATCTCGAAGGACCCCGCATTCGCGGACAAGGTCGCCGATGTCGTCGGCCTGTACCTGGCCCCGCCCGGCGGCGCGGTGGTGCTGTCCATTGACGAGAAGACGCAGATACAGGCGCTGGACCGAACCCAGCCGGTACTGCCGGTCACCTTCGGCGCGGGCGAGAAGCGCACCCACGACTACGTACGGCACGGCACCACCAATCTGTTCGCCGCCCTCAATGTCCATACCGGTGAGGTGACCGGCGAGTGCAGGCCGAGCCGGAACGGGGCAAGCTTCCTCGCCTTCCTGAAGAAGGCGACCAAGCCGCACGCCGGCAAGGAGATCCATGTCGTCCTGGACAACCTGTCCACGCACACCACGCCGGAGGTGAAGGCATGGCTGGAGAAGAACCCCCACATCCGCTTCCACTTCACTCCCATCGGTTCCTCATGGTTGAACCAGATCGAGATCTGGTTCGGGATCCTGACTCGGCAGTCCATTCGCCGGGGCACGTTCTCCAGCGTCAACGTCCTGGTCAAGCAGATCCGCGACTACATCAACTCCTGGAACGAGGACGCGAATCCCTTCACCTGGACCGCGTCCGCCGAAGAGATCCTCGCGAAGGTCCGCGTCGTCCAGACCAACATGAAGAAACTCGTTAATAACAACTCAAACTGACACGATCAGGATCACGAGACACTAGTCAGCCTCGATGAGCAAGGTCCTTTTCCCATTCTTTCCCATCCGTCTCCCATGGCGGCAAGGGGCGGGCCGGCGAGGCCGAAGGCTCCCCGCCGGCCCGCAGTCGGTCGATCGACCTATATGCCTGCGCGGCGGAGGGGGCTTTGCGGGGCACCCCCGGGTGCCCCGTCTGCGGCAGGTGAGCGGCGCCATTTCGGCTGGTGGGTACTCGCGCTTGCTGTGGCCCCGGGTTTCGCGAGCTCCGGCCCACCGTCTCGGGGCGTGATGGCGTCTCAGCTCACGAGGGTCCTACGTCGTGCCGCCGCTCCCTGGTCGGGCCTTAGGTCCTGTCTGAGATTCAGATCATGAGTTAGGTGGATCGCCTGCGCGCGGAGGCTCGGTGTTGATAGGTCATGAGTCATGGCGCGAGGCGATCTCACCGATGAGCAGTGGTCCCTGGTTGAACCCCATCTCCCGTATGCCGCGGTCGGGCCCATCCCTGATCTGCGAAAGTACTTCAACGCGGCGATGTGGCGGTTCCGCACCGGGGCTCCCTGGCGTGATCTGCCGACCGAGTTTGGGCCCTGGCAGAGTGCGTACGACCGCTTCCGGATCCGGGCGAAGCGGGGCATCTTCCAGCAGGTGATGGAAGCGATGATCGCCGAGGCCGCCGCCCGTGACCAGGTCGGCATGGGTCTGGTCAGCGTGGACTCGGCAACCTCCCGCGCTCACCACCATGCCGCCGGGATGGTCCTCGATCCCGAGCAGCTGGCGGCCCTTGAGGCCGCCGCCGAAGCGGAAAAGGGGGCGGCAAGGAGGGACAACAGCCGCAGGACGGACAAGGTGGTGCCCAAGGCGAAGACGAGGCACGCACCGAGCGACGACGGATCCGCAGACGGCGCCGGGCCCGGTTGAAAGCCGCTGAACTGGGACGTTCCCGAGGCGGGCTGACCAGCAAGATCCATGTTGCGGCCGATCACCGGTGCCGGCCGCTGGTGTTCGTCCTCACCCCTGGACAGGCGGGTGACAGCCCGCAGTTCACCGCGGTCCTCAAGCGGATTAAGGTCCGCGGCCCCGTCGGACGCCCCCGGACCCGGCCGGACGCCGTGGCCGGGGACAAGGCGTACTCCTCCCGGAAGAACCGCCGCTGCCTACGCATACGCGGGATCAAGGCGGTCATTCCGGAGAAGGCCGACCAAGCCGCGAACCGCAAGAAGCGCGGCAGCGCCGGCGGCCGACCCACCTCCCACGACGCCGAGCTGTACAAGGACCGCAACACCGTAGAGCGCTGCATCAACCGGCTCCGCAACTGGCGTGGCATCGCCACCCGCTATGACAAAACCTCGCAGAGCTACGAAGCCGGACTCCACCTCTGCGGCGCGATGCTCTGGATCCGCAGCATCACACCGCACTCATGATCCGAATCCCAGACAGGGCCAATCCAAGGACTCGACACGAGGCCGGTCCGCCACCTCAGCAGCTGTTCGTGGCACCAGCTCACCGCACGGGCCCCGGTCTGCGTTGGAGCTGAAGCGGCTCGGGCATCACGAGGGGTCACCATGCAGCAGGCTCGCACCACAGGCACCAACGAGTGATCAAGCGGGCAGTGTTGACGATGGTGGCGGTCACGAGAGCGTCGGGCATCACCGCTCTGGATATAGGGATCAAGTCCCCGGACGACTCAAGGCGTCAGCCCGACACTCACGTGACCGCCATCGCGGCCAACCTCTGCCGCTCGAACAGCCCGGGTGTACGTCTCTTGGGCTGTCGCTGCTACCGGATTAGGACGGCTCCGACGCCGTGATCACACCAGCCACACCAAGATCATCCATCAACGAGATCACTTACGGGCCAGCCCTTCAGGTCGAAGGGCTGGCCATCGCCCACAGAGCTGGGGTGGTGTGTGCCGATGAATACCTGCTCCACCCCGATCCCTTCTTTTCCCGCGACGAATGGTGCAGGGCGCGCGTGGCCCATGCTGGGGAGCGGCTGGCGGCCTGCGGCTCCGGCCACCCCACCATGCTGGTCAATCATTCTCCGCTGGTACGGGAGCCACCCGAATTCTGCGCTACCCGGAGTTCGCCCAGTGGTGTGGCACCGTCCGAACGGCCGACTGGCATCTGAAATATCACGCGGCTGCGGTGGTCTACGGGCATCTCCACATACCCCGCAGCACGGTTTACGACGGAGTGCAGTGCGAGGAAGTCTCGGTGGGCTACCCGCGTGAGTGGCAGCGCCGTGGAGGACCCGCCGGGCCGCGCGCCGTATTCCCCGCAGCCTGAGCCGGCCACTTCCGATGCCATGGGTGCCCCCGTACCGGGGCCGTAACAAGGCAAATCGGTATTTCCAGGACTTTCTCTCCGGCCCTCGGTCGGTCTGCGGCCTCGCTGCGGCGAGAGGCGCTTGCTGGTGAAACTTCGCAGTAATCGGCGCCTTCGTCTCTGGCTGTTGGCGGAAACTGTATCTTCAATGTCCGAAACTTTTGACTTTAAGAGGATGTCTCACGTGGTGAGTCTGGTGAGTTTCCTATAGCAGGTGAGGGCTGCGGCGAGGCCGAGGAGCGGGGTGCCTCTATGTCGTTCGTCAAGGCGCCCGTGTCGGGTTTGGGGTGGTTCAGGGTTGTTGGGGTTATGCGGCGAGCTCGATGTCCTTCGGCGTGCGGGGTTCGTAGAAGGTGCCGTCGCGGAGCATGGCGAACGCGTCGAAGACCTCGTCGATCAGCCGCTGGGCCATGCGCGGGGCCTTCGGGCGGATCAGCTCCACGAGTCTGCGGCGGCCGGCCTTGCGCAGGGCGGCCGGGGAGCCGTGGCGCTCCAGGAGCCAGGTGACGGCGTGGTGGTCCAGACGCGGTCCCAGGACGCGTTCCTGGGAGGGGTGGAACTGGGTGAGCAGGCCGCGTATCCGGTTGCTGGTGCGGGTGGCCTCGGCGGCGAGGTCCTGGTCGAAGCCGGTCAGCACGGTCAGCTCAGCGGTGATCTCGTCGGTCAGTTCCAGGGAGCGCAGGGTGTGCGGCATCGTCCGCGCGGCATCGGCGATGGCGGCCGCGTCCTTGGCGTCGGTTCTGGCCTCGCCGGGGTAGAGGTCGGCGATCCGGCGCATGGCCAGGCCGGGCAGGTAGGCGACGCGGCAGCCGGCGTCGCGGGCGACGGTCAGCGGCAGGGCGCCGATGGAGGCGGGCTGGTCCACGATGACCAGGACGGTGCCGAACTTCGCGGTCAGCTTGTCGAACACGGCCCGCAGCTTCGGCTCGCTGTTGGGCGGCGGCTTGTCGAAGAACTTCTTCCCGGCCGGGGTGAGTCCGTGGCCGTGGTGCGCGGACTTGCCGACGTCCAGGCCGTGGAACACGCCCACGTCTTCGATCTGGAACATCGTTTCCTTCCAGGGGTGTTGACGGTGCCGGCCTCGGCTCGGGTGTCGTGCTCGCGCATCCATGTTATGCAGACCTGCCGCCCGCGAGCTGTCCGGCGTTGCGCCGGACCGGACGGTGGCCGGACCTCTGATCAGCGTCTCCGACGAACACCCCTCGGGCCCGGTGACACCACCCCCCCCAGGTCAT
>NZ_NEUE01000246.1 GCF_002910905.1 Streptomyces sp. SM11 | reverse complement strand
GTGGTCGAAGAAGGCGTCCATGACGTCCTTGCCGTGGCCGTCGGCCATCCACACCACTCGTCCGGTGTCATGGTCGACCACGCAGGTCATGTAGCGGTGGCCGCGCTTGTAGGAGATCTCGTCGATCCCGACCCGCCGCAGCCCGGCCAGTCGGTCGACGGCCCCGTCGCGGTCGGCGACGTAGCGCTCGACGATCCGGCCCACCGTCCGCCAGGACGTCCGTATCAACACCGCCGTCGCGGACTTCGAGCACTCCGCGGCCAGCCACGCGGTCCGCTGGTCGAAAGCGCGGGTGTGCCCGGCACCATGACGGGCCCAGGGCACCGCGACGACCGTCGGCCCATGCTCCCGGCAGGCCACCCGAGGCGCATCAGCCTCCAGGAACACCCGCACCGCACCGTGGTCCAGGGCCCGCCACCGGCGCCGTCCCCGGCCACCGTCGTACCAGGACGCGGGCCGGACACAGATCCCACACCGCTGCCGCCGCCGCGCTTCGGGCCGTACCGACACGATCACGCACTGTTCGTTCCCGTCGAAGCGGACCCCTTCGACCACGGCCTTTCGACCATCAGGGTCCGCTTCCATATGCTGAAGATAGACACGCCGCTTCTCTGCTTGATCAACCTTGTTGCTAGACACCTCAAGGTTCACAGAGAGCGGCGTGTTTCACGTATCAGCCCAGCTCAGAGCCCCCACACATATGACAGGAGAGCCGCTTTGCGTCGCTGCCGGTGACCTCTGCGCAGACGGTGAGGACGGCGTTGGCGAGACGTTCGCCCTCCGGTCGGCCTCCCAGTCCGTCAAGGGGTGCGTCGAGCCACTGGCAGCGTGGCAGCATAGCGAGCGGCATACTGCGCGCGGCCTCGAGAACCATCAGGTGGAAGGCAGTGTGGGTGATACTCACCAGCCCGGCAGAGCGGGCCAGCTGCTTGAGAGTCCTGCCGTTGATCTTGGGGGCCAGGGTCTTCGGATCGATCACAGCACTGCGGATCTTGTCCGGCGCCATGGGAATCACAAGGTCCGCGAAGATCTGAGACAACTGCTTCGCGGTCTGCTTCCGGTGCTGCAGCGCCTCCCCCTCCGTAGCGGCCCAAGCCTTCGCCGCCTCCTCGGCCTGCTGCGACGACGAGGCCTCCTTCTTCTCCAGTTCCGCGACCTGGGCGAGCTCCTGACGCCGCGCCTTGACCGCTTCCAGCTTCGCCCGGACCTCGCTCTCGCCCGCGCGAGCGCGACTCCGCGCCTCCTCGCGGGGGGTGATCTCCTGCGCCCGGTACGCACCGGCCCGGCCAGCAAGCCGCTGCGCGTCCTGTTCAGCTTTGCGCCGTGCCTCCACCGCACTCTGCACACTGCGCTGAGCCCTGCTCAACTCCGAGTCCAGGGCGGCCGCGGCCTCCTTGGCCCGCGTCAGTTCCAAGGCACGCTGGGCCTGACGTTCGGCCAGGCCGGGGTCGGGCTGGCCGCACACAGGGCAAGCGAGGCCCTGCTCATTCGAGTGGCCCTGCAAGGGCTGCTCGCACTCGGGGCAGTGCTTGCGAGGCCGCGTGGCCGCCTCGGCGACCTCCAGTCGCTGGCGGGCCAGTCCGCGGCGCCCGTGAGGCGAGCATCTGATGGGCCTGATCCGCTGCGGTGGCGGCACTCGAAACTGCCTGCAGTCCCCGTGCCGCTTCGGCATCCCGGCCCGTCAGGACTCCCTGATGGTGCTCGATCTCCTGTGCGAGGCGCAGGAGATCGCCTGCGTGCTGGTCGGCAGCCCGGCTGTATCGCTCCTGCTCCATGTCGAGATCGAACGAGGTCGGCAGCCCGTACTTCTGACGCTGCTCGTTCGCTTTACGCAGGGCGGTCGCGTCCCTGGTGGCCCGGCTTCGGGCGGCATGTGCCTGCGCCTTGAGACGGGCTGCTCCCTCGTCGAGGACGCCGAAGCAGACCCCCAAGGTGAGGTTCATATCCGCGGCGCTGACCGAACCGAAGGTGCTTCGACCAGCATGGTGCTGCTGGAGGTAGACGAGGACCAGCACCGTGTCGAGCGTGACGTTCCCGCGCGGGGTCTCCATAGGGGGAATGCCCATACGCTCCAGCGCGAAGGACCCAGCTGCCAACTCGCCGGCCTCCGGGCGTACGAGCAGCGGCTCCTCGGTCTCTCCGGTGCTCATGTTCAGGTAGGTCACGTGCTGTGCGGCGAGATCCAGGGTGGCGGACCAGATGCCATCGTCCGTCGCGAACTCGACCCTGATCGCTTCGCATTGCTCGACGATCACCGGGGTGAGGACCACACTGGTGGCGCCCAGTGCCGCGAAGGCGGCCTCCGAGACCGTGCTGCCCCCTGCCCCGATGCCGGCACGCAGGCGACGCATCGACGCGCCGAGATCGATGCCGCCCCACTCCCCCTCGATCAGGAACTCTTCCTTCAAGCTCGAGCAGTAGTGACGTCGCTTGTCGATGAGCCCCCTGGACGTCGCCCCGCGAACCGCCGCGCCCCTCCTGGGAGCCTGGCCGCCTGATCCAGGTAGCGCACGGCGTAACCCTGCTCATCCGAGTATCTGGCGCCGGGCCACGTTGCTGTGGCGGCCATCAGACCGCAGAGGGCCGCATCACCAGAGTTGACGGTTGGCAGGCCGACGCCAACATCAACGTCACGCCCGGTGCGCAACCGGTCCCGCAGGATCCGGCCGGACCGGCGGGACCGACTCCCTCCAGCGCACACTCAGGACATGAGATCCAGAACGCGGACCTGCGCACCGGCCCACCGGCCCGGCGCAGTGGTCGCCACGATCGCCCCGTCCGGCCGGTCAGGAGTGGGCTGCGCGGCGTATCGGCTGTGGGCAATCGAGGTAGATGTCATGTCCCGCAGCACACGGCCAGATCTTGCGCGAGAACGCTCGAACGCCTGCGCTGAAGTTCCGTCGGTGAAATAGTCGCCCGCAGACCGCACCGACATGGTGTGTGCGGGACAGGCCCGGTGCCTTACAGGCTTGATCCTGGGATGGAGTACGACCGGGTTCGCAGCGGCCCCGACAGCCCGCGCGGCCGCCGGGGCTGTTTCCGTGAGGACTGCCACGAATCGATTTCTGTGAGGCAGCGGGTCGAAAAGACGACCCCTGATTTCCTGCTCTATAGGGGCCGCGAGCACGCCGATCATCAGCAGTGAGCATTGCTTCGCTTGGTCGAGGTGGCCGAGTGGCTGAAGGCCTGCGAGTCGGACGAAGGTGGCGCGTCGTGGGCGACAACGTCGGTACCGAAGCCGTGCTCCCCAGAGGCAGGAAGGTCCACCGGCGAGGCCGAAACGCTGGGAAATCCTTCCGCCCCTGAACCGTCAAGCTGCAGTACGGATCCTGGGTTCGCTGATGAGCCGGGCACTGCAGGCGCCGGTGACAACGCGCCGGAACGGCCAGGCTCACGAGAGTCAGAGCGGTGATGAGGATGGAGATGACCACGCCCCTGGGCCCGAAGCCCCAGCAGGCGACTGCGGATCAACCCGGATCCGTGTTCAGCCGTGTGACCACGACGTCGGCCAGCTCGCGGGGGGTCGGGCATTCGTAGAGCAGGTCGGCGGGCCACTCCAGATCGGTCAACCGCGTGAGGTGGTCACGTAGTTCGAGGGCGGTGACCGAGGTAAGGCCGAGGTCGAAGAATTCATCCTCGGCGCCGATCTCGGACGCGGACTCGTACCCCAGAACGGCGGCCGAGAGGCGCTGGATGCCGCCGAGCACGGCCTCGGCCCAGTCCTTTGGGGGAAGTACCGCCAGGCTTGTCAGGAGTTCTGCGCCCAGGGGCCCTGGATCCGTCTCCGGTCGGAGCTGGGGCTCGGGGTGGAGGTTGGGCCAGGGAGCGGGGTCGGGGTCGGGTTCCGGGGCGGATCGCGCGGGCTCCGCGACGGGCGCAGCCTGTGTTGCGTGCGAAGTGTCCACGAGGCGGACGGCCGTCTCCTCGGTGGACATGGCCCGCCACAGCCCGGTCACCGCGGCCTGGGAGTCGAGGTCTGGGTGAACCGCCACGGCGAGTGTGGTGCCCGGTGTGCGCAGGGTGGTGTCCGCGTGCTCCCCGACGGAGACGACAGTCACCATTGGCGCAGCCGCGTCCTCGAATCCACTGCCGGCCCGGACGATCGCCGCCGTGAGCCGTGCGGAGCCCTCGGCCGTCCCGAACTCCAGGGTGCCCGGGATACCTTCCGCACCCCCGGCCACCAGGCAGCGCGCCTCGGAACCGAGCACGGCGTCGACCGTCGCCCGGGTGAGCTCGTCCGCGGGACCGGCGACGAGAACATCGCCTTCGGGCCGCCACACGCCGGCCCGGCCCAGCAACTCGTACTTGCGTACGAACATGCCGTCCGGCTCGATCCGCGTCTCCCTGCACCCTTCGGCGATCGCCGAGCACAGGCGCCTGCGGGCGGGGACGTCGAACTTCTTCGGGAGGGTCACGACGTGGTCGCAGTCGGGTATCGCCCCGTCGCCGTCGACGAGGGCCCATCGGGGCACCCCTTCCTCCGCAACCGGTTCGGCGCCGGGCAGGGCGACCACGAGGTCAGGGCGCCGTGCGCCGTGCGAGCGGACCCGGGCGCCGTGCCGGACAAGAGCGCCCGCGACCGCGTCGGCCAGGCTCTCGTCGCCCGCGGAGGGAGCGAGCAAGAGGACGTCGCACGCGAGGGCGGGCACGAAGGTCTCTGGCACCCGCATCCACCGCACGCCCTCCAGGACCGGTGCCGCCGCTCCCGAGCGGAGGCGACCGAGGGCTGCAAGCACCTGGTCCGGGGACTCGTCGCCCCGCAGGTTCAACAGGTCGAGGGCGGCGCCCAGATCGGCGTCTTCGACAGCCGACCAGAGCAAGCCAAGCGCGGGAGCCTGCTCCGGTGCGGGTGCGGCTGCTGCCTCGGCGGCAGGCTTGGGCCAGCAGCGAAGGCTCTGGAAGGCATATGTGGGCAGGCGCGTCAAGGTGTCCGGCCGGCCGGCGTGGACGGCCGGCCAGTCCACTGCCACTCCGTGGGTGTGCAGGAGTCCGAGGGCCTCCGCGGCGGTACGCACGTCCTCGCGGTCGCGGCGCAAAAGCGAGACGGAGCACACCGGGCGGTCCGGCAGGCAGGTTTCGGCGGCTGGCGCGAGGACGGTGTCGGGCCCCAGTTCGAGGAAGGCCGTGGTCCCGTTCTCGTGAGCCTGGCTGACTGCGTCGAAGAACCGTACGGAGACGCGCAGTTGGTCCACCCAGTAGTCGGGGGTGTCCATCGCGTGGACGGTGCGGACCGTGGAGACGACCGGAACTGCGGGCCGCCCGAAGCGGATCTCGGCGGCGACCTTCCGGAACTCGGCAAGGGCGGGATCGACGCGGAGCGAGTGGAAGGCAACGTCCACGCGCAGTCGACGGGTGCGGTGCCCCCGCTCCGAGAAGTCTTGGGCCGCGCCGAGAACCTCGTTCTCGTCCCCGGACAGGACGACCGATCGGGGCCCGTTGACGGCGGCCACGTCCACCCGGCCGGCACGGCCCTCCAGGACGGCGAGGACCTCCTCCTCCGTCGCCCGTACCGCCACCATCGCTCCCCCGGCCGGCAGTTCGCCCAGGACCCGGCCGCGGGCCGTGACGAGAGTAGCGGCGTCGGCGAGGGGCAACAGCCCGGACACGCAGGCTGCCGAGAGCTCGCCGATGGAGTGGCCGATCAGGCTGTCGGGGGTGACGCCCCAGCTCGACAGCAGCCGGAACTGGGCCACTTGCAGGGCGAAGAGGGCCGGCTGGGTGTACTGGGTGCGGTCCAGCAGGTCGTCCCGTTCGAAGACCGCCTCGCGCAACCCTGTGTCCAGCCGGAAGTGCGCGGACACCTCGTCGAAGGCGTGCGCGTACACGGGAAACGTCTCGTACAGCCCCCTTCCCATGGCGGGGAGTTGGCTGCCCTGACCGGTGAAGAGCAGGGTGAGCCGTTGTCCGGCCGACCGCGCCCTGCGCAGGCCGTCGGCCGCGCCGTCGTCGGCCAGGGCCGTGAGGGCGGCACGCCGCCGCTGTGCGTCGGTACCAGTCACCATGGCCCGGTGCCTGTGGTGGGCCCGAGTGGTGGACAAGGCGCGCGCCACGGCGGGAAGGTCGTCGGTGTCTGACTCCAGCAGGCGCCGTGCCTGCCCGCGCAGGGCCTGCTCGGAGCGTGCCGACAGCAGCCAGGGAACTCCGTCCAGGGCTGGCAGCGGCTCCGCGGTGTCCATGGCTATGGGTGCGCCCGTGGCCGTGTTCGTGTTACCTGCGGCGGTGGTGCCTGTGCCCGTGAGACTCGGTGCCTGCTCGATCACCACATGGACGTTGGTGCCGCTGATGCCGAAGGAGGAGACGCCCATACGGCGCGGACCTGCGCTCTCGGGCCAGGGCTGTGCCTGGTCCAGCAGGGCGACCTCGCCGGCGGTCCAGTCGACGTGCGGGGAGGGCTCGTCGATGTGCAGGCTCCGGGGCAGCAGGCCGTTGCGGATTGACAGGACCGCCTTGATCACTCCAGCGATGCCGGCGGCCGCCTGTACGTGGCCGACGTTGGACTTGAGCGAGCCGAGCCGCAGCGGGGCCGGCCGGTCCTGGCCGTAGACGGCGAGGACGGCTTGCGCCTCGATGGGGTCACCGAGGGCGGTGCCGGTGCCGTGCGCCTCGACGGCGGCGACGTCCGCGGGGGCAAGGCAGGCGGCGGCGAGAGCCGCACGCATCACCTTCTCCTGGGCCGCGCCGTTGGGGGCGGTGAGGCCGTTGCTGGCACCGTCGGAGTTCAGGGCGCTGCCGCGCAGAACTGCTAGTACTTCGTGGCCCTGGGCACGGGCCCTGGAAAGGAGTTCGACAAGGACCACTCCGACTCCTTCGCCCAGTGCGGTGCCATCCGCCGCCGCGGCGAAGGGCTTGCACCGTCCGTCGGCGGCCAGTCCGCGCTGGCGGCTGAACTCCACGAAGGGAACGGGCGTGGCCAGCACGGACACCCCGCCGGCGAGCGCAAGATCGCACTCCCCCGCCCGTACCGCCTGGGCGGCGAGGTGCAGGGCGGTCAGCGAGGAGGAGCAGGCCGTGTCGACGGTAACGGTCGGGCCTTCCAGGCCGTAGGTGTAGGCGACCCGGCCGGACAGGACGCCGCCGCCGACGCCAGCGGCGAGGAAGCCCTCGGCAGCCGCGTTCTCCAGGAGGCGGCCGTAGTCCTGGTACATGGAGCCCACGAACACACCGGTCGGGGTGCCGCGCAGCGAAGTCGGGTCGATCCCGGCGTCCTCGCACGCCTCCCAGACCGTTTCCAGCAGGACCCGCTGCTGCGGGTCCATCGCAACGGCCTCGCGCGGCGCCACCCCGAAGAAGGCGGCGTCGAAGGCCGTCGCGTCGGCCATGAATCCGCCGTGCCGGGTGTAGGAGCTACCGGGGGCCGCCGGGTCGGGGTCGTACAGACGTTCCAGGGGCCAGCCTCGGTCGTCGGGGAAGGGGCCTATGCCGTCGCGTTCGCGGACGAGCATCTCCCAAAGGTCGTCGGGGGTGCGCACCCCGCCGGGGAGCCGGCAGCCGAGGCCGACGAGGACGACCGGGTCGTCCTCGTCGGCTGCGACGGCACGGACCGCCGGGGCTACCGCCGGGGCGGTGCCCGCGAGGAGTTCGTCGAGGTGGCGGGCGACCGCCGACGGGGTGGGGTGGCTGAACACCAGGGTGGCCGGCAGGCGCAGGCCAGTGGCTCCGGCGAGCCTGCCGCGCAGTTCGACGGCGGCGAGCGAGCCGAAGCCCGCTTCCTTGAAGGCCCGGCCGGGGTCGACCGCCTCCGGTGAGGCGTGTCCGAGGACGGCCGAGGTGTGCCCGACGACCAGGTCGAGGAGGGTGCGCAGACGCTCGGGCCCGGTCTTTCCCGCGAGGCGGGCGGCCAGCTCGGAGACGGCGGCGCCGCCCCTGGCGGCGGCCGTTCGGCGCACGGGCCTGCCGGACAGGTCGCGCAGCGGCGCGGGTATCTGCTCACCCTGCGCCCGCAGGGCGGCGGGGTCGAGGCGGATCGGGGCGAGCACCGGCTCGTCGGAGGCCAGGGCGGCGTCCAGGGCGGCGAGGGCGTCCACGGTGGGGAGGGGACGGAAGCCGGAGCGACCGAGGCGGGCCCGGTCGACCCCGTCCGTCATGCCACTGGTGGCGTCCCACAAGCCCCAGGCCAGGGAGACCCCGGGCAGACCCTGTGCGTGGCGGCGGCGGGCCAGTGCATCGAGGCCGGAGTTGGCCGCGGCGTAGTTGGCCTGCCCGAGGCCGCCGAGGATGCCCACAGCGGAGGAGTACACCACCAGGCGCGCCTGGGGCAGCAGTTCATGGAGGTGGAGCGCCGCGCCGAGCTTCGCGCCGAGTACCTGGGCGAGGCGTTCGGAGGTCAGCCCGGTGATCAGTCCGTCGTCGAGTACGCCCGCGGCGTGGACGACGGTGTCGAACGAGGTGCCGTCGGTCAGTGCGGCGAGGGCGGCACGGTCGGTGACGTCGCAGGCGACGGCCCGCACCTCGGCTCCGGCCGCGGTCAGTTCCTCGATGAGGGCGGCCATGCCGCGTGCCTCGGAGCCGCGCCGGCCGACCAGCACCAGGTCGCGTACACCGTGTTCCTGAACGAGGTGCCGGGCCACGAGCTGCCCCAGGGTGCCCGAGGCTCCGGTCACCAGGGTCCGGCCGATGACACCGTTCCTGCCCGGCGCGGGGACGACGCGGACCAGCCGCGGCACGGTCGCGGTTCCAGCGGCCAGGGCGAGCTGGGGCTCGTCCGTGGCGAGGGCCGCGGGGATCGCTGCGAGGGTGGCCTCGTCGAGGTCGGCCAGGTCGAGCAGCCGGAAGCTGCCGGGGTGTTCGAGCTGGGCTGACCGTACGAGGCCCGCGACGGTTGCCTCGGCCACGTCGTGGTGGATCCGGCGGGTGACCAGGACGAGGGTGGAGTCCGGGTGCCCCTCGTCGGCCAGCCACTCGTGCACGAGGGAGAGTGCGGCACGCGCCGCTTCTCCGGGCTCGCCGGCCGGAGTCGGCACCAGGACGTGGCGCGCCGGGTCGTAGGTGGGCTGCTGCCCCAGTTGCCGGGCAAGTTCGGGATCGCGTACGGCGTAGTCCTCGTGCATACCTTCGGGCAGCGCCCTGGCCACCTGCCGGGGGCACAGCAGGTCGCCCCGGTCCGGCCTGCCGAGGGCGCCTGCCGGGAGCTCGCGGAGCACGAGGGTGTCGACGGACGCGACGGGCGCCCCGGCGGTGTCGGTGATGGCCAGGCGGACGCCGTCGGGGCCCGCGGCCGACAGGGTCACGCGGACGGTGTCGGCGCCGGAGGCGTGGATGCGCAGGCCCTGCCATTCGAAGGGCAGGGCGGGGCGTCCGCCCTCGCCCGTGGTGAGGAACCCGCCGACGGCGATGGGGTGCAGGCAGGCGTCGAGCAGGGCCGGGTGGAGGGTGAACCCGTCGGCGTGGTCGGTACCGGGCAGCGCGACCTCGGCGTGGAGGTCCCCGTCACGGCCCCGCCACAGCGCTCGTACGCCCCGGAAGGCCGGGCCGTAGTTCAGGCTCGCTTCCTCCAGGGTGGCGTAGAGGGCGTCGACGTCCTGGGGTTCAGCCCCGGCAGGCGGCCACGCGGTGGTGTCGGCCGGCGGCTCGACGGCGTCCGGCAGGAGTACGGCGGTAGCGTGCGTGGTCCAGTGCCCCGCCCCGGTGAGGGTGTGCAGGGTCAGTCCGCGCGAGCCGTCGTCGGCCGGAGCCGTGACGTCGATGCGCAGCCGGACGTCGGCGGCCTCGGGGAGGACGACCGGGGTGAGCAGGGTGAGCTGGTCGACGACCGCGCAGCCGGTCTCGTCGGCCGCCCGGGAGGTGAGTTCCGCCAGAGCCGCGCCGGGCAGTACCGCCTGTCCTTCGACGGTGTGGTCGGCGAGCCAGGGATGGTCCGACAGACCGAGCCGGCCGGTCAGCACCGTCCCCCCGGCCCCCTCCGCGGCGGGCAGGGCCGCGCGCAGGACGGGGTGGTCGATGTCGTCGAGGCCCAGGGCGACCGCGCCGCCTCCGCCATGGTCGGCGCGCATCCAGTACGGCTCGGTGACGAAGGTGGTGGTGGGCAGGTCGGTACGCCGTGCATCGGGCCAGAGCGCGGACCAGTCGGGGCGTACGCCCTTCACGTACAACTGGGCGAGAGCGTGGAGCATTTGCTCGGGGCCGCCCTCGTCGCGGCGCAGGGTGTGGGCGACCGTGGTGTCGGTGCCGAGGGCGTCGACGGTCTCCTGTACGCCCGTCGTCACTACGGGGTGGGGGCTGACCTCCAGCAGGGTGGTGCAGTCGCGCCGGACGAGCGCGGTGACCGCCTCGTCGAAGCGGACGGTCTCGCGCAGGTTGCGGTACCAGTAGTCGGCGTCGAAGGCGTCGGCGGCCTCGATCCAGCGGCCCTCCACCGAGGAGAAGAAGGGGATCTCGGGGGTGCGCGGGCTGACGGGGGCGAGGGCTTCCAGCACCTGGGTGCGGACGGTCTCCACATGGGCGCTGTGCGAGGCGTAGTCCACGTCGACGCGCCGTGCCCGTACCCCCTCCTCCTCGCAGACGGCGAGGAGTTCGTCGAGAGCGTCGGTGTCGCCGGAGACGACCACGGAGCTCTTGCCGTTGACCGCGGCCAGCGACAGCCTGCCGTCCCAGCCGCGCAGCCGGATCCGGGCTTCGCCGGAGGGCACGGCCACGGACATCATGCCGCCGCGGCCCGAGAGGGCGGTGAGGGCACTGCTGCGCAGGGCGACGACGCGGGCGGCGTCCTCAAGGCTGAGGGCGCCGGCCACACAGGCGGCGGCGATCTCACCCTGGCTGTGTCCGGCGACGGCAGCCGGACGGATGCCGAGGGAACGCCACACCTCGGCGAGGGAGACCATGACTGCGAACAGGGCGGGCTGAACGACGTCGACCCGGTCGAGGTCCTCTCCGCCGCGCAAAACCTCCGTCAGCTCGAAGTCCACGAACGGGGCCAGGGCGGCCTCGCACTGCTCGATCCGCTCCCGGAACACCCTGCTGGTGTCCAGCAGACGCACGGCCATGCCCCGCCACTGCGAACCCTGGCCGGGGAAGAGTAAGGCGACGCCGCCGTTCGGGCCGGTGGTCCCTTCGACCACGGCGGGCGAGGGCCGGCCGGCGGCCAGGTCGGCCAGCGCGGCGAGGAGTTCGGCCCGGTCGGTGCCGAGGACGACCGCGCGGTGCTCGTGGGAAGCGCGGGTGGTGGCCAGGGAAAGTGCCACGTCCTCGGGACGCGGCTCCTGCGGGAGCCCGGTCAGGAAGGTCGTGAGGGTAGTGGCTTGGGCACGCAGCGCGGCATCGGAGCGGGCGGAGAGGGTCCAGGCCAGGGGGGCGGGGGCGGGGGGCGAGGTCAGGGAGGGTACGGCGGGCGACTGCGCGGAGGGAGCGGCGGGCGAGGTCAGAGAGCGTGCGGCTCTCGCGGCTTCCACTGTGTCCGTCGTGGCTGCGGCGTCCAGTGCGCCTGTTGCATCCGTCGTGCCTGCGGCGGCGGCCTCGACCAGTGCGCCTGTGACGTCCTCCGCGACCTGTGCGTCCGCCGCGTCGGTCGTGTCCGTTCCGCCTGTCGCGTCCGCTGATTGCACCGCGTGCGCCACGGTCACCGAGCGCGCCGCGGCCAACGGCCGGTCCTCCTGCCCGTCGTCCACCGGTACCGGCGGCTCCTCCAAGATCACGTGGGCGTTGGTGCCGCTGACCCCGAAGGAGGAGACGGCCGCGCGCCGGGGTTCCTTCCCGGCGGGCCACGGCACGTTCTCGGCCAGGAGTTCCACCGCACCCGAGGACCAGTCCACGTACGGGGTCGGGGCGTCGAAGTGCAGGGTCCTGGGCAGTACTCCGTGCCGCATGGCCATGACCATCTTGACGATCCCGGCGACGCCAGCCGCCGCCTGGGTGTGCCCCAGGTTGGACTTGACCGATCCCAGGCGCAGCGGCCGGGCGCGCTGCCCGCCGTACGCGGCGAGCACGGCCTGTGCTTCGACCGGGTCCCCGAGCGGGGTGCCGGTGCCGTGTGCCTCGACCGCGTCGACCTGCTCCGGGGTCAGACCGGCGTCCACGAGGGCTTCGCGGATGACGCGCTGCTGGGCGGGGCCGTTGGGCGCGGTGAGGCCGTTGCTGGCGCCGTCGGAGTTGACGGCGGTGCCCCGGACCACCGCGAGCACCCGGTGGCCGGCGGCCAGGGCCGTCGCCAGGCGTTCGACGACGATGACGCCGACGCCCTCGGACCAGGCGGTGCCGTCCGCCGCCGCGGCGAAGGGCTTGCAGCGTCCGTCGGGGGCCAGGCCGCGCTGGCGGCTGAACTCGACGAAGGCGGCGGGGGTAACCATCACGGCGGCCCCTCCGACGAGGGCCATGTCGCACTCGCCCCGGCGCAGCGAACGTACGGCCAGGTGGAGGGCGACGAGCGACGAGGAGCAGGCGGTGTCCAGCGTGATGGCGGGCCCGCGCAGACCCAGTTGGTAGGCGACGCGGCCGGAGACCACGCTGCCTGCCCCCTGGGCGCCCGGGTAGTCGTGGTGCATGACGCCCGTGAACACGCCGGTACGGCTTTCGCGCAGCGAGGTCGGATCGAGGCCCGCGCGCTCGACGGCCTCCCAAGAGGTCTGGAGGATCAGTCGCTGCTGGGGGTCGGTGTAGAGGGCTTCCTTAGGGGAGATCCCGAAGAATCCGGCGTCGAATCCGGCGGCGTCGTGCAGGAAGCCGCCCTGATTGACGGTGGTCGTCCCGGGGTGGTCGGGGTCGGGGTGGTGGAGCGCGCCCAGGTCCCAGCCACGGTCCGCGGGGAAGGGGGTGATCCCGTCCCTGCCCTCGGCGACGAGCGACCACAGGTCGTCGGCTGAGGCGACACCTCCCGGATAGTGGCAGGCCATGCCGACGATGGCGACCGGTCCTGCAGATCGCTCCTCCAGGTCGCGCAGCCGCTGCCGCGTCGACTGCAGTTCCGCGGTCACCCGGCGCAGGTAGTCGCGGAGCTTGTCCTCGTTGTTCATCGGGAGCGTTCCTCCAGTCCCGGCAGCGGGCTGCCGAGCTCGGCGTCGATCAGGGCGAAGACCTCGTCGTCGGTCGCCGAGGCGAGAGCGGTGACGGGTTCTGCCGCGGTACGGGGTGTCAGGTGATCGAGCAGACCGCGGACGCGTTCCGCGGTGCGGTCGCGGGACACGTCGTCCGTCGCCGCCGCCGTGAGTGCGGCGGCGAGACGGTCGAAGGCCGCGAACAGGGTCGGCAGGTCGGTCGCCCCTGACTCGCCGGCGAACCGCTCGTCGAGGTGGGCAACCAGGTCGGCCGGGGTGGGATGGTCGAAGACGAGCGTGGCCTCCAGGGACAGGCCGACGGCCGCGCCCAGCCGGTTACGGAACTCGATGGAGCTCAGCGAGTCGAAGCCGAGTTCCTGGAAGGACCGGTCGGACTCGATCGTGGAAGCGTCTGCGTAGCCGAGGACGGCCGCGGCCTGTCCGCGCACCAGCGCGGAGAGCCTGGCGCGACGCTCCTGGGGACCGAGGTGCACGAGGCCGGGGTCGGCGATCGGGGGCGCGTCGGGTGCCCGTAGCAGGCCACGCAGTACGTGCGGTACGACGGCGGCCGTTCCGCGCGCGAGCCGCAGGGCGGTGACCGCCGGGTGCGGTCCGGCGAGGGCTGCGTCGAACAGGGCGAGGGCCGCATCAGACGGGAGCGGCTCGATGCCGCCGCGCGCCAGGCGGTCGCGGTCGGTGGCCATGCCCCCGTCGACCGCCCACGGTCCCCAGGCCACGGAGACCGCCCGGCCGCCGGATGCGACGCGCCGGCGGGCGAGTGCGTCGAGGAAGGAGTTGGCGGCGGCGTAGTTGCCCTGTCCGGGACCGCCCAGCACGCCCGCCACCGAGGAGAACAGCACCAGTCGGGCTTCGGGCAACAGTTCGTGGAGGTTGGCCGCGCCCTCGATCTTGGGCCGCAGCACCCGCTCCAGGCGCTCCGTGTCGAGGGCCGTGACGACCCCGTCGTCGAGTACGCCCGCCGCGTGCACCGCCATGGTCACCGGCCGGCCGGCCAGCAGGGCTGCCAGGGCTGCGCGGTCGGCCACGTCGCAGGCGGCCGTCTCGATGCGGGCGTCCAGCCCGTCCAGGCCGACCGGGCCCCTGCCGCTGCGGCTGACCAGCAGCAGGTCGCGTACGCCATGCCGTTCCACGAGGTGGCGGACTACCGGCCCTGCGAGAGCGCCGCTCGCGCCCGTGACCAGGACCCTACCGGGCCGTTGGGGCTCAACTGCGGTCGTTGCGGCCGGTATCCGCAGCAGCCGGGCGCCCAGCACCTGTCCGTCGCGCAGGAGCAGGTGCGGCTCGTCGGAGCCCAGCGCCCGGTGCATCTGCGTGAGGTCCTCGGCATCCACCAGGCCGAAGCGCCCGGGGTGTTCCGACTGCGCCGAGCGCACCAGCCCCCAGGCGGTGGCCGTGGCCAGGTCCGGGGCCGCGCTGACGAGCACCAGCCGCGCGGACGCGAACCGCTGGTCGGCGAGCCACGTCTGGAGCCGGTCGAGCAACTCGACGGCGAGGGACCTGGCGTCCGAAGGCTGGCCGTCGGACGCGACGGGCAGCACGACCACCGGCGGTACGTCCGTCAGCGCGTCCAGGTCGTCGGCCCGCACCAGCTGCGCCCCGGAGGCGGCGAGGGTGGCGCCGAGCCCGTCCGGGTCGGGGCCGACGACCGCGTAACGGGCCCGTGAGTCGAGCTCGGGAGTCTCGACGGGCTGCCACTCCACGTGCAGGAGCGGCTCGGCGGTCGCACCCGCGCGGCGCAGAACCACCGAGTCGACGGACGCCACGGGCGCACCCGCGTGGTCCGTGAGCCGGAGTTCGACCGCGTCGGCCCGGTGGTGGACGACCGTCACCCGGGCGGCTGTCGCGCCGGGGGCGTACACCCGTACGCCAGACCAGGCGAACGGCAGGTAGGGGCTGTCGCCGTCGAGGGCCGAGGTGAGGGCCACCGTGTGCAGCGCGGCGTCGAGGAGCACCGGGTGCAGGGCGTGCGCACCGGGGTCACCGTCGGGTACGACGACCTCGGCGTGCACCGCGTCGGCGGTACACCAGGCGCGGCGCAGGCCCCGGAAGGCGGGCCCGTACCCGGTGAGGGTCTCGTAGAGCCGGGTGACGTCGAGTTCCTCGGCGTCCTCGGGCAGCGGCGGCGCGGTCGGGGCCTTCTCGGGAGCGGGGGCGAGGACACCGGTGACGTGTTCCGTCCAGCCTTCGGCGTCCTCCGTACGGGCGTGGATCCGGAAGGCCCGCGTCCCGTCGCGTCCTACGAGGTCCACGACGAGCCGCAGGTCGGCCTCGCCGGAGGCCAGCGGTGTGTGGGTGACGAGTTCGGCGATCCAGGGGCAGTCGGTCCTGGCTCCCGCCTGGAGGGCCAGGTCGACGAAGTAGGTACCGGGGACGAGTACGGCGCCGTCGACGGTGTGGTCAGCCAGCCAGGGCCGCTCCGCCGTGGAGATCCGCGAGCTGAACACGTGCCCGTCCGGCAGTTCGAGGGCTTCAGCAGCGCTCGCGGACGGCACGGGAGCGGTCTGGACCCAGTGGCGGTCGCGGGCGAAGGGGTAACCGGGCAGCGAGAGCCTGCGTGGACGTCCGGGCACCGGCAGGGTGACCGCTGCGCCCTCGACCCAGGCCTGCGCGAGTTCGCGCAGGTCGTTGCCTTCGGCGGGTGCGGCGGAGCGCCGCCTGCGGCCTCGGAAGCAACCCGTACCGGTGCGCAGCGCCTCCGCGAACTCGGCCGTCGTCGTGGCGACGACAGCGAGCCGCTCGTCGAGGTGGTCGCGTCCTGACCAGAGGGTGAAGGCGAGCGCGGCGGGATCCACAGCGGTGCCGGTTGCGCTTCCGGCGAGGCGGGTCGTCAGCTCGGACGGAGTCGTTCCCCCGTCGACCCGGAGGCGGACCCCGAACTCCTCTTCGATGCGCAGGGTGAGCCCGGACAGGCGCGGGTAGTCGAGGCAGAGTTCCGCGAAGGGTTCGCCGGGGTCGACGGGGAAGCCCACGACCTCGGTCAGGATCTGCTCCAGGGCGTCGGCGCTGTCGTCCAGGCCCGCCCCGTCCAGGTGGGCGAGCAACGCCATGACGGTCTCATCGAGGCGGGCGGCGTCCTTCGCCGAGAGCACGAAGAGCCGGGGACCGCCCTCCTCAGGGGTATGCGGGGCCTCCGGGACCTGGTGTGCGGCCAGCACCACGTGGGCGTTGGCACCACCCGCGCCGAAGGAGCTGATCGCCGCGGTCAGCGGGGCGCCCGTACGCGGTGTCCACGGTTCCAGGGCGTGCTGGACGCGGAACCGCGAACCGGCCCAGTCCACCGCGGGGTTGAGCGGCTCGGCGTGCAGGGACGGCACCAGTTCCCGGTGGCGCATCTGGAGGACGACCTTGGTGAGTGCGGCGATGCCCGCAGCCGACTCCAGGTGGCCGATGTTCGACTTGACGGAGCCGATGGGCCAGGGGCCGCGGCTGGCGCCGACGGCGTCGAAGGCCCGTTCCAGGGCGGTGACCTCGATGGGGTCGCCGAGGCTGGTACCGGTGCCGTGGGCCTCCAGGTAGCCGAGGTCGGCCGGGTTAACGTTCGCACCGGTGAGCGAATCGCGGACGAGGGCGGCCTGCGCGGCGGGGCCTGGAACGGAGAACCCGCCGGTGTGACCGCCGTGGTTGAGTGCCGTACCGCGGATCACGGCGTGCACGTGGTCGCCGTCGCGCAGCGCGTCGCGCAGGGGCCGCAGCAGCACCACGCCGACGCCCTCGCCGGGCACGTAGCCGTCACCGCCCTCACCGAAGGCACGGCAGCGGCCGTCCGTGGAGAGGAACGAAGACTGGCTTAGCAGCAGGTACTTGTTGGGGTGGACGTGCAGGTTGACGCCCCCCGCGAGCGCGGCCTCGCACTCGCCCCGCCGGATCGCCTCGACGGCCAGGTGCAGCGCCGTGAGCGAGGAGGAGCACATGGTGTCGAGCGCGATGCTCGGCCCCTTGAGGTCGAGGAAGTACGAGACGCGGTTGGCGATCGACGCGCTGAACGAAGAGGGCACGAGACCCGGTTCCGAACGGACGCCGTGCAGCTGGTACTGGTTGTACATCACTCCCGCGAACACGCCGACGGGGCGGCCCCGCCAAGCGGAGGGTGCGTGTCCCGCCTCCTCGAAGGCGTGCCACGCCTCCTGGAGGAACAGCCGCTCCTGGGGGTCGAGCACGGCGGCCTCGTTGGGCGAGATGTGGAAGAACACGGCGTCGAACTCGTCGATGCCGTCCACGAATCCACCCCAGCGGCCGTAGGAGCGTCCCGGGACGCCCTTGGTGTCGCTGTGGATCGCCCGGTGGTCCCAGCGGTTGGCGGGCACCTCGGTGATGCCGTCGCGACCTGACCGGAGGTTCTCCCAGAACTCATCGAGGGTACGGGCGCCCGGGTAGCGGCCGCTGATGCCCACGACGGCGATAGCGTCGGCGTCGTACTCGTCACCGCCGCCGAACCCGGGGGCCTTCGCGGCAGAAGCGACGGACGTGAGGGGGGTGTTGGAAGGGGCCGAGACTGCCGGGGCTTCCGGGGGCTTCGGGGTCTCCGGGGTGAGCCGGGCCGTAATCTCGGCCGCCGAGCCCACGAGGGCCACCAGGTGCGGCTGTCCGCTGCCGACTGCCCGCAGCATGATGTCCACGGCGGTCGGCGTGTCCATGGACCGCAGTCCCATCCGCCGCAGGGCGGAGCCGTCGAGCCGCATACCGCCGTCCGCCCAACCCGGCCAGCCGATCGAGACGACCCCCGGTCGGCCCTCCGCGAAACCGTCGAGGAAGGCGTTGGCGCAGGCGTAGTCGGCCTGGCCCTGGTTCCCCCAGGTGGCGGCCGTGGACGAGCAGAGCACCAAGAAGTCCAGCCCGAGGTCCCGGGTGGCCCCGTACAACAGACGGGTTCCTGTGACCTTGGCCGCCAGTACGGCGCGTACGTCCGCCGCGCTCTTGCCTGCGATCAGCCCGTCGCGCAGCACACCGGCGGCATGTACCACCCCGTGCAGCGTGCCGAACCGGGACAGCGCGTGGTCGACCGCGGCGCGCACGTCAGCGGCGTCGGTGACGTCGGCGCCGACAACAGCGACCTCGGCCCCGAGGGTGGTCAGTTCGGCGGTCAGTTCGGCTGCCGCGCGCGAGTCGGCGGCCGTACGTCCGCAGAGCACGAGCCTGGCCCGTACGGTCCACGCCAGGTGCCGGGCCAGTGCCAGGCCCACGCCGCCGAGCCCGCCCGTGATCAGGTACACGCCCCGCTCGCGCAGCCGGGCCGGCCGGTCCGGGGCGGGCGTCGGCAGGATCTCGCGCACCAGGCGCCGTCCTGCTTCGTACCGCACGTCCACATCGGGTGCGCCGGCTGCGAGTTCGGCCAAGGCATCGGCCCGGTCCGGCGTGCACACCACGGCGGCGTGCACGCCGGGCTGCTCCATGCGGAGCGTGCGCAGCAGTCCCGCGACGGCTGCCGCAGCGGCGCCGAGGGGCAGGTGGCAAACGAGCCGCACGGGGCTGCGCCGGGTGCGCAGCAGGGCCGCGGCGAAGGCAGTCAGGGCGACCGCCTCGCCCTCGACATCCTGCGGATCGGCGGGGAGCCAGAGCACGTCCGAGGTGCCTCGCTCGGTGAGCAGGGCGGCCCAGTCACGGTCGCGGGGGGTCGTCGCGTCGACGGTCAGGACGGACTCGGGTACCGGTGCGGGTACCGACGCTGACGGCAGTGGGGTGTCACGCCAGTGGGGCTCGAACCAGACGACCTCGGCGGGCGTCTCCTCCCCTGCTGTCTCCTCCCCCTGCGGCGTCTCGGTCTGCGGCGTCTCGAAGGTCCTGCTGCTCGCGCCCTGGGGCAGTTCGTACGCGCCTAGGTGCTCGACCAGCGTGATGGGGGAGCTGTGCTCGAACAGCAGAGTGGGCGAGAAGTCGGTTTCGTACGCCTGCTCCAGATCGGCGGCGATGCCCAGCAACGCCGTCGAGTCCAGGCCCAGTTCGTAGAAGCCCGCCTCCTCGTCGTACTCGGCCCGCCCGAGGCGTTCGGCGAGCAGGCCGCGCACCACGTGCTCGGCGGTCTCCTGCGCGAATGCCGCGCTCTCCGCCACGAGCCGCGCAGCCGCGCCGTCTGCCGCGGATGCCCCGGCGTCCCGCGCGGGCGCCGCGGATGTCCTGTCGTCCGGCGCGCTGCCGGACGGGCCGACCGTGCGCGGGGAGCCGTCCAGCCGGGTGATGGCGTCCTCCTCCCTGACCCGCTTCGAGGTGAGGCCACTGAGCCGGAGCAGCACGCCCCCTGCGGGGTCGAGGAAGCGGAGGTCGCAGGTGGTCAGATCGTCGGCCGGTCCTGCGGCGCGGGGCGGGGTGGCGTGCACCAGGGTGTGCGCCCCGACCGGTCCCCGGGCCTGGAAGGAGTCAATGAGCATCGGGATGTAGGGCCGGACCGACCCGCCAGCGCCGGCCGTGGCGAACTGCGTGGGCAGCAGTGTCGAGGAGTCCAGCGCGGCCGGGTGGAGGTGGAAGTAGTCCGCATACGCTGCGGCGTCCGGGCTCAGCGTAAGGTCCGCGAGCAGTTCGTCGTCGCCAACGTACAGGGTGCCGCGGGCCCGCATGAACTCCCCGTGCTCAATGCCGGTACCGCGGACGAGCCGGTACAGGTCCGCCATGTCGGCCGTACGGGGCAGGCCCGCGCGCAGGGCGGGCAGGTCGACCGCCTCGGCCGGGAAGGGCACATCCAGCTGGAGCCTGCAGGCGAGCACCGGTTCGGTCTCGCCCGTGGGGCGGCGGATTCCCGTGACGGACGCCAGGTAGCCGTCACCGTCGGCGGCGAAGTCCACCCGCAGTTCGGTCTCGAAATCCGGTCCGGCGGCGACGGGGTTGCGGAACAGCACGCGGCGCAGTTCCACCCGGGAGGTGTCCACACCACGTGCCCGCAGGATCCGGTAGATCATGTCGAGGAACGACACACCGGGCAGGATGCGCGTGCCGTGCACCCGGTGGTCACGCAGCACCGGGTCGGTCGCGCGCACCACCACGGAACAGGTCAGGCCGTCCAACGCGTTCATTTCTTTCCTTCCGGCACGGTGGAGAACTCAAGCTCGAAGAACGGTGCGGGCCCCGGTCCGGGAACCGGTTCAGGAGCCGGTACGGGTGCCTGGGCCGGTAACCGGGCGGCCGACGGGTCGAACCAGAACCGCCGGCGCCGGTAGCGCGGTGGGTCGAGCGGGGCCCGTGCGGGTACGGAGGTCTCCGGCGCCTGGCGCACCACCATGTGCGCGTTGGTGCCGCCGAAGCCGAAGGAGCTGACGGCGGCCCGGCGCATACCGTCGCGACCGGCGAAAGCGCGCAACTCCCGTACGGGGAACAGCGGGGAGTCCTCGAACCGGAAACGGCGGTTGAGGGTCGCGCAGTGCAGCGTCGGCGGCAGCTGCGCGTGGTGGACGGAGAGCACGACCTTGATCAGCCCGGCCATGCCGGCTGCGCTGAGGGTGTGCCCGATGTTGGTTTTCACACTGCCGACCCCGCAGAAGCCGATCTCGTCGGTACGGGCGCGGAAGGCCTCGGTGAGCGCCTTCAGTTCCATCGGGTCACCGATCATGGTGCCGGTGCCGTGGGCCTCCACGTAGCCCAGCTGGGCCGGGGAGACGCCCGCGTCGGCCAGCGCCGTCTCGATCACCTCCCGCTGTGCGCGCGGGTTCGGCGTGGTGATGCCCATGGTGCGGCCGTCGTTGTTGACGGCGCTGCCCTCGATCACCGCGTATACGCGGTCGCCGTCGCGCACGGCGTCGGACAGCCGCTTGAGCAGCAGCGTGCCGGCCCCCTCGCCGAGGACGATTCCGTCGGCCCGCTCGTCGAAGGTGCGGCAACGGCCGGTGGGCGACAGCGCGCCGGCCCCGCTCATCCCGACGAAGGGCACCTCGTCGAGGAGGATGTCGACGCCGGTCGCGAAGGCCAGATCGCACTCTCCGGACCGCAGGCTGCCGGCCGCCAGGTGCACGGCGACGAGCGCGCTGGAGCAGGCGCTGTCGATGACCACGGCAGGGCCGCGCAGGTCGAGGTGGTGGGAGAGCTGCGCGGCAATGAAGTTCTGCGCCATTCCGCTGATCGAGTGCGGGCCCGCGGCGGCGACGTGCACGCCGAAGTTCGCCGTACGGGCGCCGGCGAAGACGCCCACCCGCAGGCCGGCGACCTGCTCGGGGGTGAGACCGGCGTCGGCCAGGCACTCCACACCGGTCTCCAGTACCTGCCGGACCAGGGGGTCCACGTGCGCGGCCCCGGCCGGGTCGATCCGGAAGTGCTCCGGGTCGAAATCCTCGATGCCGTCGAGGAAGCCGCCCCACTTGCTGACGGTGGTGAAGGGCCGCGGGTCGGGCCGCCAGAAGCGGTCCGGGTCCCAGCGGGAGGACGGCACCTCCGTCACCGAGTCCGTTCCTGACACCAGGTTCCGCCAGAAGGCCCCGTGGTCGGGGGCGCCGGGGAAGTGCGCGGCGATGCCGATGACGGCGAGGTCCTCGCGGGGCGAGAGCGCTCCGGCGCGGGAAGCGCCGGAGCCGGCGGTGACGGTGTCGGCCTCAGCAGGGGCGATGATCTCTGCGGGGGCCGAGACCTGGGCAGGGGCGGTGGCTTCCTCGGAGGCGGTGCCTTCGGCAGGAACCGTGACCTCAGCAGGGGCCGCCGACGGAACTGCCGACAGGACGGCGGCAGGGACCGCGGACGGGGCGGCCGGGGCCGCGTCGGTCTCCGAAGAGGCTTCGACGTCCGGCACCTGGTCCCGCAGCGCCTCGGCGAGGAGTGCCACGGTCGGGTTCTCCAGGATGGTCGAGGGTTCCGCGACGACGCCGAGCTCCCGCTCCAGCGCGGCGAGGATCTGCGCGATCATGATCGAGTCCACGCCCAGGTCGGCGAAGTCCTCGTCCCCGCCGATCCCTTCGGGGTCCAGCCGGAGCGTCGAGGCAAGCACCCCGGTCACACGGCGGACGAGGCCGTTCGCGTCGGCCGGTACCTCGCGCGGGGCCACCGGGGGAACTGGTGCGGGCACCGCCAGCAACCGGGCGGCGTCGAAGCGTCCGGCGTCCACCACGCAGGGCAGCACGACCGGGTCGGGGCCGCTCATGACGCGGTCCAGCAGGTCGAGTCCCGCCTCCGGGTCCAGGGTGTGCAGTCCCAGTTCCCGGTAGGCCGGGGTGTCGACCTCCGGCATACCGGCCGTACGCCAGCTGGGCCACTGCAGGGACCGGACGACGGGAGCGGAGGCGCCCCCGGTGGCGGTGCGGTACTCGGCGACGCGGTCCAGCACCGAGTTGGCCAGCGCGTAGTCGCTCATGCCCGCACCCAGCGCAGGCACCGCGCCCGCGACGGACGAGTACAGCACGACGAACCGCAGCGGGTCCCCGGCGCAGCCGTCCAGGACTGCTTGAAGCCCTGCCGTCTTCGGTTCCAGCACGCGCTGTACGTCCTCGATCCGCTTGCCAATGAAGGCCGGGTCGCGCATGACGCCGAGTCCGGCGCAGTGCACGATCCCGACGATCGGGCCCATCTCGCGCCGAACACGGTCAAGTACCTCGGTGATCCCGAGGGCGGACGGGACGGCCTCGACGGCCACCTGGACCCCTGGGCACCCGAGGGCCTCGATGTCACGCAGCTTGGCCGCGAGGGCCGGATCGGTGTCGGGGTCCGCGAAGAGCGCGGGCCACTCAGACCTGGCGGGCAGCGGGGTTCGCCCGAGGAGCACGAGCCGGTCTGCGCCGCGCTCGACGAGCCGGGCGGCGAGCAGCCGGCCCAGCGCGCCGGTGCCTCCGGTGATGACCACGGTCCGGCCCGCCAAATCCGCAGACCAGTCGGCGGACGCCGGCGCCGGGTCGGCGGGGCGCAGCACCGGACGGTGGCGTACGCCCGCCCGTACGCAGGCCTCGGTGACCGGGTCGGTCGCGGCGAGTTCGGCGGCGGCCGCCTCGCGGATCGCGGCCGGTTCCAGGGTGTCGAGGTCGAGGGTGCGGGCAGCCAGTCCGCGGTACTCGGCCGTAAGCATCCGTACGAGGCCCGCGTGGGCGGCGCCGCGCAGGGTCGGCTCCCCTGTCCGGAAGGAGGTGAGCCCCCGGGTCAGATGGAGGTAGGCGAAACCGCGGGTGCGGTGGGCTGCGACCAGTTCGCGCAGCAGCACGATCCGCGACCAGTCCGGCTGCGGCGCGGTGGTGCCTACGGCGGACACATCGGCCAGGTCGATGACCGCCGTGGCCCGGCCCGCCGCTTCCGCGATGCGCGCGACGGCAGCCTCGTCAGCTTCGGCGGCGTCGCCTTCCTCCACGCGGAGCACGGTGGCGGCGGGGCCGAAGGCCTGTACGGCGAGGGACTCGTTCTCCTCGCGGGCCAGCACCAGAAGTCGGGTGGGCAGCGCGGCGGAGGGCAGCGGCGCTGCCTCCCAGTCCTTGACCAGCAGCAGCGAGGGATCCTGCGCCGGACCCCGTGGCGCGGGTACGGCCGGCTGCTGCGGGGCGGGGGCTGTCGTGAGCCAGTGCCGTTCGCGGGCGAACGGGTAGGTCGGCAAGGAGGTCAGCTGCGCCCTATCGGTGCGTAGCGTGGTCCAGTCGATATCGGCGCCGTCCTGCCAGAGCCGTGCGAGCCGGTCGAGCCGTTCCTCACGGACCAGGCGGGCCAGGTAGTCGACACCCTCGGGCTCGGACAGCCACGAGTGATCGCCGTCCGTACCGCCACCGCCGGGTGTGGCCCCGGCCGCGAGGTGGCCGGCCAACTGCTCGCGCAGGTCACGGGTGGAGGAGGCGACCGCCGCGAGCCGGGCGGCCATGGGGACGCGGGCCACCTGGGAGGTGTGCGCGAGTGCGGCCAGCGTCGGGGCCGGCCCGTCGGCTCCGACGTCCGCGGCGTGGGCCGCGTCGAGGAATTCCACCGTCGCGGCGATGTACCGGCGCAAGGCGGCTTGGTCCCGGCCCGACAGCAGGAACACCTCGCGGCCCTCGGCCCGCGGCGAAGCCGGGGGCTTGGTGGCGGGCGCCTCCTCCAGGACCACGTGCGCGTTGACGCCGCCGAAGCCGAAGGAGCTGACGCCCGCGCGCAGCGGCAGGAGTGCTCCCTCGGCATCCTCAGGCGCCCACGGCTGGGTCTCCCGTACCGGCCGGAAGGGGGTGCCGGTGAGCTCGATCAGCGGGTTGAGGGTCTGCAGGTGCAGGGTCCTCGGCAAGGTTCGGTGCCGCATCGCCAGCACCACCTTGATGACTCCGGCGACCCCGGCGGCGGGTTCCAAGTGCCCGATGTTGCTCTTGACGGTGCCGATGCCGCAGGCGGTGGCGGGCCCGTCGGCCAGCATCCGGTGGGCCCTGACGAGAGCGTCGGTCTCCACCGGGTCGCCCAGGGCCGTGCCGGTGCCGTGGAGTTCGGTGTAGGAGACCGTCCCGACGGGCACCCCCGCGTCCTGGTAGGCCTCGACGAGCAGGTCGGCCTGGGCGAGCGGATTGGGCGCGGTCAGCGAGGAGGCGTGCCCGCCGTGCCCGACCGCGCTGCCGCGGATGACCGCGTGCACCCGGTCGCCGTCGGCGAGGGCGCGGGAGAGCGGCTTGAGGACCAGTACGCCGACGCCCTCCCCCTTCACGTACCCGTCGGCCCGCTCGTCCAGGGCCTTGCAGCGACCGTCCGGGGAGAGCACCCCGAGCTGGTTGCCGGCCACGACGGTCTGTGGCGAGAGCACCAGGCTTACGCCGCCCGCGATGGCCAGCTCGCTCTCCCCGGCGCGCAAGGCGCGGACGGCGCGGTGCAGCGCGACCAGGGAGCTGGAGCAGGCGGTGTCGATGCACTCGCTCTGGCCCCTGAGGTCCAGCAGGTAGGAGATACGGTTGGCGAGGATGGTCCGCGCGAGCCCAGTGCCCGCGTGGGGGTTGATCTGCTCGCCGTGCAGGACCATCGACTCGTAGTCATTGAACTGAACGCCGGCGAACACGCTGACGCGGCGTCCGGCGAGCCGGTCGGCCCGGCAGCCCGCGTCCTCCAGCGCCGACCAGGTGTGTTCGAGGAACAGCCGGTGCTGCGGGTCCATGACCTCAGCCTCGGCGGGCGAGATCTTGAAGAACCGCGCGTCGAAGCGGTCGACGTCGCTCAGGAATCCGCCCCAGCGGGCGGTGCCTCCGAAGCGCCGGGACACCTCCTGCCAGTCCCAGCGGTCGGCGGGGGTCTCGGTGATCAGGTCCCGTCCGTCCTTAAGGTGCTGCCAGAACTCGTCAAGGTCCGCCGAGCCGGGGAAACGTCCGGACATGCCGACGATGGCGACGGCGTCCACCCCGGTGGACACGGGCAGAGCGGCGACGGGCGCGGGTGCGGGTGCGGGTGCGGGTGCGGTGATGGTGGTAGTCACGGAGGGCACAAAAGCGGGCTCCGTACTGCCCGCGGCGGCCTCCCGGGGCGGTTCCGCCAGCCTGGGGTGTTCCGCGAGGAGGTGCCGGGCGAGCTTCTCGACGGTGTTCTCGCCGAACAGGGTCGTCGTCGGCACCGAGACGCCGTACTGCTCCTCCAGCGCCGCGGAGAGGGACTGGAGCCCGAAGGAGTCCAGCCCGAACTCGCCGAAACCGGCCTCCGGGTCGAGTGCCTTCGGCGCCAGACCCAGCAGCCCGGCGACGAGGTCACGCAGCCGGTCGGTCAGTTCGCCCGTGCTCGCGGGAGCGGTGGCGGAAACCGGAACGGTGACAGGAGCCGTGACACCGGCGGTCGTGGCCGCAGGTGCCTGGGCCGCCGGACGGGCGCGGTGCCCGTGCTCCCGGATCCGCATCGACTCGACCTGCTCACGCATCCGCGCGGGCTCTCCGGGCAGTACGGCGACCTGCGGGCGTCCCAGCCGCAGGGCTACGTAGAGCAGCCGCTCTCCCTCCTCGGCCTCCAGGTACCGGAAGCCGGTGTCGGCGAGGTAGCGGCGTTCGTCCTCGGCGTCCACGTGCATGCCTCCGGCACGCCACATGGGCCAGTCGATCGAGACCGTGTGCCCGCTGCGGCGGCCCGCCGCACGCAGTATCCCGCGCTCCTCGGCGAACCCGTCGAGGAAGCGGGCGCCGACCGCGTAGTCGACCAGACCGTAGTCGCCGAGTTGGCCGGCCAGGGAGGAGTACAGGACGAACAGGTCCAGCGGCTCGTCACGGGTCACCTCGTCAAGGACGCGGGTGCCCTCGATCCTGGCCCGCAGGTGGGAGCGGAACTCCGCGAGGTCCTTGCCGGGCAGCGGCGTGCGCGAGGCGGTCGCGGCCAGGTGGAAGACCCCGTTCAGCACACCCCACTTCTCCTTGACCTCCGCCACGACCCGCGCCATGGCGGTCGAGTCGTCCACGGACGCCTGGAAGTACGCGACGTCGCCGAGGGCGCGCAGCGCGGCGAGGTCCCGGTCCCGGTCCGCCGCGGGAGAGCGGCCGGTGAGGGCCACCCGCGCGCCGCGGGACAGGAGAGTGCGGGCGAGCAGCAGCCCGAGGCCCCCGGCTCCGCCGGTGACCAGGTGGACGCCGTTCGAGCGCAGCGGGGACTCCGTGACTGGGCTCGCGTCCGTCTCCGTGAGCATGCGCACGGTGCGGCCAGTCGCGGCGAGGCGGACCGCGGCCGACGAGAGCCGTTCGGCGGCCACCTCAGCGAGCAGGGCGGCCGGTTCGGCCCGGCCCACGACACGTACGACACCGAAGGCCGTGCCGGGCAGCGCGGCACGCAGCGAGGTGTCGAACCCGCTCCAGGCCTCCGCCACGGCGTCCTCGGGCACCAGGACCTGAATACGCGCGGGGGCTCGGGTGGCGCTCATGGCGCGGACGAGCAGGAAGACGGACTCAATGCCCAGTTCCGGGTGTTCGGGGCTGAGCAGCGGCCACTGGTGCACGATCCGGTCGGCTCCGGTGGCCAGGAGACGTACGTAGTCCTCGGCCTCGCCGGGACGGATGGTGATGCTGGAGCCCTCGTCGGCATACGCGGTTCCTGCCCTTACGAGGACGGCGCCTGGAACCAGCAGGTCGCCGAAGACCAGCACCCGGCCCGGGTGCGGTGCGGCGGGCGGCACGGGCTCGGCCACCCAGGCGGCCGTGAACAGACTGACGGGTGCCGGGGCGGCGGAGGCGCCCTCCGCCGCGGTCACGGTATGCGTCGCGGTCACGGTCGCCTGCCCTGCGGTCGCAGGGGCTCCGTCGGTGAACCAGTGGCGTTCCGCCGCGAAGGGGTAAGGCGGCAGCGAGCGCAGCCGCGGCCTCCTGTGCCACCGAGCGGACCAGTCGACCACCGCGCCGCGTACCCACGCCGCAGCGGTCTCCTCGTCGCCACGTCCGTCGAACGGCATCCGGTCGGCGCGCCGTTCGACGCGTCCCAGATGGATGCCGGAGCGGTCCCCGGCGAGGAAGCGGCGGAGCATGTCCACCGCCTGTTCGCCCGAGTCCGCGACGAACGCCAGGCGTTCGGCGTGTTCGACGCGGCCTGCCTGGAGGGTGTGGGCGGTTCCCGCAAGGTCGTGCGCCCAGGTGGCCCGGGTGTCGACGAGGGACCGGGCGGTGGCGTCCAGCCGCTCCGGATCGCGGGCCGAGAGGACGAACACGGCCGCCTCCGAGGAGACCGGCGGCTCGTCGGCCGGGTACTCCTCCAGCACGACGTGGGCGTTGACCCCGCCGTAGCCGAAGGAGCTGACTCCTGCGCGGAGCGGGATGCCGGGCGCGGCCGGCTTCCAGTCACGGGCCTCGGCCGCGATCTCACAGGCCGTACCCTCCAGCCCCAGGTGGGCGTTGAGTTCCGGCCCGTGCGGGTCGCCGGTAATCCGCCTGTGACGCATCGACAGCAGTACCCGCAGCACGGCGGCGATGCCCGCCGCCGGTTCGAGGTGGCCGATGGTGTTCTTCAGGGCTCCCAGCGCGCAATGCGGGGCGACCGGGGCCGGGTGGCCCCAGTCACGGTAGAGCTCGGCGAAGGCCTGGCGCAGACCGTTGGTCTCGGCGGGGTCTCCGATGACGGTGCCGGTTCCGTGGGTCTCGACGTACCCGACGGTCGCCGGGTCGACGCCCGCCTCGCGGTGGGCACGCACGATGACTTCGGCCTGGCCGCGCGGGTTCGGCGCGGTCAGCGAGTTGGAGCGGCCGCCGTGGTTGACGGCAGTGCCGCGCAGGACGGCGAGCACCGGGTTGCCGTCGGCGCGGGCGCGGCCAAGCCGCTTGAGCACGACGGCCCCGACGCCCTCGCCGCGTACGTACCCGGCGGCGTCCTTGTCGAAGGCCCGGCCCACTCCGTCAGGGCTGAGCATTCCGGCCCGTTCGAGGGAGGCGAAAGTGACCGGCGACAGCATGAGGCTGACGCCGCCCGCGATGACGGTGTCGCAGTGTCCGAGCCGCAGGGCCTCCGCCGCACGGTGCAGGGCCACCAGGGAGCTGGAGCAGGCCGTGTCGACGGGTTCGCTGGGGCCGCGCAGATCGAGGTGGTAGGAGATGCGGTTGGCCAGCATTGAGGGGGCCAGGCCGGTCGACGAGTAGGGGTCGGCGGCCGTGTCCGAGCCCTGTACCAGTTCGGCGTACTCGGACGATCCGACGCCGACGAACAGTCCGGTGTCGCTGCCGACGAGCCGGACCGGGTCGATGCCCGCGTCCTCCAGCGCCGACCAGACCGTGGTCAGCAGCAGCCGCTGGCGGGGATCCATCCAGCGGGCCTCGCGGGGCGAAATGCCGAAAAACAGCGGGTCGAAGCGGTCGATTTCCGGCATGAAGCCGCCCCGGGTGACCCGGGTCCGGTCGGAGTGCAGGGCCGGGTCCCCGTAGTGGGCACGGCTGTCCCAGCGGTCGGCGGGGACCTCGGAGAAGAGGTCGCCGCCCTTCTGCAGGGCCTCCCAGAACTCGTCCAGGTCACGTGCGCCGGGCAGGATGCCTGCCATGCCGACGATCACGACGGGGTCGTCGTCCTCGGCCGGCCGGCCCACCGTGGTGCCGGCCGCATTCGGCGGGGCGGTATCGGGGCGCCCGCTCTCGGGCCCCCGAGCATCCAGGTCTTCGTTCTCCGACCCCTGTGCCCACTGGGCATCCGGGTGCTCCTTCTCCAGCCACTCCGCGAGTGCGAGAGGGGTGGGGGTGGCGAGCAGCTGGTCGGGGCCGACGGGCATACCGAACGCATGGGAAACCTCGTCCGCGAACCGGATCAGGCCGAGGGAGTCCAGCCCGTGCTCGTGGAAGGAGCCCATCGGGTCGAGGTCCGCCGGGGGATAGCCGCTGGCCGTGCCCAGCAAGGCCAGGACCCCCTCCCGGACGCGGGCCCCTCGGACCCGGTCCACCGGGGCCGCGGGAGCGACCGGGGTGACGGCGTCGATCCAGCAGCGGGTCCGTGCGAAGGGGTACCCGGGCAGGGACAGGGGCGGTACCGGTACAGGCCGGCCGGCCTCCCAGTCGAAGACCGCTCCCCCGGCCCAGCGGCGGGCCGTGTCGTGCAGGTCCACCGGGGACGGCGCGACGGCCGCCCCGGGCTCGGCGGTCACCACGCCGCTGATGCCACCAGACCTGCCTGCTAGGAACTCGTCGAGCGCGTCGGTGAGTTCGCGGGCCGATCGCGCCACGACGGCGAACCGGTGGGCCATGGCCTCGCGCCCCGTCTGGAGGGTGTGGGCGAGCCTGCCGAGGTCGACGTCGGCTCCACCGCCCATGCGTCCCGCGAGCTCGCGCAGGGTCGTGCCCCCGTGTACGGAGCCCGCCCCCGCGAGGTCGCCGAGACCGATCAGCCGCACCATCGTGGCCGGGTCCAGGCCCAGTTCGTCGAGTGGCTCGTCCACCGCGGCGACGGAGATTCCGGCCGCGGCGGCGATCGACCCGGGGTCGCCGCCCGTGCCGACGGACCCCAGCCAGGTCCGCATTCCGGCGACGACGCGGCGCAGGCCGTCCTCGTCGCGCGCGGAGAAGGGGAAGACTGCCGGTCCGGCCGCCGCCCCGGGCGGCGGGGCAGCGGCCTGGTACTCCTCGACCACGAGGTGGGCGTTGGAGCCGCCGGCGCCGAAGGCGCTGATGCCCGCCCGCAAGGGCCCGGTACTCCTCCAGGGTGCGAGTTCGCGCTGCACCCGGAAGGGCACCGCGTTCCAGTCGACGGCCGGGTTGAGGGTGTCCGCGTGCAGGGAGGGCGCCAGTTCACGGGCCTTCATCTGGAGCAGGACCTTGGTGAGGGCCGCGATGCCCGCGGCCGACTCCAGGTGGCCGACGGAGGACTTGACCGAGCCCAGTGCGATCGAGCCGGCCGGCAGGTCGCCGAAGGCCCTGACGAGTCCGGCCACTTCGGCCGGGTCGCCCAGGGAGGTGCCGGTTCCGTGCGCCTCCACGTACGAGATCCCGTCCGCAGGTACGCCGGCCGTGCGCAGGGCCTGGGCGATGGCCTCGCCCTGGGCACCGGGGCTGGGTACGGCGAATCCACCGGTCTTGCCGCCGTGATTGACGGAGCTGCCGAGGATCACGCCGAGGACCCGGTCCCCGTCGCGCTCGGCCGCCGCCAGCGGCTTGAGCAGTACGGTGCCGACGCCCTCACCGGGCACCATGCCGTCGCCGTCCGCCGCGAAGCTGCGGCACCGGCCGCTGTCCCCGGTGAAGCCGCCGGCTGCCAGCTGACGGTACTTGCGGGGGTGCGGGGCGAGGTTGACTCCGCCGGCCAGCGCGTAGTCCGTGGTCCCCGCCGCCAGGGCCTCGCAGGCGAGGTGGATGGCCGTGAGAGAGGAGGAGCACATAGTGTCGATCGCCATGCTCGGCCCGTGGAAGTCGAAGAAGTACGAGACCCGGTTGGCGATGGAGGCGTAGCCCATGCCTCCGGCGAGGCCCCGCTCGTCCTCGAACAGCTGATAATGCCCGTACATGACGCCCGCATACACACCGACACGGCTGCCCCGCAGACGCGCCCGCGTGTACCCCGCGTCCTCCAGCGCGTGCCAGGAGGACTGGAGGAACAGACGCTCCTGAGGGTCCGTCAGTTCTGCTTCGCGCAGAGACATCTGGAAGAAGCGGGGATCGAACTCGTCGATGCCGTCGAGAAATCCGCCCCACCGGCCGACCGGCCGGCCGTCGGCGGTGCCGGAGGCCCGGTGGTCCCAGCGGTCGGCCGGGACCTCGGTCACGCAGTCGCGGCCCGAGCGCAGATTCTCCCAGAAGGTGTCCAGGTCCCCGGCGCGGGGGTAGCGGCCGGCGACGCCGACGATCGCGATCCGGTGGTCGGTGCCCGTCACGGACTCCGCCGGGCGTCCGGCCGGACGTACCTCCGTCCCGGTGACCGGCGAGACGGCTGGTGCGGGGTCAGTCTGTGCGGTGACAGGCGAGTCGGCCGGTGCGGGAAGGAGTGCGCGCACCCGGTCCGGGTGCCGCTCCACCAGGTAGTCGGCGACCTCACGGACCGTCGGGTACTCGAACAGCAGCGACATGGGCAGGTCGCCCATGCTCTCGGCCAGGACATCCACGATGAGCGGGACGGTCAGGGAGTCGACACCGAAGTTCTCGTACGTCTCGTCCAGCCAGAGACGTTCGCGCGGGACCTGGAGGATCTGCGCGAAGGCTCCCTTCACGTACTCGCGCGCGGCCTCCAGCAGTGCGTCGGCTCCCCCGCTCGACGGTGCAGGGGGCGCCGACTGCCATGCTTCGAACGGGCGTTGGGCCGAGGCCGCCGCCACGGCGGGGGCGTGTGCCGCTCCGTCCAGTGCCGTTTCCGCGACCACCACGTGCTGGCTCAGCCCCTCGTCCGCGGGCAGGGCCCTGCTGCGGGTGAAGCCGGCCAGCGCGAGGGCCTTACGCCATCCGGACGCGGAGAGCAACGGCGAGCCAGGCAGGCGGAGTTCGGCGTCCTCGTGCAGCCACCAGCCGTCGAGCAGACCGAAGGTGAGGGTGGCGGTGAGGACGTTGCTGCTGGCCTCGTTGAGCACCAGCCGTCCGCCGGGCCTGAGCAGCCGAGTCACGGCCCGCAGCGTGGCGAGCAGGTCAGCGGTCGCGTGCAGGACGTTGGCCGCCACGACCAGGTCGGCGCTTCCGGAAGCGAAACCCTGGGTGTCGGGGTCGGCGGAGATGTCGAGCCGCTGGAAGCGGACGTAGGGGTGCTCCTCGGCGAACCGCTGCTCCCCGTGCCGCAGGAAGGCGCGGGAGATGTCAGTGTAGACGTAATGGACCTCCTTGCCCGAGGCTGCGAGGGCGGGGAGGACGCTCGCGGTGGTGCCGCCGGTGCCCGCGCCGATCTCGATGACGGTGAGGGGGCCCTCGTGCCGGGGCAGCAGGTCCTGGACGGCTCCCACGACGAGTTCGTTGGCCCGGTCAACGACCGGGCTGCCCCGGTAGGCGCCCTCGACGAGGGCACTGGAGCCGCCGGGGAACATCACGTCGGTGGCGCGGACGCTGCCGCGGAGCACTCCGAAGAGGCTCCGCATACACGGTCGCAGCAGCCGGTCGAAGCGGTTCAACGCCGACTTGCGGTCGCACAGCGCGACCAGGTCGCCCTCGGGGTCCTCGGCGGCCCGGCGCCCGGCGGTGACGAACGCTCCGTCCCTGTCGTGCAGGAAACCACCCGCGGTCAGCTGGCGCAGCAGCTCGGTGAAGAGCCTCCGCTGCGCGGGGACGATGCGCAGCCGCTCCTCAAGCGCGGCGGGGCTCCAGCTCTCGGCGTCGCCGAGGTAGACCCCTTCGCCCTGGAAGAGCGTCCACAGCCAATCGCACATGACCTCGGTCAGGCGGGCGTCGTCGGCCTCGGTGAGCAGCCTGGCGACCGGAGGGAGCTGGGCCTGGGCAGGCACCAGGGTGACGTCGTCGTCGGGCGCGACGCCCTCCAAGGACGTACGCGTGTCAGAAGACCCTCCTGCGCCGGAGGACCCTCCTGTGCCGGAAAACGCACCGCTGTTGACGCCCGCGCTCCCGCGCGGCTGGGCGCCGACGGCGGCGAGTGCGGTCGCGTCGGCCTTGACCACGACGACCTGCCGGTCCTCGCGTCCGAGCACGGCGTGCACGGCGTGCATCCCCTCGGCCGGGGTGATCGAGTGGATTCCCGCGGCGGCGAGCCGGTCACGGTTGCGCTCGTCGGCGACGATGCCGACGGTTCCCCAGTAGCCCCAGTTGATGACGGCCACCCGGGCGCCGAGCACCCCGTCGAGGTGGTGGGCGAAGGCGTCCTCGAAGGTGGACCCGGCCGCGTAGTTGCTCTGGCCCGCGCTGCCGGACAGGGCCACCGCCGAGGAGAAGAAGAGGACGAAGTCCAGGCCGGCCGCGCCGCGCAGGGCGGCATGGAGGGCGACCGAGGTGTGTGCCTTGGCATCGAGGACCGCGCGGAAGGTCTCCTCCGTCATCGTGGCGACGGTCTGGTCGCGCAGGACGATGGTGGCGTGAAAAACTCCGTGCAGCGCACCGTGGGTGGTCCTGGTCCACCCGACGGCATCGCGCAGCGCGGCGGGATCGGTCGCGTCGGCCCTGCGGTAGGAGACGAAAGTCCCGTCGGGGTCGATGGCCCGCAGCCGCGCGCGGCGCGCGGCGTCCAGTTCGCTGCGGCCAAGGAGGACGACCTTGGCCCGGTGGTCCCGTACCAGCCATTCGGTGAGTTCGAGGCCGATGCCTCCGGCCCCGCCGAGTATCAGATAGGTGCCGTCCCTGCGGATCCGCTCCTGCGGGGGCGTGGCGGCGACCGGGACGAGCCGGCGGTGGTGGAGCACCCTGCCGCGCAGGGCGTAGGGGCCTCCGGCGGGGGCGTCGAGGACGTCCGCGGCGGGGGCGTCGGCGGAGGACCGGTCGACGACGGTCACCTGCCAGCGGGGGTGTTCCTGGGCGAGCGACAGCGCGAGGCCGTGCAGCCCGGCCGCGTACGGATTGTCGACGGGCTCGCCGGCCGTGCTGAGGACGTCCTCGGTGATCACGGTGAGGCGGACCGCCGAGCGGGTCCCGTGGAGAACCTTGGCGAGCCGGAACAGGGCGAGGACGCCGCGTTCCTGCGCCGCTTCGAGCGCGTCAGCGTCGTCGGTCCTGGCCCCGGCGCCCGGAGCGAGCAGGATCACGTGGTCGGGCCGGCCGGGCGCGGTGGCCACACGGTCGTGGTCGAGGGTGACGACGGCGCCGCCGAGGCGGGCGCGCAGGACGGCCGCCAGCGGTGCGGAGTCAGGTCCGTGTACGAGCCAGGTGCCCGCCCCCGCGGGGAGCGGCTGCGGGGTCCTGGCGGGCAGTTCGGTCCAGTGCGGTACGAACATCAGGTCGTCGGCTGCGGCTGTCGCGACGGCGGACTCCTCGGCTGCGGCCGTCACGGCGGCGTGCCTGCCCGTCGCAGGCCGGGCGGTACCGGGCGCGGGCCGCAGCGACAGATCGCGCAGCCGCACCCGGACGTGCCCGTCGGAGTCGGTCAGAGTCAGGTTGTAGCGGTCGGCGCCGACGGCGCGTACGTGGGCATACCCGAGGTCGGTCACCGGGGCGTGGACCTCGGCGGCGGTGAGTGCGTACGGGACCATCGCGGGACCGCTGTCCCGGTCCCTGAGCACGGCGAAGGCGTGCAGGGCGCCGTCGATCATCGAGGGGTGGAGGGCACAGCCGGCGAACGGGGCGGCCTCGGCGGGAATCCGCAGGCGTACGAGTGCCTCACCGTCGCCCGCGGCGATCCATTCGACGGTCCGCAGGGCAGGCCCGTAGACCAGTCCGGCGTCCGTGAGGTCGGCGTAGAGGCCGGTGCCCTCGTGGCGTCGGTCGAGCCGGGCCCGCAGGGCCTCGATGTCGATCGTCTGCTCGGCCTGCGCAGGCAGGGTCTCCACCCGGCCTTCGGCCAACAGTTCGCCGGTGTCGTCGCGCAGGTCGAACCTGGTGCCGGTGTCGCCCCGGCGCAGCCGGGTCCTGGCCGTGCGCGCGGTGCCGTCCACCACGAAGGGCCGCAGCCAGCGGACGTGGGACAACCGCAGCCGCTCCCCCGCCCCGGCGGACTCGGCTGCGGCGCGGGCCATCTCCAGGGCGGCGGCGGCAGGCAGCAGCCGCGTGTCGCCCAGCCGGTGGCCGTCGATGTAGAGGTGTTCGGGGCGGAAGACGGTCCGGTAGGTGAGGCCGTCCAGGCTCTCGGCCGGGTCGATCCCGTCGAGCAGCGGGTGCACTGGACCCGCCGTGCTCCGCCCGGCGGGCGGCGACCAGATGGTCTCGGTGAGCCAGCAGCGGAGTTCCTCGAAGGGGTAGCCGGGCAGCGGCACCCTGCTGCCGGTCCTGGTCGGCCACGAGACCGGGGCTCCGGCCGCCCAGGCGGCGGCGATCGCCGCCGGGTCGGTGCTCGTGGGCGCGGCGGCCCGGGAGGCCGCGGGGCCGCGCGCGCTGCCGGTCCAGACTCTTGCCGGGTCGTCACCGCGCAGCCTGGCGACCAGTTCGGGGATGGTGGAGGCCTGGACGACCATGCGATCCACCCATTCCTCGCGGCCCTGCTGAAGGGTGAACGCGACGTCGGCGGGGTGGGGCGCCGAGCCGTCCGCCAGGCCCCGTTCCAGGGCGTCCGCCAGCTCGGCGGCCAGTACCGGGAGCCGCTCGGGCACCCGGGTGGAGAGCGGGAACAGGTAAGGGCCCGGTTCCTGTGTTGCGGCGGGCGGCGTGACGTACTCCTCCAGGACGAGGTGGGCGTTGGCCCCGCCCGCGCCGAAGGAGCTGAGGCCTGCGCGCCGGGGAGTCCCCTCGGGCCGGGGCCAGGGGGCGAGGCCGCCCTGTACGCGCAGCGGCGTGGAGTCGAAGTCGATGTTCGGGTTCGGCGGGTCCGCGTGCAGGGACGGCACGAGGCTGCCGTGCCGCATCTGCAGCAGCACCTTGCACAGTCCGGCCATGCCGGAGGCCGCTTCGAGGTGGCCGACGTTGGACTTGACCGAACCGATCGGCAGACTGCCTGCGGGCAGTCCTGCCTCGGCCAGCGCGCGAGCCAGGCCCCGGATCTCGACGGGGTCGCCGAGGGCCGTGCCGGTGCCGTGCGCCTCCAGGTAGCCGAGGGTGGCCGGGGCGACGCCCGCCTCGGCGAGCGCCCGGGTGACCAGGTCGCCCTGGGCGACGGGGCTGGGCACGGTGAAGCCGTTCGTCTTGCCGCCGTGGTTGACGCTGGTCCCGAGGATGACGCCGTGGATGTGGTCGCCATCCCTGACGGCGTCCGCCAGCGGCCGGAGCAGGACCGCGCCGACGCCCTCACCGGGGACGTAGCCGTCGCCGTCCGCGCCGAAGCTGCGGCACCGGCCGTCGCTGGAGGTGAAGCTGCCCTGGCCCAGGAAGCGGTACTTGTACGGGTGGACGTGCAGGTTGACCCCGCCTGCGACGGCCAGGTCGGTGTCCCCGGCACGCAGGTCGCGGACGGCCAGGTGGATGGCCGTCAGCGAGGAGGAACACATCGTGTCCACGCCCAGGCTGGGGCCGGTGAGGCCGAGGGTGTACGAGACGCGGTTGGCGATGGAGGCGTGCGAGGAGGCGCCGATCCGGCCGTCCTCGGCCTCGTGCAGCTGGTAGAGCCCGTACATCGCGCCCGCGTAGACGCCGACCCGGCGGGAGCGCAGGTCTGCCCGGGTGTGTCCGGAGTCCTCTATGGCGTGCCAGACGGTCTGGAGGAAGAGCCGTTCCTGGGGATCGACGATCTCCGCCTCGCGCGGCGAGATGCCGAAGAAGAGCGGGTCGAACATGTCGATCCCGTGCAGGAAGCTGCCCCAGCGGCTGTACCTGGCCGCGCGGTCCGCGGGGGTGGCCTCGTCGTAGTCCCGCCAGTTCCATCGGTCCGCCGGGATCTCGGTGATCAGGTCGCGGCCCGCCCTGAGGTGGTCCCAGAACTGGTCGAGGGTGTCCGACTCGGCGAAGCGGGCGGCGACGCCGACGATGGCGATGGGCATCGGCCCGGCGGGAGCGAGGGTTGCGGTCGTTCCGGGGAACGCCGTGGGGGCAGCGGTAGCTACAGAGGAAGTCGCGGGAAGCACCGCCGGGGCGGCGGCAACGGGCTCCGGCGCGGCGGTGGCCGGGGGTGCCGACTGAGCCGACTGCGCGGCAGCGGGCGCGGGCGCCAGTTCCACGAGGCGGGGTCCGTGATGCTCGATGAACCAGCCCGCGAGGGAACTCAGGTCCTGGTACTCGAAGAACAGTGTCTTCGGAAGCGATCCGAAGTGCTCCTCCAGACGCCGGGTCAGGTCCATGATCAGCAGCGAGTCGATGCCGAACCGCTCAAACGGCGCATCGGCCTCCATCTCCTGCGCCGGGAACTCGAAGACTTCGGCAAGCACCCCACGCAGGAAGTCCTCCGCCACGTCGGCGAGAGCGAGCGCCGGCTCCGTGGACGAGACGGTCGGGCCGGACGCCGCGGCCGGGACGACAGGTGCGGCAGGCACCGCAGGCGTGGCGGAAGGGCCGGTCGGAGGCGACGGCGCCGGCGCGTTCAGCATCTCGCGCAGCCGCACCAGGGTGCCGTACGCCACCATGACGTGGTCGCCGTCGTGGCCAAGGGCCCGGTCGAAGGCCGCCAGTCCGGCGTCCGTCGGCATCGCCACCAGCCCGATCCGACGTGCCGCCCTGGCGGCCGTGGCCTCGTCGGCCTCGACGCGTATGCCCCCGTCCGCCCACAGCGACCAGAGCACCGAGAGGCTCCGGCCGGGGCGTGCGCTGCCCTGGCGCCAGGCCGCGAACGCGTCCAGGAATCTGTTGGCGTAGGCATAGTCGCTCTGGCCGGGGCTTCCTGCGGCGCCGGACATCGACGAGAAGGAGATGAAGAAGCCGAGGGGGTCGCCCGCGGTGGCCCGGTCCAGCTCGACGGTGCCGCGCACCTTGGGGCCCAGCACGGCCGCGCTCCGCAGGTCGCTCTTGCCGACCAGCAGTGCGTCGTCGGTGGTCCCGGCGAGGTGCAGCACCCCGTGGAGCGGGCCGAAGCCGGCATGGATCCGCTCGACGAGGTCGGCGGCGGCACCGGGGGCGCCCAGGTCGGCTGCCAAGTAGTGGACGTCGAGGCCGGCTGCGCGCAGCTCTGTGAGGTCGGCCTGCGCCGAACGTCCCGTCAGGACGTAGCGGGCGCCGCCGCCCAGATGCGCGACGAGCCTGCGGCCCAGCGCGCCCGCGCCTCCGGTGACCAGCACGGTACCGTGCGGTGCGAGCGGTGCCGGGGCGGGGGTGACGGGCTCCCAGCGGGGCACCTGTCGGCCGCCAGCCGCGTACCTGACCCGGAACTCGTGGGGGGCGCGGGCCTCGGACCCGACGGTGCCGACGAGGCCGGCCGTGCCCGCGTCGACCGCCGAGACGAGGAACTGCGGGTCCTCGTTGGCGAGGGCCCGCGCAAATCCGTCCACGGCCTGGGCGCGCGCGTCCTCGACCCCGCCGGACGTACGGAACACGTGCAGCACGCGCACCGGGCTGCGGGTCGGCTGGGCCGCCCAGGAGCGGTAGAGACCGGTGAGGGCGGGCAGCGGGTCACCCTCACCGGTATGCACGACGAGGAGTTCCTCATCGCGGGGGAAGAGGGAGTCCACGGTGCCCGCTTCGGCTCCCGGGAAGCTCTCCTGACCGATCGCCACGATACGTACGGGCGGGCTTCCGGCCGGTGCCGGGGCGTCCTGCCATCGCTGAACGAGCAGGTGCGCGGCGACGGTGTCGTCCAGCCGGGCCGCACCGTCGACCGGTCGGGTGACCACGGCGCGAAGCCGCAGGCAGACCCGGCCCAGGTCGTCGGCGAGGGTGACGTCGTGTCCGGCCGCGGTCCTAACAGCGTGCACGTGACCCTGCTCGGGGGCCGGTCCGAAGATTTCGACGGCGTCCAGGGCAAAGGGCAGTTCCCGTGCGCGCGGGGCCGAGGGGTCCTCGTCGGTCCACAGGCAGGCCTGGAGCATCGCGTCGAGCAGCGATGGGTGCAGGGCGAAGTCGGAGAACGGGAGGTCGGCCGCCGCGGGTACGGCGACGCGCGCGAGGACCTCGCCGGGCGCGGACCGTACGGAACGCAGCCCCTGGAGACTGGGTCCGTAGCCGGCGCCGAGCGCGCCGAAGACCTCGTAGCACTCCTCGGCGGTGGCCGTACGGGGCAGCCCGGCACGGATCGCGTCCAGGTCGAGGTGCGGCGCGGCGGAGCCGTTCCCCGAGCCGTGGGGCCCGAAGCGGAGGGTGCCCGCGGAGCAGAGCGTGCCGTCGGCGGTGCCGTCGTCCTGGCGAACCTCGTAGGACACTCCGTCGGCCGTAGGCACGAGGTGCAGGCGTACGCGTACCGCCTCGTCCTCGACGAGCACGGGGCGGGCCCACAGCACGTTGACGATGCCGGTGGCACGGCCGTGGCCCTGCTGCTCGGCGGCGGCCACCGCGAATTCGAGGGCCGCCACTGCGGGCAGGATCCGGATGCTGCCCAGGGCATGGTCGCGCAGGTAGAATTCCTCACCGGTCAGCAGCCGTTCGGAGCGTCCGGCGGCCGGGGCGGCGGGGGCCGGAGCGTGAGGTGTCGAAGCGACAGGTGCCGCGGGTGCCGGATCGGCGGTTGTCAGGGCGGCCGGGGGCTTGATCCAGTAGCGCCTGGTCGGCCGCGGGGGGCGGGGCAGCGAGAGCCGCACCGGCCGGTCACCGGGCGCCTCGGGGAGCGCGACGTCCCGGCCGGCGACCCACAGGCGGGCGGCCTCTGCCAGGTCCTCGGTGGAGACGGGACCGGCGTCGCCGGAGCCGGCGGCCGGCGCGGTGCCGGTGACGAGGCCATCCCCGTCACGCAGCCGCGCGGCCAGTTCGGCGGTGCTCGTCACGACCAGGGCGAGCCGGTTGCTCAGCGGTTCCCGACCGACGCGCAGGGTGTGGGCGACGCCGTCCAGGGAGGCCGACGGGTGCTCCTCCAGCCAGGTGGACAACTCGGCCCGGTACCCGTCGAGCTGTTCGGGGCCGTCGGCGGACAGTACGACCAGCCGGGCGTTCCTGTCCTCAGTGGTGCCGTTCATCAACGCTGTCCCGCCTCTTCGACTACCACGTGCACGTTGCTACCTCCCATACCGAACGAGCTGACGCCGACCCGTGCCGGCCTCCCCTCAGGTGTTTCCCATGTCTGTGCGGCTGCCTGGATCCGGAACGGACTGCCAGCGAGGTCGAGCATCGGACTCGGCGTCCGCAGGTCCACCAGGCCGGGCAGCGTGCGGTGACGCATCGCCAGCAGGACCTTCACGACGCCTGCGACACCCGCCGCGGCCTCCAGGTGGCCGATGTTCGTCTTGACCGATCCGAGGCCGGTGCGCCCCGGGACGACCGGGACCCCCCAGTCGGTGTACAGGCGGTCAAACGCCTCCTTCAGGGCGTCGATCTCGATCGGGTCGCCGAGCGGGGTCCCGGTGCCGTGCGCCTCGATGTAGTCGATCGTGTCGGGCGCCACGGCTGCCGCCCGGTGTGCCGCGAGCACGACGTCGCGCTGTGCCTGCGGGTTGGGGACCGTGAGCGAGTGCGTGTGCCCCCCGTGGTTCTCCGCCGAGCCGATCAGGACGCCGTGCACCGGATCGCCGTCGGCGAGGGCCCGGTCCAGCAGTTTGAGGGCCAGGAGCGCCACACCCTCGCCCCTGCCGTAGCCGTCCGCGCGTTCGTCGAAGGTCTTGCAGCGGCCGTCGGGGCTGAGCATCCCGGCGCGGCGCAGACCGGTGAACCCGTGCGGCGACAGCAGGAGGTTCGCCCCGCCGGCCAGGGCCAGTTCGCAGTCGCCCTGCTGGAGGGCGCGGGCCGCCCGGTGCACGGCGACGAGCGAGCTGGAGCAGGCGGTGTCGAAGACGGAGCTGGGGCCGTGCAGGTCGAACACGTAGGAGATGCGGTTCGCCGCGATCGAGGGGACGTTGCCGATCAGGAAGTGGTCGCCCATCTCCGGCGAGCCGGGGCCGAGCAGGCTCAGGTAGTCCGTACCGCTGAGTCCGACGAAGACCCCGGTCCGGCTGCCGGCGAGCGCCGCGGGGACCTGGCCCGAGTCGAGTACGGCCTCGTGCGCGGCGTGCAGCAGCAGGCGCTGCTGCGGGTCCATCTGCGCCGCCTCGCGGGGCGAGATGCGGAAGAGCCCGGCGTCGAAGGCGTCCACGTCCTCCACGAAGGAGCCGCGCAGGCCCTGCGGGAACACCAGGGAGGAGAAACCTCGCTCCATCGGGTACGGGCGAGTGAGGTCGCGGCCGGCGGCGAGGTGCTGCCAGAACTGTTCCAGGTCGGCGGAGGAGGGAAGCCGTCCGCCGATGCCCACGATGGCCACCGGCGGGTATCCGGACGGCGCGGCTGCCGCGCGGCCCGGGGCGGGTGCGGCCTGGGCGGCGGGCTTCCGTTCGGTCCTGGCGAAGGTCTCGGGGTGGGTGATGCTCAGATGGGCGGCGAGCGAGGTGAGGTCGGGCCTGGCGTAGAAGACGGTCGGGCGCACGGTGACGCCGAACCGTTCGCGAAGCGCCACCGCGAGGCGGGTGAAGCCGATGGAGTCGAACCCCACCTCGCCCAGCGGTCGGTCGAGGGGGATCTCCTCCACCGGCAGCCCGGCGATTTCCGCGGCACTTTGCCGCAGCCGGGCGGCCCACTCGCCGTGTCCGGCGGGCCGTAGCCGCCGGTCCTCTTCCACTGCTGTGCGGTCGGCCGCATTCGCGTCAGCCGGCGCGGGAAGGTCCTCGTGGCCGAAGCGGCGTACGAGTTCCTGGATCGGGAGCTCCGTGAGCGGGCCGGTGTCCACCTTGCCGTTGGGTGTCAACGGGAAGCGCGCCAGCGCGACCGTGCGGGAGGGGAGCATGTACTCGGGCAGCCAGGCCCTCACCCGCTCGGCCACGGCCTCCGCGACCTCAGCGGCGGCCGTCACGAACGCCACCAGGCGCGGTAGGCCGGGCAGGTCCTCGCGTACGGCCACCCGGGCGTCGCCGATGCCGCCGGCGCCGCCCGCCTCGCCCGCACGCCGGAGTGCTGCCTCGATCTCTCCGAGCTCGATGCGGTGGCCGCGCAGCTTCACCTGCCGGTCGGCGCGGCCGAGGAGCGTCATCTCGCCGTCGGCCGACCAGCGAGCCAGATCGCCCGTACGGTACAGCCGGTCGCCGGTCGCCGGGTCGCGGACGAAACGCTCCTCGGTGAGCTCCAGCTTGCCCCGGTAGCCGCGGGCGACTCCGTCGCCGCCGATGAGCAGTTCGCCGATCGCACCGAAGGGCACTGGGGACCCGTCGGGGCCTGCGGTGCGGAAGGTGGTGTTGGCGAGCGGGGTGCCCACGGTGACGGGCCCGCCCCGTCGGATCCGCTGCGCGGAGGACCAGATGGTCGTCTCGGTCGGTCCGTACATGTTCCACAGCTCGTCGCACCGGTCCAGCAGCCGGTCCGCGAGTTCGGCGTTGAGCGCCTCACCGCCGCACAGCAGCCTGCGCACCCGGCCGGTCCAGCCCGCCTGGAGCAGCATCTCCCAGGTGGCCGGGGTGGCCTGGACGACCGTCGCGCCCGCGTCGCCGATCAGCTCGGCCAGCGCGAATCCGTCCCGGACCACGTCCTCGGGCGCAATGTGAACGGTGGCGCCACGGGTCAGCGGGAGCAGCAGTTCCAGGCCCGAGATGTCGAAACCGGCGGTGGTGACGGCCAGCAGGGTGTCGTCTTCGGAGCAACCGGGCCGCTCGGCCGTCGCGGCCAGCAGGTTCACTAGGTTGCCGTGGCAGATCTCGACCCCTTTGGGCCGGCCCGTGGACCCGGAGGTGTAGAGCACGTACGCGAGGTCGCCGTCACGGCGGGCGACCGGGGCCACGGTCTGTTCCTCGGGTGCCAGGACGGTCAGCGGGATGCGCGCGCCGGGCGCTTCCCCGGGCAGCCGGTCGGCCAGGCGTGGGTCGACGATCACGGCCGTCGGCGCCGCGTCGGCGGTGATGTGGGCGAGCCGGGCCGCCGGGAAGTCCGGGTCGAGGGGTACGTACGCGGCCCCTGCGGCGTGGACCGCGAGCAGGGCCACGACGAGTGCGGCCCTGCGGCCGACGAGGACACCGACGACGTCGCCCCGGCGCACGCCCTGCTCGACGAGGATCCGGGTGAGGGCGTGGACCTGTCCGGCGAGTTCCGCGTAAGTGAGTGTGCCCTCCGCGTCGACGACGGCGGTGCGCCCGGGGGAACGCCCCGCGCGGGCCAGTACCAGGTCGGCGGCCGTGACGTCGTGCGGCCGTTCGGTGCGGGTGGCGTTGGCCCGTTCGACCGTACGCTGTTCGGCCGGGGCGAGCGGGTCGAGGTCCCCGACGCGGACGGAGGGGTCGGCCGTCACCGCGTCCAGCAGCAGCCGGTAGTGCTCGGCCAGCCGCTCTGCGGTGGAACGGTCGAACAGTTCCGGGTCGTACTTCAGGTAGAGGAGCACACCGGTGTCGCGCACGACGACCTCGACGACGAGATCGTTCTCGCCCTCCTGGGTCAGGTCGAGCGCGTCGCGGAAGACGCTCTGCCCGTCGGCCATGTCTTGGTCGCCGCCCACGCCCTGCTGCAGGTAGAAACCGATGTCGAAACCGGCCTCGGCACCGGTCGTCCTGCGCAGGTCGTCGACGACCGACGCGAACGGGTAGGCGCCGTGCTCCTCGGCCTCCGCCATACGGGTGCCGACGGTGGCCATGAGCCCGGCGAAGCTGTCGTCGGGGTCGCAGTCCACGCGCAGGACCACCGGATTGATCAGATAGCCGACGGTACGGTCGAAGCGCTGGGACGGCCGACCGTCGGTGGGCACCATCACGCTGAGGTCCCGGTGCCCCGAGTGGCGGTGCAGCAGCGCGAGGAACGCGCCGAGCACGACGCTGAACGGGGTCAGTCCGCCCCTGCGGGCGGTGTCCTGGACAGCGGCCCAGGTGGAGTGCGGGAGCCGCAACTGCACCATCTCGCCACTGGCGTGCGAGGCCGGACCGCCGCGCCGGCGGTCGGCAAGGGTTTCCAGCACCGGCGCCGTGGAGGCGCCGGCCAGCCGGTCGAGCCACCAGAGCCGGTGCTCCTCGGTCTCCGGGGCGGCCAACATGGCCCGCTGCCAGTCCACGAACTCGGCGTAGGACGCGGCCTGTTCGAGGGGCGGCAGCTCGCGGCCCGCAGCGAGCGCGTCGTGGCAGGCGACGATGTCGCGCAGCAGGAGGTGGCTGGAGACCCCGTCGGTGATCAGGTGGTGGAACACCAGGAGCAGCAGGGTGGCGCCGCCGGGCGTGGCGACGAGCCACAGCCGGTAAAGGGGGTCCTGCTCCAGGTCGAACGGGCGGCGCACCAGGTTGCCTACCCGGGCGGCGAGTTCCCCCTCGGTTGCATGGCTGAGGTCCAGCCGGGTCACCTCGGGGGTGCGGCCAGTGGCCTGCTGCACCGGTCCGGTGGCGGCCAGCCGTACGGAGACGCTCAGTTCGGGGTGGCGGCGCACGGTGGCGGTCAGCGCCTCGACGAGCCTGTCCGGCTCGACGCCTTCGCCGAGCCAGAGGCCCAGCGGAAGGTTGTAGGAGACTGCCTGCGGATCGTCTGCGTGCAGGGCCCACAGCGCGGCTTGACCACGACTGAGCGGGTAGGATCCGGAGGGCGGCCGGGGGGCGGCGGCCACCGGGGCAGCGGAGACCGCGGCCGGAGCCTGCTCCGGAGCGGTGGGATCGACTAGGCCCCGTACCAGTAGTTCGGCCACCTCCTCGGAGACCTTGCCGGCCGCGATCGCTGTCAGCAGTTCACGCAGGTCGGTGCTCATCGGCCCGCCCTTCCTTCGAGTACGGCCAGCGCGTCGTCCACGTGGACGGTTCCGGCCCGTAGTCCGGCCAGCAGGACGGCCACACCGTCCTGGGCCTGAGCAATGGCGTGCACCGGGTCCGGCGCCCGCTCCTGGGACTCGGGCAGTGGCCCGTACTTCTCGAACACGGCACGGGCCACCGCCCGTACCGTCTGGGCCACTCCGAACATCCGGGCCGGCACCTCCACCTGGTAGTCCGCGCCGAGGCGGCGGCCGAGCCTGCGCAGGCCCAGAGAGTCCACCCCGGCGTCCGACAACGCCCGGTCCAGGGGCAGTCGGTCGGGCCGCATCCCCAAGTGGGCCGCCAGCAGTGCGCGTACGTGCGTACAGACCGCGCCCTCCGCGTCTTCGCCGGCGGGAGCCTCGTTACTGGCGGGAGCGTCGCCACGGGCGGGAGCCCCGGCAGTCACCGGCCGCAGCGGGACGGCCACACCGGCAGGGGTGACGGCCTCGACAGGTGCAGCGGTCTCCGCCGCGAAGGACGCGGGCGCGGCTCCGACGCCGGCCTCCGGCTCGGTCCCCGCTCCCGCTCCGGCGACCAGGCCCGCCTCAGCGGCCTGGACGGTGTCGAAGCGGGCTCCGGGCGTCAGCCAGTAACTCTCCCGCGCGAACGGGTAGGTCGGTGCGGGCACCCGCCGGGGCGCCGTGCCCGGCCACACTTCCGCCCAGTCGATCGAGGCTCCCCCGGCCCACAACCGGGCGACTTTGTCCAGTCGGCCGCCGTCCACGACGGCCCGCAGGTACTGCTTGCCTTCGGGCCCTTCCAGCAGCAGGGCGGTGGTGGCGTCCCTGCCGTCCCCGGCGAACACGCCAGGGGCGGAGCCGTCGGACTGCCAGGCTTCCAGGACCGCCACAAGCACGCGTGGCGAGTCGGCGACGACCGCGAGCCGCTCGGCGAAGGCGTCCCTGCCGGTGCGCAGCGTGTGGCCGAGGGCGGCCGGGTCGACGTCCTCGTGTGCCGCGACCCAGCGGGCCAGGCGCTCGGCGTAGGCGTGCAGCCGCTCCGGGGTCTTCGCCGACAGGACGAACAGCTGGTCTCCCGGCGTCTGGAGGACCGGTTCCTGCCGGTACTCCTCCACCACCAGGTGCGCGTTGACCCCGCCGAGACCGAAGGAGCTCACTCCCGCCCGCAGCGGCGCCTCGGCCCCGTCGGGCGTGCGGACCCTGCTCCAGGGCTCGTTCCCGGCCGGCAGACGCAGCGGGCTGCCGTCGAGCCGCAGGTGCGGGTTGAGCGTCTCCAAGTGGATGTTGCCGGGGATCGAGCCGTGGCGCATCGCCAGCAGTGCCTTGATCAGGCCGGTGACGCCCGCCGCCGCCTCCAGGTGGCCGGTGTTGCTCTTCACCGCGCCCAGCACCACGTGCGCCTGCCCGGGGGCGGTGCCGTGATCGGCGTACAGCTCGGCGAAGGCGGTCTTCAGGCCCTCGACCTCGACGGGGTCGCCGATTTCGGTACCCGTGCCGTGGGTCTCGACGTAGGTGACGGTCTGCGGGTCCACCCCTGCGCGGCGGTGCGCCTTGACGATGCAGGCGGCCTGCGCGTCCGGGTTCGGGGCGGTCAGCGAGTTGGTGCGGCCCCCATGGTTAACGGCGCTGCCCCGCAGGACGGCGTGGATGACGTCACCGTCGGCGATCGCCGCGTCGAGGCGCTTGAGCACCACCACGCCCACGCCCTCGGCACGCACGATGCCGTTGGCTCGCGCGTCGAAGGTGCGGCAGCGGCCGTCCGGGCTGAGCATCTCGGCCTGGCTCATGTCCACGAACAGCGTCGGCGAGGCAATGACGTTCACACCGCCCGCGAGCGCGACCTCGCAGTCGCCGCTGCGGATCGCCTCGGCCGCCCGATGGACGGCGACGAGCGAGGAGGAACAGGCCGTGTCGATGGTCTCGCTGGGGCCGTGCAGGTCCAGCAGGTACGAGACCCGGTTGGACATGATCGCGTGGGCCCTGCCCACCGTGCTGTAGCCGTCGAGAGGAACGCCCAGGGCGTGCTGGAGTTCGAAGTAGTCGTAGGTGCTGCTGCCGATGTAGACGCCCGTGTCGGTGCCCGCGAGGGAAGACGGCCGGATGCCGGCGTCCTCGATCGCGGTCCAGGCCGCCTCCAGCACGAGGCGGTGCTGCGGGTCCATCGCCACGGCCTCGTGGGGCGAGATGCCGAAGAACTGCGGGTCGAACAGGTCCACCCGGCGCATGAACCCTCCCCACTTCGCCGTCGTGCGGAACTCACCGGGCTGCGGCTCCCCGTACAGGCGGCGCCAGTCCCAGCGGTCGGCGGGTATCTCACCGACGAGGTCGTCGCCCGCCGTCAGGTGCTCCCAGAAATCGTCGACGTCGTCGGAGCCGGGCAGCAGTCCCGCCATGCCCACTATGGCGACGGCTACGGGCTCGCCGGTGACGGGCGCCGGGACGGCGGCGGCCGGGGAGACCGCTGCCGCGGTGGGGGCGGAAAGGACGACGCCCGGGGGAACGGCTGCCGCAGCCTCCGGGTGTACGGACCCGGGTGCGGCGGCTGGTCCGGCGGCCGATGCGACTGTCGCGACGCCGGGCCCGGTTGCCGCGACGGTCGGTGCGGCCGGCTCTGCCCCGGGCAGTGCCTTCGCGCTCCAGTACCCCGCCAGCGCGTCCGCGTGGTGCAGGAGGATCTTGTGAATGAGGTCGTTCGCCGTGGCCACCCCGAAGAAGGTCGCCGGGGTCAGGTCGAGGTCCCAGCGCGCGTTCATGCGGTGGCTCAGCCTCGTGTAGGTGATCGAGTCGAAACCGAAGCGGCTGAGCAGATCGTCCGGGGCGAGTTCGTCGGGCCGGATGCCGACTACCTCGCGCAGGAGGGCCAGCATCTCGTCCGCCGCTGCCGCCCGCCATGAAACCACGGGCCCGGCCCCCGGTGCCGGGTGGGCCGCCGCCGCGGGTGCCGGCGGAGCCCCTGCCGCGGCCTCCGGCGCTCCACCGTCCGCGACTCCGGCCCGGGCCTGCTGCGCCACCTCCGCGCCGGTCGTCGAAACCCCGATCCCGCCGAGGAACTCGTCCGTGCCCGAGACCACAGCCACCTGAACCTCCTGTCGGCCGAGCACCTGGCTCAGCGCTTCGAATCCCGCCTCCGGTGGGAGTGGGTGGACCCCTGCCGCGGCCAGTCGGCCGAGGTGGCGCTCGGTGAGCGCGGATCCGGCCCAGGCCCCCCAGTTCACGACCCGTACGGGATACGGCAGCCGGGCCGCGAGCGCGCGCCCGATGGCGTCCTGGGCGGTGCACCCGGCCGCGTAGGCGGCCTGGCCGGGGTTGCCGAGAAAGGACTGGACCGAGGAGAACAGCGCCAGGAAGTCCAGCTGCCGGTCGCCCAGAGCCTCGGCGAGCGCCCGGGTGGTGCGGCTCTTCGCTGCCATGCCCCGCAGGAACCACTCCTCGTCCATGGCCGCCAGTGACCGGTCGCTCGGCACGGTCACCGAGTGCAGGACTCCGTCGACGACGCCCACCCGGTCGAGGACCGTGCGGAGTTGGTCCGGGTCCGAGGCGTCGGCCCGGTGTACCTCCACCCGGGTTCCCGAGAGGTCGAAGGCCCTGATCCTGGCCGACCTGGCAGCGTCCGGCTCGGAGCGCCCGACGAGGACGACCCTGGCCCGGTGGCGACGTACGAGCTGCTCTGCCACGTCCAGACCGACGTCGCCGGTCCCGCCGACGATCACGTACGTACCGCCTTCGCGCAGTACGGACGGGGCCGGGGCTCCCGTGTCGAGGGGCTGGAGCACCTCCCGGTACCAGCGGCCGTCGCGCAATGAGTAGTCGCCCGGGACGGATACGCGGACCGCTGTCGGGTCGTCGGCGCCGATGTCGACGGTGGCGACCTGCCAGCGCTCGCACTCGCGGCGCAGCGACCGGGCGAGGCCCAGCGCAGCAGCAGACGCCGGGTCGGCCGCGGCGCGGGTTACGACGGTCAGCTCGAGCTCCCCCGCCGCGCCGGGGCGCGCCTGGAGGTGGTGGACGGCCCGGAAAAGATCGAGCACCCCGCGCTCGCCCTCGATCACGGCGTGGACCGCCACGGGCGCCGGCAGGGATTCCAGGGGCGCGTCACCGATCCGGTGGATCTCGCTCCCCCGCAGCTCGACAGGGCCGATCACCCAGACGGGGCCGGAGACGTGCCCGCGCAGTGCCATGTCCGCGACGGGCAGCAGGCGCGGCGCGTAAGCACCCACGGGGGCACCGCTGGAGGCATCGGCGCCGGCAGTGAGGGAGGCGCCGATGGGGGCCGTCGTTCCAGCGCCGGCGGCCGGCACCTGACCGCGGGCGCCGTCGGTGCCGACCCAGCAACGGCGGCGTTCGAACGGGTAGGTGGGCAGCGGGATCGAGATCCCGCCCGCCCGCCAGTGGACCGTTTCGCCGACCACCCAGCGGTCGGCGTCCGCGAAGCCCCCTGGCCCGGCCAGCGCGGGGTGGTCGGCGCCTTCGGCGGCGGCCCTCAGCGCGGCGGTGAGCGTGGCTCGGTCGGCGGCGGTGACGGCGAGCCGTTCGGCCATGGCATCGCGGCCGCGCTGGAGGGTGTGCGCCACGTCGGCGAGTTCCGGTGTCCGGTCCGCCCGCTCCACGGCTTCGAGCAGCGCGGCCGCGTACCGGCGCAGGGCCTGCGGGGTACGGGCGGACAGCGGGAACACCCACGGGCCGTGCGCCCGCCGCACCTCGGGCCCGGTGACGCTCTCCTCCAGGACCACGTGGGCGTTGACGCCCCCGTAGCCGAAGGAACTGACGCCCGCGCGGCGCGGCCCGGTGGCCGGCAGCGGCCAGGCCCGTGCCGAACGGAGCAGCTCGAAGACACTGCCGTCGAGGCGCAGATGCGGGTTCTGCTCCTGGAGGCCGGCCGTGGGGGGCTGCACCCCGTGCTCCATCGCCAGGAGCACCTTGATCACTCCGGCGGCGCCTGCGGCGGACTCCAAGTGGCCGATGTTCGCCTTGACCGCGCCGAGGGCGCAGTGCGGCTCGGTCTGTGGGGGTGTGCCGCGACGGCTGCGCAGCTCGTCGAAGGCCAGCCGCAGGCCGTTGATCTCCACCGGGTCGCCGAGTTCGGTGCCGGTGCCGTGGGTTTCCAGGTAGCCGAGGGTGGCGGGGTCGGTTCCGGCGCATTCGTGAGCTTGTACGATCATCGCCGCCTGCGCGGCCGGGTTGGGCGCGGTCAGTGACCGGGCCCGGCCCCCGTGGTTGACGGCGGTGCCGCGCAGCCAGGCCCTGACCCGGTGCTCCCTGGCCTGCTCCGCACCGACCAGGACCACGAGGCCGTAACCCTCGCCCCGTACGAAGCCGTCCGCCCGCGTGTCGAAGGTGTGGCAGCGTCCGGTCGGGCTCAGCATTCCCGTGGCGCTGAGGAGGACGTGATTGTGCGGTGACAGGACCAGGTTGACTCCGCCGGCCACGGCGATGTCGCACTCGCCTGAGCGGATGGACTCGGCGGCCCGGTGGATGGCTACGAGGGAGCTGGAGCAGCCGGTGTTGACCGGTTCGCTCGGTCCGTGCAGGTCGAGCTGGTAGGAGACCCGGTTGACCAGGATGGAGTGCGTGGTGGCGGTGGCGGCATGTGCGTCGACCTGCAGGCCGGCGGCTTCGCGGACCTTTTCGTAGTCGCTCGATCCCGCCCCGATGAACAATCCGACGTCAGATCCGGCGAGGCCGCCCGGTGCGATCCCGGCGTCCTCGAGCGCCGTCCAGACTCCTTCCAGCACCAGCCGCTGTTGAGGGTCCATGCCTTCAGCCTCGTGCGGAGAGATGCCGAAGAAGAGGGGGTCGAAGCGGTCGACGTCGTGGACGAAGCCGCCGCGGTCGGCGTGGACGCCTTCCGGGACCGCGTGCCGGCCCCACCGGTTTGCGGGCACGTCGGTGACCAGGTCGTCACCCGCCACCAAGTGGTCCCAGAACTCGTACAGGTCGGCGCTGCCCGGCATCCGTCCGCTCATGCCGACGACGGCGATCGCCTCGGCGTCGCCGGGGCGCGGGGCAGGCAGGTCCTCCGCCGGGGCAGCCGGGACCGGGTCGGGGGTCGGGGCAGCGGCAGCGGTACGGGCGGTGGACACGGCAGGCGCTTCCGGAACGGTGCCGGTGGCGGTCACCGGCTCGCGGTAGTCGCGTTCGAGCCGGTCGGCGAGGGCTCGCAGCGTGGGGGTCTCGTAGAACAGCGCCGCCGTCACGTCCAGGTCGAAGGCCTCGTTCAGCCGGCTGGCGAGCAGGTTGTAGCTGACAGAGTCGAAGCCGTAGTCACCGATCTGTCGGTCGAGGTCGAGCTCGTCGACCGGGATGCCCGAGGCGTCCGAGGTCAGGTCCAGCAGCAGGTCGCAGAAGGCGGCCCCGGAGGCCCGCGTGTCCGTCGCGCCGACCGCTGCCCTGGCGACCAGGACGTGCTGGAGGTTGCGGGTGGTCAGGTTGGAGTCCGGCGCCGCGGACACGGCGTCGTACCCAGCGTCGCCGAGCACCCCGCTCCAGCCGGGCACGTCCAGCAGCGGGGAGCCGGGCAGCCGCAGAGCGGTGTCGCCGTGGGCCCACCAGCCGTCGAACAGCCCGTAGGTGAGCGTGCCGGAGAAAGTGACCGTCGTCAGTTCGTTGAGCAGCAGCTCGCCCCCGGGGCGCAGGGTGCGCCTCAGGTGGCGCAAGGCACGGCCGATGTCCGAGGTGGCGTGCAGGACGTTGGCGCCGACCGCGAGGTCGAAGCTGCCCTCGCCGAAGCCCTGGCCGACGGGGTCGGTGTCCAGATCGAGGCGCTTGAAGCGCAGGAAGGGGTACTGTCCGCCGAATTCCTCGCGGCCATGGGCGAGGAAGGTGACCGACAGGTCGGTGTACCAGTACTCGATCCGCTCCCCGTACGGGGCAAGCGCGCGCAGGAGCCCGGCGGACGTCCCTCCGGTGCCGGAGCCGACTTCCAGGATCCGGACGGCAGCGGTGTCCGGCAGCTCGGCGAGCCGTTGCTCGACGTGGCTGACGAGCCGTCGGGTGAGGAGGTCGTTGTAGAAGTCGCTGATGGGATTGGCGCGGTAGACGCGTTCCATCAGTGAGGTGCCGGAGGAAGGGAAGAGGAGGTCGGTGGCGAGGAGCTCGCCCCGGAGAAGCTCCGGGTAGCGCTCCAGGCACAGCGCCAGGAGCTGGACGAACACGGCGGACTCGGGCTGCGCTTCGGCGAGGGCGGCGAGCCGCCCAAGGTGTCCGCCCGCACGGGCCGCGGCCAGGGCGTCCAGGGCGGGACGCAGGCGTCCGTCGTGGGTCGTGAGCAGACCCTGGTCCACGAGCGCGTCGAGCAAGGTGTGCAGCAGCCGCTCGTACCGGGGGACGACGCCCACTCTGCGCAGCACCTCGGCGGCATCGGGGTCGGGGCCGTGCCAGGTGCCCAGCTCCTCCAGGAGGGCGAGCAGCGCTCCGCCCGCGATGCGGGTCATCTGCTGGTCGAGCGCACGGAAACCCTCCACCACGCGCAGGTCGGCGACGGTGGGCCGGTCGCTGGTGGGCGTCACGTCGGTGCTCTCCGTTTTCCTGGGGGCTCCCATGCGCTCGCGCAGGGCCGCGGTGCCGGGTACGACCACGCTCTGAGGAGCCGTCCGCCGCAATGCCCCGACGAGTGCGGCGAAGCCCGCCCGGGGGGTGATGGACCGGAAACCGGCCGCGGTGAGGCGGTCCCGGTGGCTGTCGTCGGCCACCGCCCCGACGGTGCCCCAGAAGCCCCAGTCGACGGCGCGCACCGGATGGGGCAGCTGGACGTCGAGGGCATGGGCGTAGGCGTCGAGGAAGGTCGAGCCTGCCGCGTAGTTGGCCAGGCCCGGGTCGCCGAGGAAGGATTGGGCGGAGGAGAAGAACACCAGGAAGTCCGGGTTCCGTCCGCGCAGCGCGTCCACCAGGGCGGCGGCGACGCCGGACTTGGCGGCGAGGCTCTGCGCGAGGTCCGCGTCGGTGAGGTCGCGGACCAGCCGGTCGCGGCGCACCAGCGCTGCGTGGACGACGCCGTGCACCATGCCCGCCTCGTCGAGGACCGCTGCCAGCCGGCGTGGGTCGGTGGCGTCCGCGCGGGCGTAACGGATCCGCTCCCCGAGGTCGGGGTCGGACAGCTCGCGGCGGCCGACGAGCACCACCTGCGCGTCCCAGTCCGCGACGAGCCGACGGGCGATGGCCCGGCCGATGCCCTGTACTCCTCCGACGATCACGTAGGTGCCGCCCCTGCGGAGGGGGACGGGGCCGTCGGAGGCCGGGGCGGGCCGCAGGGCCTGGACGTGGCGGACGGTTCCGGTGTAGGCGACGCGGGTGCCGCGGGGCGCAGGCGCCAGGAGGCTGGCGGACATGTGGGCGGGGTCGAGGTCGACGCAGGCGGCCGACCAGCCCTTGTGCTCGTTCTCCATGACCCGGGCGAAGCCCGTGATCCCGGCGGTGTAGGGGTCGCTGATCCGGCGGCCGGGCGGGGCGGCGGCGCCGATGGTGGCGATCACCCAGTCGAGGGTGGGGACGCGGGACCAGGCACGGGCGTACGGGGCTAGGGCCCTGACACCCGTCTCCTCGGCACGCGCCACCCGCTCCGCCTCGTTCCCCGCGGTGCCGGTGGGGCCGGTCAGGACGAGGACCAGGCGCGGTGTCACCTGGACGGGCATGCCCAGTTCGACGAGGAGGGCGCCCGGGTGACGGGCGGCCAGTTCACGGGCCAGCTCGGCACGGGCGGAGGCGTGGAGCACCACGACGGGGCCGTCCGGAACCTGCGCAGGGACGGGCTCCGGGGTGGCCTCCCAGGTGGGGACGTCCAGCGGGAGCGACTCTGCCGGGGCCTCTGCCACAGCTTCCACCAGGGTTTGCGCCGGCTGCGCAGAAGCTGCCAGGGTTTCCACGCCCGTCTCCACCAGCGGTTCAAGGGCCTCTGCCGGGGTCCGCACCGGTACCGTGGCGGCGGTGTGCGGGGCCCGCCCTGGGGGCTCCACGTCGATCCAGCAGCGCACGCGGGCGAACGGGTACTGCGGCAGCTCCACCTTGCGCGGCTGCCGCTCCTTGTGCAGCGCACGCCAGTCGGGCGCACCGCCCGCAGCCCAGCTACGGGCCCAGGCGTGAGGGTCGGCGGGGAGCGGGAAGGCAGCGGGGCGGCGCTGCCCGGCGACGGTGCCCCGGTGGAGGGCGGCGGCCTCCGAGCCGGCCAGGAAGGCGCGCAGTGCGCTGCGGAGTTCGACCACGTCGGAGGCGACCACGGCGAGCCGCTCCTCCAGCGGCTCCCGGCCGATCTGCGTCGTGTACGCAATGTCGGCCAGCGCGGCGCCCGGGGCGATGTCTGAGGCGACGTCCGGCGTGATTCCCGGTACGGCACCTTGTGCGGCGCCCGATGCGATGCCTGTTGCGGCGCCGGCCGAGATCGCCTCGGCGAGAGCCGTGAGGGTCGAGCGGGCGTCGACGTGCGGGGCCCGGCCGGGGAAGCGCTCGGCGAGGACACGGGTGAGCCTGCGCAGGTCGGTCACGTCCAGGCCGAGTTCGTCGAACTCGGCCTGCGGATCGGCGTCGGCGAGACCGGCCGCCTCGGCCACGTCCGCCGCGCCAACCAAGTCGACCCCGATAGTTACGTCGACCCCGGCGGCCACTTCGGCGAGCCCTCCGGCCGTCGTCGGCTCCGCATATCTCCCTGCCAGTTCGCGCAGCGCCTGCGGGGTGCGGGCGGAGAGCAGCACCACCTGCGGTCCTGCGACGGGCACGCCCCCGGCCGCCGGGGGCAGCTGCTGGAACTCCTCCACGATGACGTGGGCGTTGGCCCCCCCTGCACCGAAGGCACTGATCCCGGCGCGGCGAGGCACACCGTCGGCGGGGGCGGGCCACGGTGCGCTCTCGCGCTGCACCCGCAAGCCGGTGGCATCCCAGTCGATGCTCGGGCTGGCCGGGTCGGCGTGCAGGGAGGGGGCCAGGGTGCGGTGGCGCAGCTGGAGGAGGACCTTCGTCAGCCCGGCGATGCCGGCGGCCGACTCCAGGTGACCGATGCCGGACTTCACCGATCCGAGCCGACCGCTCGCGGCGCCGTATGCCTGGGAGAGCGCGGTGATCTCGATGGGATCGCCGAGGGAGGTGCCCGTACCGTGTGCCTCGATGTAGCCCACGGAGGCCGGGTCCACGTCCGCCCTGTGCAGGGCCCGGCGCACCACGTCGGCCTGCGCAGTGGGGTTCGGCACGAAGAAGCCCCCCGCGCGCCCGCCATGGTTGACGGCGCTGCCCTTGATCACCGCGAGGACCCGGTCGCCGTCCTCCAGCGCGCGGGCGAGCGGCTTGAGCACGACAACACCGACGCCCTCGCCCGGTACGTAGCCGTCCCCGTCCGCGCCGAAGGCGCGGCAGCGGCCGTCGGAGGAGACGAAGCCGACCTGGCTCAGGTGCAGGTACTTGTACGGGTGGATGATGAGGTTCACTCCGCCGGCGAGCGCCAGTTCGCTGTCGCCCGACCGCAGGCTCTCGCAGGCGAGGTGCAGCGCGGTCAGGGACGAGGAGCACATCGTGTCCAGAGCCAGGCTGGGGCCGCGCAGGTCAAGGAAGTAGGATACGCGGTTGGCCACCGCGGAGGAGAAGGACGTGGGCAGTACCGGCAGCCGGTCCTCGGCTCCCAGGCCCAGCATCTGGTAGTGGTTAAACATCACTCCGGCGAAGACGCCCACCGCACGCCCGGCCACGTCGGCGCGGGTCAGGCCGGCGGCTTCCAGCGCGTGCCAGGAGGACTGGAGGAACAGCCGCTCCTGCGGGTCCATCCCGGCAGCCTCACGAGGGGTGATCCGGAAGAAGCCGGGGTCGAACTCGTCGATGCCCTCCAGGAATCCGCCCCACTTGCTGTACGAGTGGCCGGGCGTGCGGCCGGGCCGGTAGAAGCCGTCCGAGCCCCACCGGTCAGCCGGGATCTCGGTGACGCAGTCCCGACCGTCCCTGAGGTTGGCCCAGAAGCGGTCGAGGTCCTCGGCCATGGGATAGCGGCCGGCGACGCCAATCACCGCGATGTCCCCGTCGCGCGTCTCCGGCGTGCCGGGCTCCTGGGCAGGACGGGGCTCGGTGACGACAGTGGAGGGCTGGGTGCCGGAGGCGGAGGGCTCGGTGACGGAACCAGGCAACTCCGGGGCGGGGCTGTCCTCGGCAGCGCTGTCGGCCGCGGCCAGACCCAGGGCTTCACGGGCCCGCTCCGGTTCGCCGTGGAGCACGACAAGTTCGGTGCCGGACAGACCGAGGGCCTGCTCGAACACGCCCAGGCCCGCCGCGGTCGGCAGGGAGGCCTGGCCCTGCCTGCTGAACAGGGCTTCGGCGGCGGCGTCCGTACGCATTCCGCCGTCGGCCCACAACGGCCAGGCGAAAGAGGTGAATCCGCGTTCGCGGGCGTAGGCGTCCAGGAAGGCATTGGCGGCGGCGTAGTCACTCTGCCCCGCGTTGCCCGCGACGCCGGTCACCGAAGAGAACACGGCGAAGAAGTCGAGGTCCAGATGGCGGGTCGCCCCGTCGAGCAGCACGGCTCCTCGCACCTTGGGCGCGAGGACCGCCGCGAGGTCCGTGGCAGTCTTGGTGGTGAACAGGCCATCCCGCAGCACACCGGCCGCGTGGACGACACCGTCCAGCCGGCCGTGCCGTCCGAGGATGCCGGTGACGAGCGCGTCCACCTCGGAGGGGACCGTCACGTCGGCGCATACGTACGGGCTGTCCGTACTCTCCTGCGCCTGGGGGCGCGGGGTGCGCCCGACAAGGACCGCCGTGGCACCGCGCCCGGTCAGCATGGCGGCGAGTTCCCTGCCGATACCGCCCGCCCCGCCGGTGATCAGGTAGACACCGCCGGGCCGGACGGTGGTGGTGGCAGCGAGGTCGGCATCACGGTAGCGGCGGACGTTACGGCCGCCGGGGGCGTGCCGCACCCAGGGCTCCGTCAGGTCCGCGAACTCGGCGAGCAGGGCATCCGGATCGACGGGGCCCTCACACTCGACGGCGGTGATCGTGAGGCGAGGCTGTTCCAGGCGGACGGTGCGGGCCAGTCCGGCCACGGCGGCGGCGACCGGGGCCGAGCCGGCGTACACCACGGGGGCCGGCCGGTCGGTCAGGGCCTGGGCCAGGGCGAGGACCTCGCAGCAGGCGGACCGTACGGCCTCGGGGAGGTCGCCGTCCTGCTCCGCGGCATGCAGGACCACCCGCGGGGGTGTGCCCAGGGCCCACGTGTCGGCGAGGAGGAGCCTCAGGTCCTCGGTCTCGTACGGCCGGAGTTCGTAGGTGCGGTGGTCGATCCGGCGGAAGGCGGGGCCGCGCCGGACGGTGATCTGGTCGGGCCGTACGCGCAGGCCGCCGATGACTATCAGGGGAGCGGGCGCGACTGGGGGCGCGGTCGGCACGAGAGGGCGGGGAGCCGGCTGCCACAGTCCCGTCAGGCAGTGGGTGCGGGCGGGGACCGCAGGGATGTGCACCGGCGCGGCTGCGGCGGGGCGGCCGGCCGGCAGCAGCCCGGCCAGATGGGCCGCGACGGCGTCGACGGTCGGGTACTCGAACAGCAGGGTCGGATAGAGCGAGATGCCCCATCGCCCCTCGAACAGCCTTACCAGGGTTAGGAGTTGGGAGGATTCCAGCCCGAGTTCATAGAAGCCCCGGTCGCCCTCCACCGCCAGTGCGGGGTCGGCAGTCGCCCGGCGCACGAGCTCTGCCACCTCCGCCCGGATGTCCTCCGGCCCGTCGGCCGCGACACCCGGATCCGCTGCGTCCCGCAGGGGCGTCGGGGCGGCCTGGACGGAGGTGTGCACAGCGTCGCCGAAACGCCCACCGGCCCGCTCCGCACTCTGCCCGCCGGTCCGCTCATCGGTGAGCCGGGTGATCGCCGCCGCGGAGCGGACACGTTTGAAGGTCAGGTCCGTGAAGGTGGCGGCCAGCACCCCGGAGGTGTCGCGGAGTTCTATGTCGGCCTTCACGACATCGCCCCCTGCGCCGGCGCCTGCCGGGTGCCGACGCAGGTCGACGGTGCAGGCGTCCCCGAGGGTGCGGGCCGCGCGGAAGGATCCGATGTGCAGGGGGATGATGGGGCGGCCGTCCGCGTCCGCCCCATCGAAGACGAGTGCGTACGACTGCATGGTCGAGCCGTCGAGCAGCGCAGGATGCAGCAGAAAGTCGCCCACCGTGGTGCGCGCCTCGTGGCCGAGCGCGATCTCGGCGTGCACCCGGTCCGCAGTCGCCAGCAGGGTGCCCTCGCAGCGCATGAACGCCCGGTGCTCGATGCCGGCCGACCGGCCGGTGGCATAGACCTCGCCGACGTCGTGCGAGGTGCCCGACGCCGGGGCGGCGGTAGCCGCGGCGAGCGGGGGCAGACCGGTGCGCAGCGTGGCCCGGAGATGGGTCGTCACGACGTCGTCGGCGGGAGCGGGAGCGCCGTCCCGGATCCGGCGGCTGGTCGCCGTCACCTGGAAGACGTCGCCGTCGGGTGTGATGTCGACGGCGATCTCACGGTCGGAGGAGTCCGTGGTCACCACCGGTTCGACGAACAGTACGTCGCTCAACTCAGTGCTGTTCAAGTCCACTTCGCGCGAAGCGAGCAGCCGGTAGACGATGTCGAGGAAGGTGACACCCGGCAGGGTGCGCACCCCGTGTACCCGGTGGTCGTCGACGATCGGGTTGTCCCGCTTCAGGTGCAGGGCACAACGAACGGACCTTCGGTCCACGTGATCTCTCCTGGTGGTCGGCGATGCGGGGGCCGGTCGGCCCGGCCGCGCCGGGTTACGGGAAGGTCAGTTCGAGCCTGGCGGAGCGGACCGGCCGGACGGCCGGTCCTGGCCCGGCGGGTACGCGCCAGAATCTGCTGCGCCGGTAGGCGGGCGGTGGCAGCGGCGGCAGTCCCGGCTCCCCCGGGGTGCCTGGGCCCAGCAGAACGTGGGCGTTGGTGCCTCCGAAGCCGAAGGCGCTGACCGCCACCCGGCTGTTTGGTGGCAGCTCCGAAACCCGGGTGACGGGGAAGAACGGCGACTCGGCGAAGGCGAAGCGCGGGTTCGGCCGCTCGCAGTGCAGCGTGGGTACGACCAGACCGTGCCGCAGGATCTGCACCGCCTTGATGAATCCTGCGACGCCGGCGGCGCTGAGGAGGTGCCCCATCGTGCTCTTAATGCTGCCGATGCCGCAGTAGCCGACATCCTCGGTGTGCGTCCGGTGGACGGCGGTCAGGGCCTGGAGCTCGATCGGGTCGCCGATCATCGTGCCCGTGCCGTGTGCCTCCACGTAGCCGACCGTGCGCGCGTCGATCCCCGCACGGTTCAACACGTCCGCGATCAGCACCCGTTGAGCACGGCCACTGGGCGTGGTGTACCCCATGGTCCGGCCGTCGTTGTTGACCCCCGACGACTCCAGCACCGCGAGCACCCGGTCCCCGTCCCGACGGGCGTCGTCGAGACGCTTGAGCAGTACCATCCCGGCGCCCTCCCCCGGAACGAGACCGTCGGCGGACTCGTCGAAGGTGCGGCAGCGCCCGCTGGGCGATAGCGCCTTGGCCGCGCTGAGCATGAGGTAGGGCTCCTCGTCGAAGAGCAGGTCCACACCTCCGGCCAGGGCCATCGACGACTCCCCCGAGGCCAGACTCTGGGCAGCCAGATGGATGCTCACCAGGGACGAGGAACACGCGCTGTCGATCACGAGGTTCGGCCCTGTGAGGTCCAGGAAGTGCGAGATGTGGGCCGCGACAAAGTTCTGGTTGACACCGGCGATGTACGGCCGCTCCGGGGGTTGCAGGTGTGCGCGGTGGTTTCCCGTACGCGTGCCGACGAAGACGCCGACAGCCCCTCCCCGTACCTCGTCCTCGCGGTAGCCGGCATCCCGCAGGCATTCCACGGACACCTCCAGCGCCTTGCGTGCCAGCGGGTCCAGATGGCGGGCCGCCTCGGCGTCGAATCCGAAGAACTCCGGGTCGAACAGGGCGGCGTCGTCCAAGAATCCGCCCCATTTGCTCTGGCTGCGTCCGGTCCCGCCGACGGGGCTGTAGAGGGAGGACAGGTCCCAGCGGTCGGACGGCACCTCTGTGACAAGGTCGCGTCCCGCAAGCAGGGCCTCCCAGAGCTGTCCGGTGTCGGCGGCGCCCGGCAGTCGGCAGCCCATCCCGATCACCGCGATGGGCGTCGGCCGCCTGTCCGGGGACGGGCCGACGGGGTACGGGGCTGCAGGCTGCGTCCGCGCCCCGGCCTGCTCCCGCACTGGCGCGTGCTCGGTCGGTGCGGGGGCCGGTTCGGCGGGGGCCGGTTCGGCCTGCGCCTGGTCGGCGGGAGGTGCGCCGAGCGCGGCGGCGAGTCCGCCGAGCGTCGGGTGCTCCTGGAGGAGGCTCGGGTCCACCGGGTGGCCGAGCTTCTCTTCGAAGTCACGCACCAGTTCGGCCATCAGGAGCGAATCCACACCGATGTCGCCAAGCAGGGTGTCGGGGCCCAGTAAATCGCCGTCGACCTTGGTGGTGCGGGCCACGAGGTCGTACAGCCAGTCCGGAGCCACCGCAGCGACAGACGCACCCTGCGTCTGCGGTACGGACGCACCCGGGGCGACCGTGTTCGGGGCGACGGGGCCCTGCGCCGTGCTGGCGTCGGCGTGGGGCCGGCCGGCGTGGGACGCGGCAGGGCGCTCCGGCGCCAGGAACAGTTCGTCAGCGGCCATCCCCGCGCGCTCCGTACGGCAGGGCAGGAGCACCGGATGACCGGGCACCCGCAGGGCGAGGTCGAGCAGGTCCAGTGCGTCGGCCGCCGCGAGGTCGGGAATGCCGAGTGCGCCGCTCGCGCTCTTCCCGTCCGCTCCCATGCCCACGCCCTGCCACAGCGGCCAGCGCAGCGCGCGCACCTCGCAGCCGGAGGCGTCGGCGTCGTGGGCGGCGGCGAAGTCGTCGAGGACGCCGTTGGCCGCCGCGTAGTCCAGGTGGCCTGCGGCGAGGCGCGGAAGTGCTCCGGCCACGGAGGAGAACAGCACCATGAGCCTGGGCGGGGCGGCCCCGAAGGCCGACCACAGCACCTTCAGGCCCTCGGCCTTGGGCCGCAGCACCCGGGAGATGTCCTCGGACGTGCGAGACAGGAAGGAGGTGGGCGGGTCCATCACTCCCGCGCAGTGGAAAACGGCGTCGATCCCGCCCGCCTGCTTCCTGACCCGGCCGATCAGCCTGCGCAGGGAGGCCACGTCGTCCAGCGCGTCGGTCCGCACGGTCAGCGTCACCCCGCGCTCGACGAGAGCGAGCAGCGTGGCGAGGCGGCCGCGCAGGACCGGATCCGTGGCAGGCGCGGCGACGAGGGCGGCCCATTGGTTGCGGACCGGTATCCGGGACCGGCCGACGAGCACGATGTGCCGGGCGCCGCGGTCGGCCAGGTGGGCGGCGAGGCGCAGGCCGATGCCGCCGAGGCCGCCCGTGATGAGCACCGCGCCTTGGCCGATGCCGTCGAGGGCGTCCTCGGTGGCCCGCGCCGGGGCGAAGGATACCACCGGCCGCCAGCGGCGCGTGCCCTTGTAACGGATCTCGGTCTCCCGGTCGGTGGCCGACGTCTCCGCCCTGACGGCGGCGGCGAGTTCGGCCGGGCTGCCGTCGACGCGGACGGTCCGCCCCTGGAGCATGGGGAACTCCCCGGACAGGGAGCGGTAGAAGCCCGCGAGCACGGAGCGTTCGGCGCCGCTGACGTGCACACAGCGCAGCCCGGCACGGGGGTTGGAGGTGAGCATCAGCTGGAGCAGGGCGATGCGTTCGGTGACCAGGGCGCCGGGGGCGGTCAGGTCGACCAGGTCGAGGATCCCGCCCAGGCCGCCCACTTCGGGCAGCGGATCCCCGGGGACGTGCACCACGGCGTGTTCTGCGCCTGCCGTACGGGCCAGCTGCGGGTCGGTGGTGACCACCAGCAGCCGCCCAGTGCGAGCGGCGTCGCCGGTGTCGGGCTCGGGGGCGTCGGGCTCGGAGGCGTCCACCCATGTGGTGGTGAGGAGTTCGGCCCCGACGACAGGTGCCACCCAGTGCTGGTCGCGGCTGAAGGGGTAGGTCGGCAGCGACACGGGCGGGGCGGCCGGGGGCGGGGCCCAGGCCGTTTCCGGCCCTTCGGGCAGCGCGCCGGGCAGTCCGTCCGCGGGTGCGTTCGCCAAGGTGTCGAGTACCGAGACGAGCCGCGCACCGAGTTCGCCGAGGTCGGCCGCTTCGACGGCCACGCGGCAGGGCAGTGCCGCCCGCCCGGTCCGCAGGGTCCGCGCGATCGACGCGAGCGGCGGAGCCTGCGGCGAACGTACGACCTCCAGCAGAGCCGCCACGGCAGCCCGCAGGGCCTGCGGGGTCCGGGCCGAGACCGGCACGACGACCGGTGCTGCCGTCGCGGGACCGGCGGTCGCGCGGTCGGCGGTCCGGGGTGCCTCCTCCAGGACCACGTGTGCGTTGGTACCGCCCATCCCGAAAGAGCTGACGCCGGCCAAGCGAGGGCCGCCGCCCGCAGGCGGCTCCCATGCGGTGCGCCGCAGTTGGAGCCGCAGCGGAGTGCCGTCGATTTTGATCATCCGGTTCGGCCGGTCGAGGTTGCGCACGGCGGGCAGCACCCGGTGCCGCATGGCCAGGATCACCTTGACCATGCCGGCGATTCCGGCGGCAGCCTCCAGGTGGCCGATGCTGCTCTTGACCGAACCGACCGCACAGTGCTGTTTGGCGGGCCGCGCGTGACCCCACTGCTCGTAGAGCCGCTCGAACGCCGCGACCATGCCGGAGACCTCGATCGGGTCGCCCAGGCGCGTTCCGGTGCCGTGCGCCTCGATGTAGCCGACGGTGCGCGGATCCACACCCGCCTCGTTGTAGGCGGAGACGAGGAGGTCGGCCTGGGCGTCCGGGTTGGGGGCGGTGAAGGACTGGGCCTGCCCGCCGTGGTTGACGGCCACCCCGCGGATCACCGCGTGCACCCGGTCGCCGTCGGCCAGCGCCCGGTCCAGCGGTTTGAGCAGCAGGGCGGCGACGCCTTCGCCGCGGACGTACCCGTCCGCACCGTCGTCGAAGGTGTGGCAGCGGCCACGCGGACTCAGCACTCCGGTGCGCTGGTAGGCGTGGTGTCGGGCAGGGTCACACAGGACGTTGACGCCGCCCGCGAACGCCTGCTCGCACTCGCTGGCCCGCAGCGCGGCGACGGCCTGCGCGACTGCGACCAAGGACGAGGAGCAGAGGGTGTCCACGGCGACGCTGGGTCCGCGCAGGCCCAGGGCGTAGGAGACCCGGTTCGCCACCAGGGAGGGGGAGACCGCGACGCTCAGGTGCGGTTCGTCCTGCCCGGCGTGCCGGGCGATCAGCGCGGCGTAGTCGGAGTGGCAGACGCCCGCGTAGACGCCAGTGCGGCTCCCGGTCAGCGAGGTCGGATCGCATCCGGCGTCCTCGGCCGTCGCCCACACGGTCTCCAGCAGCAGCCGCTGCTGGGGGTCCATCAAGGCAGCCTCGCGGGGGCTGATCGCGAAGAACTCGTGGTCGAAGCCGCGTACGTCGTCGAGCAGGGCGGCCTTGCCGATCAGCCCGGGGTGGTCGGCCGCCGACCAACGGTCCGCGGGGATGTCCCGGACGGCGTCCTCGTCACGGCCCAACAGGTCCCACAGCTCGGGAACGTTCCGTGCGCCGGGGAAGCGGCCCGCCATGCCGATCACGGCGATCGGCGCGGGTCCGTCGGACGCAGGTGTCGCGCCGTGGGGTACGGGTACCGCACCGCCGGACGCGAGTACCGGGATGGGCCCGCCGGACGCCGACATCACGCCGCCGGGCGCCGGCAGCTGTGCGGCCGTGGCCGGAGCCGGGCGCTCGTCCCGCAGTACCCGCGCGATGGCGCCGGCCGTGAAGGCCTGGAACAGGGTGCTGGGGTCTATCTCGCAGCCGATCTCTTCCTCGGCCCGTGCGGCGGCCTCCGTCAGGGCCAGGCTGTCCAGTCCACGCCGGCGCAGGTCATCCTCGGCGGTGAGTGAGCCGGCCGGTTCGTCGAGCACCTTCTCCAGCAGGGCCAGCAGACGGACTTCGAAGTCGTCGGGCAGGGCGGCCCGCACCGATGCCGCGGAAGAAGAAGCCGAAGAAGCCGAGGAGGCGGAGAAGTCGGCGGACGAGGAGGCAATCGCGGCCGGGGCTCCGTCGCCCCGCAGGGCCGTACAGGCCTCGGGCCGGACGAGCCGTTTGACGGTCTCCAGACGCGCGAGCGGCCGGCCGTCGCGTTCCCGCAGCAGGGAGGAGGTGAGGACCACCCGGGCGTTTGTCTCCCAACGGCATTCGTCCAGGCGGTAGCGCACGGCGTCGCCGAGGTCGCAGTTGCCGAGGTAGACGATGTCGCGGCTGACCGTGGCGGCGTCGACGGCCCATTCGCCGTCGGGCACCAGCGTCTGTACGTACTTGCGCTCGCCGCGGTCGTTGATGTGCGGGTACGAGGCGAAGTAGAGCAGTCCCGCCGCGTTCACGTCGGCGAAGGGGTTCAACTCGTAGATGTCGGTGTACAGCCCGGTGGCGCCGGCGGGCTCCGACTGGGCCAGGGAGCGGAACTCGCCCTGGAAATACCGGTCTTCGGCACTGGCCTCGGCCACCGCAGTACGGCCGTCGCGAAACGGAGTGCCGGGAACGAGCCAGTTGCCGGCGCCCCGGCGGACGAAGGAGGTGAGCAGACGGACCGCCACTGAGGTCGTTGCCGTCGCGAAACGGATGTCACTGACGAAGGTGTGCTCATCGAGCTTGGCCAGCGTACCGGTCAGTTCGCCTTCGTCGTGCTCGGTGAAGAACCGCAGGGAGTCGGCCGCGAGGAGCCGGGCACGGGTGAAGGCCGGCAGCAGCCGTGCTCCGTCGGCGTCCGCGAGCTCCGCGATCGGGAGGTCGAAGTGCTCTCCGAGCAGCGACCAGTGGAGGTCACCGGCCTCACGCAGCAGCCAATTCTCGGAGAGGCCGCCCACGGAGAGCGAGGGAAGACCCAGGACGACCGCACGAGTCAGCATATGGGCACCCGAACGGATTCGGCTAATTTGGCGAATAAGCGCGCCCCACTACCCGGATGCGACCGTACCTGACGGCGGTGACGATTCACCATTCCCCCTCCCCACTCCCCCTCCCACTGCATTCCGGAGGGCCCTGTCTAGCACAGTATCCGCCAAAGTAGTTGAACATCGAAACTACCCTGGACACGATCTCCTTCCCCTTGACCGGAATTGGGTCGACAAGAAAGCATCGTGGACGGTCATTGCCGCTTTACGCAAGAGGACAGGTCACTCGTGCCAAGAATCCAGGGGCCGGAGCTCGGCCACCGTCACCCCATGCTCGAACCCCATGCGACCTGGGCGGACGCCGATACCGTCGAGCCCGGCCTACTCGCCGGTGTGCTGCCGGACGTGATGATCGTCGAGCTGTTCGCCGACCCGCCCGGGATCCGCCTCTACCCGGAGGAAGCCGACATCGTGAAGCACGCGGTCGACAAGCGCCGACGCGAGTTCACCACGGTCAGGCTGTGCGCCCGCACGGCGCTCTCCAGGATCGGAGTCCGGCCCGGACCGATCCTGCACGATCCCTCGCGGGCCCCCGTCTGGCCCGAGGGCGTCGCGGGCAGCATGACCCACTGCCCCGGCTACCGGGCAGCGGCGGTCGCCAGGACCAAGGCGGTGGCCTCGGTCGGAATCGACGCTGAGTCGAACTCCGCGCTGCCGAGGGGCGTGGAGGAGATGGTGGCCTCGGCCGACGAGCGCCGTACGTTGGACCGGCTCGCCCTGTCCCATCCTGCCGTCGCCTGGGACATGCTGCTGTTCAGTGCGAAGGAGAGCACATACAAGACATGGTTCCCGCTCATGGGCCGATGGCTGGATTTCAGCGACTGCACCATCATCCCGGACCCGGCACGGGGCACCTTCCGCAGCTCGCTGCACGTGCCGGGGCCCGTGGTGGGCGGGCGCCGGGTAAACACCTTTACCGGACACTGGCGAACCGTCGTCCGAGAGGGCGCCGAGTACGTGGCGACCGGGATCGTCGTGCCGACCGGCCCGCGCCCGTAACACACCCGACGAATTCCCTGCGGAGACCAAGCGGACTCCTCACCACCGGTAACGGCCTTTTCCAGCCACAGGCCCATCTTGACCAAAACCAATAGAGGTGCGACATTTCCACCGGAACCCCCTCCCCGCTCAATCCAGCGGCCGAATGGCCGAAACTCGATATCACCCTTGGAGGGGCCCATCCGAGGCCATTAGGGTGATCGACATGCTGAAAGAAGTAAAAGGAACGCAATATTTGACGGCTCTACGGGAAGGTGGCTCTCTGCCCGGTATCATTGAGGCGGACAACGACGGAACGTACGTCGTGAAATTCCGTGGAGCCGGCCAGGGAAGCGCGGCACTCGTTGCCGAGATCGTGGTCGGTGAGCTCGGCCGTCACCTCGGCATCCGGGTACCCGACCTGGTCATCCTCGATGTGGACGCCGAACTGGCCCGCCGCGAGCCGGACCAAGAAGTGCAGCAACTCCTCCAGGCCAGCACGGGTCCCAATCTCGCCATGGACTTCCTGCCGGGTTCAGTGGGTTACGACGGCATCGCCTGGCGGGCGCCGGCCGAGGAAGCCGCTCGCATCTACTGGCTCGACGCCCTGACCGCCAATGTGGACCGCACCTGGTCCAATCCCAACCTCCTCATCTGGCACCGCCAGTTGTGGGCGATCGACCACGGCGCGGCGCTGATCTTCCAGCACTCGTGGCCCGCGGTGGACGGTTGGGCCAACCGGGACTACGGGATGGGCTCGCACGTCCTGTCCGAGCGGGTGTCCTCGCTCGCCCCCCCGCTTCTCGACGCCCTCGACGCCGAACTGGCCGCCCTCGTCTCGGCCGAGGTGCTGGAGCGGATCCTCGACCTGGTGCCCGACGTCTTCCTGGCGAGCATGAATGCGGCCGACGGCGCGGCTCCGCAGACCCTTCGGAGGCGCTACGTCGAATACCTGTTGGCCCGTCTCGCGAGTGAGCGCGCCTGGTGGCCGGAGGCGTTGGCATGAGCACAACTTCCACGCCCTCCCCGGGCAGCGCCACTTCCGCCCCCTGCCTGGGCTTCGACTACACGTTGCTACAAGCCGTTCCCCGCGTCGACCGCGGTGAGCGCATCAACGTAGGCGCCCTGCTCTACTGCAAGGAGGCCGACTTCCTCGCGGCCGAGGTTCACATCGACCCCGCCCGCCTGCGCGCGCTGGACACCGAAGTCGACCTGACCGGCGTCACTGATGCCCTGGAGGCGATCCGCGCCATCTGCGCGGGCGACGAGTCGGCCGGCCAGGCCGGCGCGGGCACGCTCCGCTCGCGGTTCGGCTGGCTCACGGCTCCGCGCAGCGCGGTCGTCCAGACCGGCGCGGTGCACGGCGGACTCACCGCCGACCCGACGGCCGAGCTGGACCGGCTGATGAACCGCCTGGTGCGCTGACCCGACGTCCCAGCACCGCCCTCCCCCCTTCTTGAGGCCCCACGAGCAGGACGGACACCACATGCAGGACATCGTCAACGCCGTCATGAGCGGGGAAGCGGTGCGGGAGGACTTCGCCGCACTCACCGTCCCCGAGGCCTATCGGGCCATCACCTTGCACAAGAGCGAAACCGGCCTGTTCTCCGGGCTCGCCGCCCGGGACAAGGACCCGCGCAAATCGGTGCACCTGGACGAGGTCCCGGTTCCCGAACTCGGCCCGGGAGAGGCCCTGGTGGCCGTCATGGCCTCCTCAGTCAACTACAACACCGTCTGGTCGGCCCTCTTCGAACCGCTGGCGACCTTCGGATTCCTGGAGCGGTACGCGGCCCGGTCGCCGCTCGCCCGGCGGCACGACCTCCCGTACCACGTCATAGGTTCCGACCTCGCGGGCGTCGTCCTGCGCACCGGACCCGGCGTCCACGCCTGGCAGCCGGGGGACGAGGTCGTCGCACACTGCCTGTCGGTGGAACTGGAGGCGCCGGACGGCCACAACGACGCGATGCTCGACCCCGAGCAGCGCATTTGGGGCTACGAGACGAACTTTGGCGGTCTGGCGGAGCTCGCGTTGGTGAAGTCGACCCAGCTGATGCCCAAACCGCGGCACCTGTCCTGGGAAGAGGCCGCCTCCCCCGGACTGGTCGCCTCCACCGCCTACCGCCAGCTGGTCTCGCGGAACGGCGCCGGCATGAAGCAGGGCGACAGCGTCCTGATCTGGGGCGCCGGCGGCGGACTCGGTTCGTACGCGACCCAGTTCGCCCTCGCCGGCGGCGCCAACCCTATCTGTGTGGTCTCCAGCGCGCAGAAGGCCGACATCTGCCGGGCCATGGGTACGGAGGCGGTCATCGACCGCGCCGCCGAAGGCTACGCGTTCTGGGCGGACGAACACACCCAGAACCCGAAGGAGTGGAAGCGCTTCGGCAAACGCATCCGTGAGCTGACCGGTGGCGAGGACGTCGACATCGTCTTCGAGCACCCTGGCCGGGAGACCTTCGGCGCGAGCGTGTACGTGGCCCGCAAGGGCGGCACGATCGTCACCTGCGCCTCCACCTCGGGGTACATGCACGAGTACGACAACCGCTACCTGTGGATGTCGCTGAAGAGGATCGTCGGCTCGCACTTCGCGAACTACCGCGAGGCCTGGGAGTCGAACCGGCTGATCTCCAAGGGCAGGATCCACCCCACTCTGTCGAAGGTGTACACCCTGGCGGACACCGGGCAGGCCCTGCACGAGGTGCACCACAACCGCCACCACGGCAAGGTGGGCATCCTCGCGCTGGCCCCCAAGGAGGGCCTGGGCGTGCGTGACCACGAGTTGCGGGCCCGGCACATCGACGCCATCAACCGGTTCAGAGCCCCCGAGTTCACGGACTCCTGACGCACTGGACCTCCTGCCAGGACGGCCCCAACGGGTCGCTACCACGTCTTCGGGCGCCGGTGGCGGCCCGTTGTCGTGCTCCGGGGACCCCTGCCGGGTGAATCCATTTCAGATACACAACTGGATTGGGATACGGTCCTGTATCTGAGTAGCGCGCCAAGGAGGCGATCACCATCACCAAGCGGCTCACCAGACAGCAGAGCAAGCAGGTCACCCGCGAGCAGCTCCTCCAGTCCGCGGCCTCACTTTTCGCCGACCAGGGGGTCAGCGGCACCTCGGTGGAGCACATCGTCGAGGCCGCCGGCTACACCCGGGGCGCCTTCTACGGCAACTTCGAAGGCAAGCACGAGCTCGTCCTCGCCCTCCTAGAACAGCGGACCCAGCACGAGCTGGAAGAGATCCAGGCGATGACCCGCGAGGCGGCCACCTTCGAGGTGATGCTCGAACACCTCCGCTCCTGGCACCGTCGGCGGGACCAGAACCTCGCCAGCTGGCTCGCGCTGCGTACCGAACTCTGGCTCTACGGCCTGCGCGACCCCGAGCTGCTGCCGGTGCTGGCGGCCCGCGAGCGCCGGTCCAGGGAGGCGCTCGCCCAGGCGCTGGAGCAGGGGTTCGCCGCACGCGGCGTGAGCACCCCGGCTCCGGTGGAAATGCTGGCGCTGATCGTGCACGCACTGGATGACGGGCTGTCCATCCAGCGCGTGCTCTGCCCCGCCGAGAGCGGCACCGACTCCGTCGTGGACGTGGTGGAACTACTGATGAAGTCCTGGACCGCCCTCGCCCGCAGCACCACGGCCGAACCGGCCACCGAGAAACTGGAGAAGAACCCATGAGCAAGGCAGGGCAGACAGTAAAACCGGCGACCGCCGGTCCAGCTGCCACCCCAGACGCACCCGAGCCCGACCCGAAGCGGTGGCTCGCACTGACCGTCCTGCTGGTCGCCACCTTCATGGACCTGCTCGACGCCAACATCATCACCGTGGCCATCCCGAGCATCCAGCGCGACCTCGGTGCCTCGTCCGCCGCCATCCAGGCGATGACGGCCGGCTACACCCTAAGCCTCGCGGTCCTGCTGATCACCGGCGGCCGGCTCGGCGACATCTTCGGCCGCAAGCGGATGTTCCTGGTCGGCGTCAGCGGTTTCATCCTCGCGTCCGCCCTGTGTGCCGCGGCTCCCAGCACCGAGTTCCTCGTCATCGCGCGGGTCCTGCAGGGACTCACCGCCGCGATCATGGTGCCGCAGGTACTCGCGCTCATCCACGTCTCCTTCCCACCCCAGGAGATCGGCCGCGTCGTCAGCCTCTACGCGGGCATGGTCGGCCTGGCCATTGTGTCCGGCCCCCTCATCGGCGGCACCCTGATCAGCTGGAGCCCGCTGGACCTCGGCTGGCGCAGCATCTTCGTGGTGAACCTGCCGGTCGGGGTGGCGGCCCTGATCGGCGCCTCGAAGTGGATGCGGGAGTCGAGCTCTCCTCATGCGAAGCGGCTGGACATCATCGGCATGCTGCTGGTGATCGCCGGGCTGCTGCTGCTCATGATGCCCCTGACCCTCGGCCGTGAACTCGACTGGCCGCTGTGGAGCATCGTCTCGCTCGTCGCCGCGGCCCCCGTGCTCGTACTGTTCGTGGTCTACGAACGCCACAAGACCCGCACGGACGGCTCGCCGCTGGTGACCCTGTCCCTGTTCAAGGTCCGCGCGTTCGGTGCCGGCACCGGTGTGCAGCTCCTCTTCAGCGCCGTCCCGGCCGGCTTCTTCCTCAGCTGGACCCTCTACCTCCAGGCCGGTCTCGGCTGGTCGGCACTGCACACGGGTCTGACCGCGATCCCGTTCTCCGTGTGCGTACCGATCGTCGGCGGTCTCGCCGTACGCAAGTTCTCCCCGCTCTACGGCCGTTACTGCCTGCTCGCGGGGGCGGTCCTGATGGCCGCGGGCATCGCCTCCTTCGCCTGGGTCGCCGACCACTTCGGTACGGACATCACCTCCTGGCACGCGATCCCCTCCATGCTCCTGATCGGCTCCGGAATGGGTCTGCTCATGCCTCCGCTGACGGCGCTGATCCTCAGGGAGGTCAAGCCGCACGAGGCAGGAGCCGCGTCCGGCATCATCAACGCGACCGGTCAGCTCGGCGCCGCGCTCGGCGTGGCGGTCATCGGCAGCCTCTTCTTCGCCTCGCTCGCCGGCAACGCGGTCCGGGAGGCCGAACAGGTCGCGCCCACCGTCCGGTCGGTCTCCTCCCAACAGGCCGCCGACCTCCAGGAGTGTGCGACCGAGGCACTGGGCCAGGACGATCTCGCCAAGGTTCCGGCCAGCTGTTCCACACTCGTTCAGGGCGCCGACCCCGGTGCCCGCGATACGATCGATGGCGCGCTCGGTGAGATCCGTGCAAACACATTCGTGTCCACCTACAGCGAGACGCTGTACTGGGCGGCCGGTGGCCTGATCCCGGTCACCGCCCTGGTGCTACTCCTGCCGCACCACCGAGTGCGGCGGGACCAAATGGCGTAGGGCGCCGCCCCGCTGACGGCCCGTCGCCCCGAGAATCACATCTGGAGACCCACGACCATGAGCAGCGATACGACCTACCAGGTCCTCACCCGGGGCAAGTTCGCGCCCCTCGACGAAGAGCAGCGCGCGTCGCTGCTCGCCCAGGCAGACGAACACGGCGTACTCAGCGCCCGGTTCACCGACGTGGGCACCGTGGCCTACGAGCGCGGACTGCACGGCTTCACTTTCCGCGTACTGATCCCCGCGACCGACGACGACACCGAGGAACTCGTCCTCGCGCAGGCCGAGGAGCTCGCCACGACGGCCGTCCGCAAGCTCGGCGCCGACTGCGTCGAGCTCAAGTCGGTCTCCACCGACCTGGCCAGCATCAAGATCAAGCGGAAGGGGCGCTGACCCTGAGGTCCCGGCCCGCACAGCGCCCCGGCGTCGCGCGGGCCCGTACCGGCAGGCTGCGGAACACTCCGATGACACCTGACGAATTCACTCTCGTGCTGTCCGACCCGATCCTGCGCCGCATCTTCTCCGCGGTCGCGCTCGGCTCGTCCACCTCGTCCGAAATCCTCACCGCCTCGGGGCTCGACACCCCGATGGCCGCCAAGGCCATCGGGCAGATGACCCGCAACGGACTTCTCGTACCCGCCGGGCGCGGCCGGCTCGCACTCTCCGAAGGCCTCCTGGAGGCGGTGGCGGAGACCGCCGCACGCCGCCGGGACGAGGAAACGGCCGCGGAGCAGCCCGACGCCCGGCTGCGCGGCTTCGTACGTGGCCGGGTGCTGGTGAGCCTGCCCGACGAGGCGGAGCAGGAGGCCCGGCACTCGGTCCTGCGGCACATGGCGGAAGCCACCTTCTCCCCCGGGGAGGAGTACGACGAGCACACCGTGACGGAGCGTCTCGAACCATGGTGCGAGAGCGGCGCCCTGGACGCCGTCTCGCTGCGCCGGGCGCTCGTCGACCTCGACATCCTGCACCGGCAGTCGGGGCTGTACGGCCTGACCGCCGCCCCGGCCAACGCCGCCTAACACCGACGGGGCCCGCCTCCGGGCCCCGTCGGCCTTCCCTTTCCTGCTTCCTGATGGCTTCCCGCCGAGCCGCGTCCCGGGTTCTCCTAGGCCTCGCCCACGGGCACCGGCCTGGGGAGGCGTACGGCCTCCAGCACGGCGGCCTGGTACGGAGTCGGGGAATCCGCCCGCTCCTGCCGTGACAGCTTCGCCCAGTCGGGCTCCCGCCCGCAGGCATAGAGGGTCCCGAGCGAGGTGAGCATCGAGCGGATCTCGGCCCCCCGCCTGCCGGAGGGCAGCAACCAGCCCTGCCGCTCGCCGTGTTCAAGCGTCTGGCGCACCGGACTGAGCAGTACCGGATGGGTACTGACCTCAAGAAACACCTCGTGTCCCGCGGCGGCGAGGTTCTCCACCGCGGCCCTGAACCGCACCGGCTCCCGCAAATTGCGCATCCAGTAGGCGGACCCGAGCCCGGCACCCATCACCGGCTCGGCCGACACCGTCGAGTACATCGGCACCCGGGTGGGGGTCGGCTCCAGGGTACGCAGGGCGGTGTGCAGATCCCCTCGCAACTCCTCCACGTAGCGGCTGTGCGAGGCGACCGTCCCCTTGATCACCCGGAAGTAGACGTCCCGCGCCTCCAGTTGCTCACCCAGCGAGGTCAGCGAGTGCGAGTCGCCCGCCAGGACGGTGGAGCGGGGGCTGTTCTCCCCCGCCACGCTGATCGCGCCGCCGCTGGCCCCGGCCAGCGCGTGCGCCTTGACGGGTGGCAGTTCCGTCACGGCCAGCGCCCCCTTGCCGGCGATCCGGCGCAGCAGCGCGCTGCGCCGGCAGGCGACCATGAGGGCCTCGCGCAGGGTCAGCCCGCCTGCCGTGTGGGCGGCGGCCACCTCCCCCATGCTGTGGCCGATGACGGCGTCGGGGGTGATCCCCCAGCTGCGCCACAGTGCTGTGAGCGCGATCTGGAGGGAGACCATCGTCGGCTGGAGGACGTCCAGTTCGTCCAGCCGTGCGCTCTTGGCCGGCAGGTTCAGCTGCTCGACCACGGAAAAGCCAGCGAACTCCGTCACCATACGGTCGCATTGGTACATCGACTCACGGAAAACCGGCTGCTGCGCGAGGAGTTCGCGTCCCATCCCGTACCACTGGGACCCCTGCCCGGCGAAGACGAACGCCAGGCCGGGGCGGCGGACGGTGACCTCTGCCGGGACCCTCGCCGCCTCGCCCGCGCAGGCCTCTTCGAGCTGGGTGCGCAGGTCTTCGTACGAGTCGACGGCAAGGGACATCCGGTGGTCGCCGCCAGTGCCCGTCGCGGCTTCGTGGCAGTACCTGGCGAGCGGCGGCAGGGCGTCCGCGCCGCCGACCCTGTCGAGGTGTGCGTGCAGCAGGGCCTGGAGCAGGCCTTCGGTGGCGGCGGCGACGGCGAACAGTCGTGCACTCATGGTTCCTCCCTTCGGGCTCGGTCCGGGCGGCGGGTCATCGGCGGACGGCGATCCGGTGACGGTAGCTCTCCATGGGCAGCCCGCTCATCCAGGGCACGATGCCCATCTTGTTGAGCGCCTTGATCGTGGGGCTCGGCTGGTAGCCCGCGAACATCCCACCGAACATGAGGATCTGGCTGTGCGCGGCGATCTGGCGCACCAGCGGGTTCATGCGCTGCTTGCCCAGGGTGGTGCGGAAGTGGCTGCCGGGTGCCATGCGCCTACGGACGGCCGCACGGACCCGGTCCGAGATGTCGTGGTCGGACTTCCAGTCCAGGCCCTCGGTCTCCTCCGCAGTGCGCCGCATGGTCTCCGTACGCTGGCGGGTGTAGACGTCGATGTGGCTGAGGAAGCCGCCGGGGCGCAGCACCCGGGCGGCCTCACCGAGGAACTTGCCGAGGTCGGGGTAGGTGTGCGAGCTCTCGATGTTGACGAGGACGTCCACGGAGGCGTCCTCGAAGGGCAGGTCCTCCGCGTCGCCGTGGACGAAGGTGAGCGCGTCGCCCCGGGAAAGGGTGGCGGTGGCCCGGTCGACGGCTTTCGGCGAGAGGTCCAGGCCAGTCATCCGGGCGCCAGGGGCGATCCGGGAGAGGAGGTTGAGACCCTCCCCCATCCCGCAGCCGACCTCCAGGACGTGGCGTCCCGCGTAGTTGCCGAGGTCGATCGGCAGGTCGCGCAGGGCGAGGAAGTAGAGCTGCTCGCTGAAGCCGTCGGTCCACGGCTCGCCGAAGCCGGGCACGCGGGCGCGCATCTCCTTGGCGAGGTCGGGGTCGTACATGCCCCAGTTCCACAGCGTTCCCTGGCCGGAGAGCGTGGCGGCCATGTCGTAGATGGTGGCGCTGGCCGACTTCATGCCGGCGGCGTTCGCGCTGCGGCGCGTGCCGCCTGACTCGTCGAGGTTGATGTCCGCGAGGCCGCTGGTGAAAGCGGTCATCACGTCAGGGGTGGAACTCATACGGGTCTCCGATGCGCAGGGGGTCGGATGCTCCTATGGATGTCAAGCCGCTGGAGCGAGGCCGGTTTGGGGGATTCATTCCGTTGGTGTGGTGGCCAGTGCGCGGTAGACCTCGCGGGCGACGAATCGCTTGAGGCAGCGCATGATGTCCCTCCTGGCCAGCCCTTCCTTGGTGCGGCGTTCGACGTGACAGAGGAGGCAGAATCAAGGCGAAGCCGGACAGATGGGCGAAAGCGGCCTCGGAGGTCATGCGTTTGGGGTCGTCCTCGGCCGCGTGTGTGGTGGCCCCGCTGACGCGCCGAAAAATCCCCAACAGGACAGTCGAGAACCTCAGTCAGGCGGTGATGGTGTCGCCGCGCACCAGATCACATCCTTCGGGTACGTCGGCGGGGTCGGTGCCGGTCGTGACGAGACGGTTGTCCACGTCGACGAACACCACGGAGGGTTCGTAGGTGCGGGCGTACTCCTCGCTCATGGACGCGTAGGAGATGATGATGACGAGGTCGCCGGGGTTGATGAGGTGGGCCGCGGCGCCGTTGATGCCGATGACCCCGCTGTCCGCCTCGCCCTCGATGACGTAGGTGCTGAGCCTGGCCCCGTTGTCAATGTCGACGATGTCGACCTTCTCCCCCGGCCACAGGTTCGCGGCGGCCATCAGGGTGGAGTCGATGGTGACGGAGCCCACGTAGTGCAGGTCCGCCTGGGTCACCGTGGCGCGGTGGATCTTGGACTTGAACATCTCTCGGTACAGCACGTGCTCTCCGTTCACCAGGTCACAGGCAACTCGTGGACGCCGTAAATGATCATGTCTGCGCGGGTACGGACCTCTGCGGCGGGGACGGCGAGACGCAGTCCCGGGAAGCGGCCGAGCAGCGCCGAGAGGGAGACCCGCAGTTCCAGCCTGGCGAGTTGCTGACCCACGCACTGGTGGATGCCGTGCCCGAAGGCGAGGTGCGGTACGGGCTCACGGGTCACGTCGAGCTCGTCAGGCAGGGCACAGAGCGCGGGATCACGGTTGGCGGCGGCGAAGGAGAGCGAGACCGCGTCTCCGGCCGCCATCCGGTGTCCCTGGAACTCCAGGTCTTCGCCCACCACCCGGATGCCGCCCGCGTGGACGACCGTGAGGTAGCGCAGCAGTTCCTCAACCGCCCTGTCCGCCAGGGAGGGGTCGGCGGCCAGCGCGGCCAGTTGCCCAGGATGTTCCAGCAGGGCGAAGGTGCCGAGGGCGATCATGTTCGTGCTGGTGTCGTACCCGGCGGTCAGCAGGACGCTGCCGACAGTGGCGAGTTCCTCGTCAGTGAGTTTGCCCTCGGTGACGAGGGCGCCGAGCAGGTCGTCCGCCGGCCGGGTGCGCTTCGACTCGACCAGCCCGCGTAGCAGCGCGCCGATGGCCTGCCAGCCGGCGATGGCCTCCTCGGCACTGGAGTGCACGGCGAAGAGGGAGTTGACGGCCTGGCCGAAGGCCAGGCGTTCCGCCGGGGGCACGCCCAGCAGTTCGCAGATGACCGAGGCGGCCATGGGCGCCGCGTACTCCGCCACCAGGTCGGCTGGCCCCTCGCCCTTGCCGTCGGCCATGGTGTCCAGATGGTGCGCGGCGAGCTCCGTCAGCCGAGGTTCGAGGGCGAGGGTGCGGCGCGCCGAGAACCAGCCGGCCACCGCCCGCCGGTAGCGGGTGTGTTCCGGCGGGTCCATCGCCGTGAACATGCCGGCGGGCACCTTGATGCGGTCGGTTGCCATCGGCAGTGCGAGGGGCGCGCGCAGTGCCTCTCCCCTCGAGCTCATCCGGGGATCGGCGAGCAGTTCGCGGACCTGGGGGTATCCGGTGACGAGCCAGCCCACGTGGCCGTCCGGGAATTTCATTCGGGCGACGGGGCGGTCGGCACTGAGCGCGCCCAGCTCGGGTGCGGGATCGAACGGGCAGCCGCCCCGGGCCATCGGCAGGCGCGGAACCGTGGGGAGGTCGTCGGTCATCGCATCTCGCTCTCCGGAAACAGGCGGACGGGAAGGCATTGCATCGGGAGCAGGAAGCGCGGCTCGATCTCCTGCGGGTCCACGGCCAGCGCCAGGTCGGGGAACCGGTGGAACAGCGCGGTCAGGGCGACTTCCCCCTCGATCAGGGCGAGGCTCGCGCCCAGGCAGTAGTGCGCGCCCCGGCCGAAGCCCAGGTGTGCGTTCTGCTCACGGGTGATGTCGAGGCGTTCCGGCTCCTCGAAGACCTCGGGATCGCGGTTCGCGGCGGCCAGCACCACCTGGATCGCCTCTCCGGGCTGCACCTGCACACCGCCGATCTCGAGGGGTTCGGTGACGAAGCGGCGGAAGGTGTGCTTCACCGGCGCCGTGCGGCGTACGAGTTCGGCGGCGGCGCGACTGCCGAGGGAGGAGTCTTTCCTCAGCAGCTCCAGCTGGTCGGGATGTTGGAGCAGGGTGAAGGCGCCGAGCGCGACGAGGTTGCGGACCGTTTCGTGGCCGGCCTGTACGAGCACCATCGCCAGGGCCGTCAGCTCGTCGTCGGTCAGCCGGTCGCTGTCCTCCTCGTGGATCTGCACGAGCTCGGAGATCAGGTCGTCCCGCGGCTCGGCCCGGCGGGCGGCGATCAGTTGCCTCGTCACGCGGGCCATGCCCCGTACGGCAGGGGCGAACTGCTCGGGATTCGGGCGCAGCGCCTGGGCGAGGGTCTCGCTCCACTCACGCCACTGCTCGCGGTACTCCTCGTCGACGCCGAGGAGTTCGCAGATGACGATGATGGCGAGCGGGTGCGCGTAATCCGCGATCAGGTCGGGCTCGGCCCTGTCGGCGAGGCCGTCGAGCAGATGTGCCGCGACACGTTCGACGGCCGGTGTCAGTGCGAGCATCCGACGGGCGGACAGAGCCCGGGTGACGAGTCGGCGGACCCGCATGTGATCCTCGCCGTCCATGGTCAGCAGGGTGGCGTCGAACATGTCGACGATGTCCTCGGGGATGCCCCGGGAGAGCATGCTCTCCCGGTGGGAGTCGCCCGGCGGGCTGCTGCGCAGGGTCGGCTCTCCGAGCACCGTCTTGACGTCGTGGTACCCGGTCACCACCCAGATGTCGCTGCCGTCCGCGAACTTCCCACGGCAGACGGGTTGGGGGCCGCCGAGCCAGCGCTCCCCCGCCTTCGGGTCGGTGATGAACTTCGGGTCGGACAGATCGAACTCACTGGCGAGGTCGTCCTGTTCGGTGGTGAGTTCCGTGGGGGGAACCGCGGTCATTTGGCGTGCCTCGTTTCCTGTTGAGAGCTTGCTGAGATTGCTGACGTCGCACGGGGATCGTGCTGACGTCGCACGGGGACTCGGCCGTGCCGAGGCCGGGACGTGCGGTCAGGAGCTGCGGCGCTGGAGGCCACCGTTCACGACCTCGGCGGCCTCGGTCATCAGGCGTTCAGCCAGTTCGTCGGCGTGCCGGTCCGCCCAGGCGTGCAGCGGGGTGCCGGCCAGCCACCGGTTGCAGGCGCCGAGGGCAGGGCCGCAAGGGATCTGGTAGTTGGCGACGCGGCCCGGCGTGCCTTCGATCGCCCAGATCGCGGCCTGCGCGCAGTACCAGCGGAAGACGAGCGCCATCCGCCGCTTGGGGTCCAGAGCCTGCCCGCGAGAGCCGACGGAGGAGTTGCCGGAGCGGGCGAGGATCTCCTCGAAGGAGGCCCCCAGATAGTCCCGCTCCACCTTCGCGCGCGCCGCGGCAGGGACCGCCTCCCAGGAGTCGTGGTTGCGCCACAGGTCGTGGAGCTTTCCCGCGCGGGCGTGGAAGAGCACTCCCTTGCGCAACACCCTTGTCCTTCCGCCCAGTTCGAAGAGGTTGCCGTAGGGTGCGAAGGCGGTGTCGTGGACGTCCGCAGCCTGGAGCAGGTCCTTGGCCGCGACGCTGGTCCCGCTCTCGGCGGTGCACGCGTTGATGGAGCCGGTGAGGACGAAGTCGGCGCCCAGTACGAAGGAGGCCGCTGCCGACTCGGGGGCGCCGATTCCGCCGCCGGCCCCGATGCGGACCGCCCCGGCGACGCCGCCGAGCTCCGCACGCAGTCCGCGCAGCGCGGGCAGCAGCGCCCACAGGGCCGCCATGTCGGAGTGGTCCCCCGCGTCGCCCACTGCGCAGACGTCGTCGGCCAGCGCGACGCGGCTGCCGGCTGCCGCCTCCTCGGTGCTGAGCAGCCCCTGCTCCACCAGCCGGCTCACCAGCGCGGCGGGCGGCGGCTCCAGGAAGAGACGCCCGGAGTCCGGCCGGGTCACCTTCGCCAGTATCTTCCGGGGCACGTGCACGGTGCCGTCCGGCAGCACCCGGGCGCCGGTCAGCCGGTGGCGTACCAGGGCGGGTGTCACCTCGACGTGCGTGGAGGCCTCGACGAACCGCACGTCCTCCCGGATCAGTACGTCGACCAGGTCGGACTCGGCACGCGGGTCGAAGGGGTCGTGCGTGACGTTGACCCCGAAGGGCGCACCCGCCGGGACACGTGCGCGGACCGCGGCGACCGCCAGAACCACGTCCCTGGCCGCGAGTCCCGAGGCCCCGAAGTAGGAGAGCAGTCCGGCACTGGCCATCCTGGCGACCAGCTCTACGGAGCCCACGCCTTGCCGCATCCCGCCAGCGACGTAGGCGAGACGAACGCCGTAGTCCTGACGAAAGGCCTCCGACCCTAGCGACCCGGCGGGGGTTTTCGCGGAGCGTGCGGACACGGCAGGCACAGCCTCATGACGTACAGGCTCGGGCCGCCGGACGGCGGTCTGCTCCGCCGGGCCGGGCAGTGTCAGGGGCATCGCCTCGTTGCGGATCCGGTCAACCATCTTGGTCAGCACCTGCCCCGGGCCGAGCTCGCGCACCCGGAGGTCGCCGTAGCCCATCAGCAGCCGGATGCTGTCGGTCCAGCGCACCGGCGAGGCGATCTGCCGGCGCAGGGTGGCGGCCACCTCGCCCGCCGCGTAGGGCCGCGCGTCCACGTTGGCGATCACCGGGATCTTCGGCGCGGCGAAGGGGGTGGCGTCCAGTAGCCTGCCGAACTCCTCGGCCGCCGCGGCCATGTACCGGCTGTGGAAGGGGGCGCTGACATTGAGCGGCGCACACCGGGCGCCAGCCTCCTTCAGCGCGGGCAGTGCCCGGTCGACCGATTCCACGGGGCCGGCGATCACGGTCTGGTTCGGCGTGTTGTAGTTGGCGATGTCAAGGTCATTGAGGTCGTTTTCCCGCAGCACCCGCTCCACGAGCGCGGCGTCGACGGACGAGACGGCGGCCATCGTGCCGCCGGTGACTTGCCCCATGAGCCGGCCTCGTTCGACGACCAGGCGCAGTCCTGTCTCGAAGTCGTAGACTCCGGCGGCGAACAGGGCGGAGAACTCACCGAGGCTGTGCCCCAGTACGTAGTCCGGCAGCCGTCCGCCCTCGCCCACGGCTGCCAGCCAGCTGAGGGAGTTGACCACGTACAGAGCGGGCTGGGTGTAGCGGGTGTCCCGCAGGTTGCGGCCCGGGTCCTCCAGGCACAGTTCGCGGATCGAGTAGCCGAGGAGGGCATCGGCACGGGCGACGAGGTCGGGGAAGCGGTCGAACACCTCCCGGCCCATGCCCTTGGCCTGCGCACCCTGCCCGGGAAAGACGTGGACATCGAGCGTCGACGCGGCGGTGGACGGACGGGCCGGTGTCTGTGCGGAAGCACTCATGGGGTTCACCTCGATTCTTGTGGTGGCGGCGAGGCTGGGGCTCGCGTCGAGGACGGCCCGGTACAACACCTCGTCGCGGGCGTACGGGGACAGCAGGGGCAGCACGCGGTCACGGCTGCCCTCCGGCAGTGAGGCCCGTACCAGGTTGGCCATGGCCCCGGAGGGGCTAAGGTCGAGAAAGAGCAGGTCGTCCCGGTCCAGCAGCGGCCCCAGCGCCCGGGACAGGTCGAAGGGGTCCCGGAGCACCCGCCACAGGTGCGCCGGGTCCGGCAGCCGTACGGCGGTGCCGGTGGTGCCGGAGATCAGCGGGATCGTGGCCGGCCTCATGGTCAGCTCGCCGATCAGCTCCTTGAACACGCCCTCGACCGGGTCGATCAGCGGCGAGTGGAAGGGGAACAATACGGGCAGCCGCTGGCAGAGCGTTCCGGTGGCGTGCAGGTGGCTCTCGATCCGGTCCAGGGCCTCGGCGGTGCCTGCCAGGACGAAGTTCTCCGGCGAGTTCACTGCGGCGACGTACGCCTCGGCGAGGACGGGGTCTCGGTGGGCGAGGCCTGGGTCGGCCAGCACCGCGAGCATCCCCCCGCGGGGGCACTCGGCCTCGAACACGTCGACCTGGCGCAGCAGGGAGCGCAGGCACTCGTCCGGGTCGACGGCCCCCGCAACGGACGCTGCCACGATCTCGCCCAGGCTGGCGCCGAGCACCGCGCCGGGTTCGAACCCGTGGGCCCGCAGCATCCGCGCCAGCGCGTACTCGACCATGAAGATGGCCGGCTGGGTCAGGGAGAACCGCGACATCGGGTGCTGGGGGCCCAGGCCGGGGCCATGAATCGCCTCGATCACCGAATCGCCGCGCACCTCCCTGACGGTCGCGTCCAGGGAGTCCAGGGCGTCACGGAAGGCGAGGTCGGCCCCGTAGAGCCATCTGCCCATGCCGTGGTACTGCGATCCCTGCCCCGCGAACAGGAAGACGGGCGTGAGCATCAGGAGGCACGCAGGGAGGTGACGAACACCTTGTGCTGCGTGGGCAGTTGACCCACGGACTTTACCGTGAAGCCCGCCTCCTCCAGCGCCTGCCGCATGGCAGACTCGTCCAGCCCCGTGGTGCCCTCGTCGCAGGCGACGGCCTGGAACATGGCCCGCCAGCCGTCGATGTCGCTCTCGACCAGCGGCTCCACGACGAGCAGCCTGGCGTCCGGTGAGCTGTCGGCCATGGCGGTGGCGACGGTGCGCAGGATCCGTACGCAGTTCTCGTACGTCCAGTCGTGCAACACGTTCTTCAGCAGGTAGCGGTCAGCACCGGCCGGGACCTCGACGAAGAAGTCACTGGGGACGAAGCCGATGCGGTCGCGCACGTCCTGCTGCACGACCCGCTCCAGGGCGGTGCGGCCCCTGGCGCAGACGCTGGCCCGGTCGGCGACGGTGCCGTGCAGGTCTGGGTGGGCGGCCAGGAGGACGGGGAGCAGCCCGCCGCTGCCGCCGCCAACGTCGACGACGCTCTTCGCCGTGCTGAAGTCGTGCAGGCCGAGCAGGCACTGGGCCACCGGCGTCGCGAGGTCGACCATGCCCTTGTCGAACAGGTCCGCCGTCTCGGGGTGGGTCTCCAGGTACTCGTAGAGGGACTCCCCGAAGACCTCCTGGAAGCCGGACTTGCCGGTCTTCACGGTGTGCAGCAGACCGGCGAAGGCGTCGTCGTATAGCTCGGCGGCGAGGATGGCGAAGTGGCGCTGGGTGGTGGGGTGGTCCGCGCGCAGCGGCGCGTACGCCGCGGTCAGCCGGAACTTCTCCCCGTCCCTCTCCAGTACGGCCGGCACGGTGAGCATCTGGAGGAGGCGCTGGAGGACGTCGGGGTCGGACCCGGTACGCTCGGCAAGCTCGGCCGAGGTCATCGATCCGCCGTCGAGGATGTCGGCTATCTCCAGGCGGGCGGCGACCGCGAGGGCCCGCGCGAACCAGCCGCTGACTGCGAGCTTGAGGATTTCCATGAGAGGTCTCTTTCGGTCCGTCAGACGAGCCGGCGCAGCCGGTCGGCGAGGGCGGCAGGGGTGGCGGTCTCGAATACGTCGGTCAGCGCGAGCCTTATACCGGTGATGTCCTTGATCCGCTGGGCGAGGGAGACGGCCAGCAGCGAGTGCCCGCCGTTGGCGAAGAAGTGCGCACCGGCGTCGAGGTCGGAGCGGTCCAGCAGTTCGGCGAACAGGCTCAGGACGGTGGCCGTCAGGTCGTCGGCCGGCGCCGCACCCTCGGGCCGGCCGCCGACTGCCGGGCCGTGGTGCCGGGCGGCCTGCTCGGCGAGCGCCAGGTGGTCTACCTTGTCGCTGCCGGTACGGGGAAAGGCGTCCACGGCGATGAACCGGTGCGGGACGACCGAGCGCGGGAGCTGCCCGTGGGCGTGGTCCCACAGTTCGTCCACGGCCTCGGGTCGGCTGGGGATCCGGACGAAGGCGGCCAGGTAGCCGTCCGCCCCGGGATCGCCAACGACCACGACGGCCGCCGCCTCGACGTCGGGGTGGCTGAGCAGGACCGCTTCGATCTCGGCCGGCTCGATCCGGTTGCCGCGCAGTTTGACCTGCCGGTCCATCCGGCCGAACAGGTCGATCCTGCCGTCCGGCCGCCAGCGGGCCACGTCTCCGGAGCGGTGGAAACGTCCGTACTCGTCGTTCTGCCCGAAGCGCTCCGCGGTCAGTCCGGGCCGTTCGTGGTAGCCGGAGGCGACTCCGACGCCCGCGACGCACAGCTCTCCGCGGAGGCCGACCGGCAGCGGCCTGCCGTGTGGATCGGCGATGAAGATCTGGGTGTTGGTCACGGGCACACCGATGTCCACCCGGCCGCCGTGACCGGAAGGTATGGCTCCGGCGGTCGCCCAGATGGTGCTCTCGGTGGGGCCGTAGACGTTCCACAGTTCGGCGCCCGCGTCGAGCAGCCGGGTGGCGAGTTCGGCGGACAGGGGTTCACCGCCGGTGAGGATGACGCGTCCGGCGGTGGCGTCGGCCGCCTCGTGGGCGACCAGCCGCCAGGTGGTCGGGGTCGCCTGGAGCAGGCCTATGTCGTGTGCACGGACGGCGTCCGCCAGCAGGGCGCCGTCCGTGCGCGCCTCGTCCGGGAGCACGACGGTGTGACCGCCGTGCAGCAGTGGCATCATCAATTCGAGCGAGGAGGTGTCGAAACTGTAGGTGCTGAGCCAGCCCGTGGGGCGGGTGGAGCCCGCAACGCCGAACCGTTCGGCGTAGTCGACGATGTGGTTGATGAGGCTGCCGTGCCGGATCGGGATCCCCTTGGGCCTGCCGGTGGAGCCGGAGGTGTGGATCACGTATGCGAGGGCGTCCGGGTCGACCTTCACCGCCGACTCGTCCACCGGCACCTGCGGCACGGCGTCGCAGTCGGTGGCGGGCACCGTGACCTGGCCGTCCGGGGCGGTGATCCCCGCACCGACGATGACGACGCGGGCCCGGGTGTCGTCGAGCTGGTAGGTCAGCCGCTCCACCGGGTGGTTGGGGTCGAGCGGCAGGTAGGCCGCACCCGCGAGCCAGGTGCCGAACACCGAGGCGGCCAGTGCGGCGCCACGCGGTAGGAGGAGCGCGACGATGTCTCCGGGACGTACGCCGGCGTCGGCCAGCCGAGCGGCCGTGTTGACGGCGGCGGACCACAGTCCGCCGTATGTGGCCGTGCGGTCGCCTTCCCGTACTGCCACCGCCGACGGGTCGGCGGCGGCCCTAAGGACGAATCCGGTGAGTACCGAAGGCAGGTCGATCGTACGGGCGGTGGCGTTGGCCGCGTCGATGATCCCGTGGTCCCGGTCCGACCAGGACGGCAGGGCGGCGATCTGGGTGTCGACGCCGGTGCCCAGGGCCACTAGGAGGGCGTCGTAGCGCAGGACCATCAGCTCGACGTCCGAGCGGTCCAGCACTCCCGTGTAGAACGCGGCACGGACAGTGGCCGTCTCCCGGTTGGCCGAGACGAAGAACTCGAGGTCGAACTGGCTGAAGCCGTTCTCGACGACGAGGAGTTCGGCCTCGGTGCCGGCCAGCGCGAAGGTGCGCTGGTCCTCGGCGAAGGGAACGTAGTTGAACACGTGCTTGAAGAGCGCGTTGCGCCAGCCGGAACCACCCCGTTCAACCATGTCGAGGACGTCGTCGGTCGGTACGTCCTTGTGCGCCATCGCCTCCATGAACGTCCGCCGGGTCAGCGACACGAGGTCTCTGAAGGTCGCGTCACGGTCGAGGAGCAGGCGCAGGACGACCAGGTTGCTGTGGTAACCGACCGCGTCCACCGCGTCGCGGGGGCGGGTGTTGACTGGCGAACCGATGGCGAGATCGGGTCCGGCCCCGTGGGCGGCGAGGAGGACCGCGTACGCGGTGAGCAGCACGACGGACTCCGGCGCCCGCAGTTCGCGCTGGAGGCGGCGGACCACGGTGTGGGCCTCGGGTGACAGGACGTGGGTGACCTCGTCACCCCGCAGGGTGGGGACGGGCTGGTCGCGCTGTTCGCAGCGGAGTTCCAGGCCCGAGGACCGGAAGCCGGCCATCTGCTCCTGCCAGTAGCCGCGGCTCTCGGCGGACGGTGCGGACTCGCGCAGGGCGGGCACCTCGGTGGGGGTGCGGTGCCCGCCCTGGAGCACCTCCTCGTAGAGCGAGACGAACTCGGCGCGCAGGATCTCCGTCGACTGCACGTCCGACACGGCGTGGTGGAGGGCCAGGCACAGGACGTCGGTGTCCTGGCCGTGCAGGAGCAGGGCACGTAGGAGGGGGCTGCCGTCCGGGGCGAACGGCCTGGCGGCGAAGGCCGTCAGCAGGGCCGGTTCGTCCTGCTCGCTGCCGTGGTGCTCCGCCTCTTCCAGGTCGACGGCCACGGACGGCGCGATGGCTTTGGTCAGCTCGGCGTCCTCACGGTGGTAAACCGTGCGCAGCACCTCGAAGCGTTCCGTCAGGAGGCGTACCGCGTGCGCGGTGGCGGCGGCGTCGAGGCGACCCCGTACCCGCAAGGCCAGCGACAGGTTGTTGGCACCGCTGCCAGGGACGAGTTCGTCGAGGAGCCACAGGGTGGTCTCCTTGCGGCTCGGCCGTATGTGCCCGGCCGGCAGCCCCCGCCCGTCCTGGGCGGCGGTGACCGGGAGTTCGCCGCTCACGCGCTCTCCCCGGTCCCGGCGGCCAGGAAGCCAGCCACCGTCTCGGCGATGGCGGGCGTGCGCAGCAGGTCACGGTGTTCGACCTCGAAGCGCCGCTCGTCGGCGACCTCGATGGGTGCGACACCGGGCGTGGCGCGCATCCGATTCAGCCCGCTGCTCTCGCTGGCGGAGGTGACGACGGTGGCGCCCTGCCAGCCTGGACGCGGGTCGAGACCGGCAGCGGTGGCCAGGTAGGACATGAACGAGCCGACCAACTGCACCAGTTCGCCTGCGTAGCCCTCGTCAAGCCCGGCCCGCTGCAGGGCCGAGGTGCCGATCGGGCGGAAGGCCGCGTAGAGCCCGGCGGCGAAGACGCCGGGAGCGACACCACTCTGCGCGGCGAGCTTCTCCGCGGCGCCGGACAGCTCGACTATCTCCCCGGTCGTCAGAACGGTGGTCATGTTACCGATCACCCGGCCGAACTGAAGGTGCACGGTGGGTACGTCGACCAGTTCGGGGTCGAACAGCACCACCCGGGGCACGGTCACCTGCCGTGCGCCGATCTTCTCGGCGAGCACGCCGGCGAAGACGGAGCCCGCGCAGTAGCCGAGCACGGCGCGGACCGAGCGGCCTGAGGCGGCCACCTCGGAGAGCCAGGGCTCCAGATAGGTGTCGTCCAGAGCATCCGTCTGCGGGTCACGGACCGGGGCGACGGTCTGCCACAGGGCGCAGTCCAACTTCAGGCCCGGAGCCAGATCGGCGAATCCGCCCTCGTTCCTCCCCGTGACCGGGAAATCCACGGCGAGCACGATGTCGGCGTCGGCGTGCGACCCCGTACCCGGCCCTGCATCCGAAACGACATTCCACACGGTGGGACTGGGCATAAGGAATCCCCTGAAAGTCAAAGTTTAATCGATCTACCTTCGCGATCATCTCCGGCCAAATCCTAGGTTCATCCTATCGGCATTGTCTACAAAGAATTGATCACTAATCGTCCCTGCCCAGCATCCTCTTAGAGGATGTCTCATGTGGTGACTCGTTGATGCGGCATGATGCTGTTTCGTGAGGGATGATCTGTCGCGTCGGCTGGTTCCCGACGAACTGTGGGAGCTGGTCGCTCCGTTGCTGCCGAAGTTCACGTCGCGCCCGCAGGGCGGGGGTACTGCTCCGGTGGATGAGCGGTCGGTGTTCGTGGCCGTGGTGTACGTGCTGACGAGCGGGTGCGCCTGGCGGTATCTGCCGGAATCGTTCGGTGTCTCGCCGGCCACCGCGCACCGCCGGTTCAGTGTGTGGACCGAGGCCGGACTGTGGCGCAGGCTGCACCGCGCGGTCCTGGACGAACTCGGCGCCAGAGGTGAACTGGACTGGACTTCCGCGATCGTTGACGCTGCGTCGGTGCGGGCAAAAAGGGGGGCTCGCTGACCGGGCCGAATCCGGTCGACCGGGGCAAGAAGGGCAGCAAACTGCACGTGCTGTCCGAGACACGGGGAATCCCGCTGGCCGTCGCGGTGTCCGTGGCGAACGCACACGACAGCCAGGCGTTCAAGCCGCTCATCCTGGGCATACCCGCCGTCCGTGCCCGGCGCGGACTCTGCCGGTGGAGGCCGGGGAGGATCCGTGCGGAGAAGGCGTACTACTCCGCCGAGCGCTGGCTGCGCAGCCGGAACCTCATCCCGCACATCGCCCGTCCCGGCATCGAGTCCGGCGAACGCCTCGGCCGCCACCGCTGGAAGATCGAGCGCTCGATCTTCTGACTCTTCGACTACCGCCGCCTCACCGTCCGATACGAGCGACAAGGCAGCCATTCCCCCCGTTATGTTTTTCTGCGGTCCTGCAAGAGGGCCGCTGGCCTCCGGGCTCGGCATGACTGTGTCCCCCTGTCGAAGGAATGACCTGGGGGGGGTGGTGTCACCGGGCCCGAGGGGTGTTCGTCGGAGACGCTGATCAGAGGTCCGGCCACCGTCCGGTCCGGCGCAACGCCGGACAGCTCGCGGGCGGCAGGTCTGCATAACATGGATGCGCGAGCACGACACCCGAGCCGAGGCCGGCACCGTCAACACCCCTGGAAGGAAACGATGTTCCAGATCGAAGACGTGGGCGTGTTCCACGGCCTGGACGTCGGCAAGTCCGCGCACCACGGCCACGGACTCACCCCGGCCGGGAAGAAGTTCTTCGACAAGCCGCCGCCCAACAGCGAGCCGAAGCTGCGGGCCGTGTTCGACAAGCTGACCGCGAAGTTCGGCACCGTCCTGGTCATCGTGGACCAGCCCGCCTCCATCGGCGCCCTGCCGCTGACCGTCGCCCGCGACGCCGGCTGCCGCGTCGCCTACCTGCCCGGCCTGGCCATGCGCCGGATCGCCGACCTCTACCCCGGCGAGGCCAGAACCGACGCCAAGGACGCGGCCGCCATCGCCGATGCCGCGCGGACGATGCCGCACACCCTGCGCTCCCTGGAACTGACCGACGAGATCACCGCTGAGCTGACCGTGCTGACCGGCTTCGACCAGGACCTCGCCGCCGAGGCCACCCGCACCAGCAACCGGATACGCGGCCTGCTCACCCAGTTCCACCCCTCCCAGGAACGCGTCCTGGGACCGCGTCTGGACCACCACGCCGTCACCTGGCTCCTGGAGCGCCACGGCTCCCCGGCCGCCCTGCGCAAGGCCGGCCGCCGCAGACTCGTGGAGCTGATCCGCCCGAAGGCCCCGCGCATGGCCCAGCGGCTGATCGACGAGGTCTTCGACGCG
>NZ_NEUE01000245.1 GCF_002910905.1 Streptomyces sp. SM11 | reverse complement strand
GAGAAGATCGCCACGGACGGGACCGTGGTCGAGGGCGCCTCCGCCGTGGACGCCTCGATGCTCACCGGCGAGTCCGTCCCCGTCGAGGTCGGCGTCGGCGACACCGTCACCGGAGCCACCCTCAACGCCGGCGGCCGCCTCGTCGTCGAAGCCACCCGCGTCGGCACCGACACCCAACTCGCCCGCATGGCCCGCCTCGTCGAAGACGCCCAGAACGGAAAGGCCTCCGCACAACGCCTCGCCGACCGCATCAGCGCCGTCTTCGTCCCCATCGTCATCGCCCTCGCCCTCGCCACCCTCGGCTTCTGGCTCGGCAACGACGCCGGACTCACCGCAGCCTTCACCGCGGCCGTCGCCGTCCTCATCATCGCCTGCCCCTGCGCCCTCGGCCTCGCCACCCCCACCGCCCTCATGGTCGGCACCGGACGCGGCGCACAGCTCGGCATCCTCATCAAGGGCCCCGAAGTCCTCGAAACCACCCGCCGCGCCGACACCATCGTCCTCGACAAGACCGGCACCGTCACCACCGGCCGCATGACCCTCCAGACCACCCACACCACCCCCACCACCACCCCCACCGAAGTCCTCCGCCTCGCCGGAGCACTGGAGAACGCCTCCGAACACCCCATCGCCCAAGCCGTCGCCGCCGCCGCGACCGACATCACCGGCCCCCTCCCCACCCCCGAGGACTTCCAGAACATCCCCGGACTCGGCGTCCAGGGCACCGTCGAAGGCCACGCCGTCCTCGTCGGACGGGAACAACTCCTCGCCGACGCGGCGATCCCCCTCCCCGACCACCTCGCCGAGGCGAAGCAGGCCGCGGAGGCCGCCGGGCGTACCGCGATCACCATCGCCTGGGACGGCGAGGCGCGCGCGGTGCTGGAGGTGGCCGACGCGGTGAAGGACACGAGCGCCGAGGCGATTCGCCGGCTCCGCGCCCTCGGCCTGACCCCGATCCTCCTCACCGGCGACAACCGTGCCGTGGCGGAGTCGGTCGCGGCCGAGGTGGGCATCGACGAGGTGTACGCGGAGGTCATGCCGCAGGACAAGGTCGATGTGGTCAAGCGCCTTCAGGCGGAGGGCCGTTCGGTCGCGATGGTCGGGGACGGCGTCAACGACGCCGCCGCCCTCGCCCAGGCCGACCTCGGCCTCGCGATGGGCACGGGGACGGACGCCGCCATCGAGGCGGGCGACCTCACCCTCGTCCGTGGCGACCTCAACGCCGCCGCCGACGCGATCCGCCTCTCCCGCCGCACCCTCTCCACCATCCGCACCAACCTCTTCTGGGCCTTCGCCTACAACGTCGGCGCCCTCCCGCTGGCCGCCGCCGGACTCCTCAACCCGATGATCGCCGGAGCCGCGATGGCCTTCTCCTCCGTCTTCGTGGTCGGCAACTCCCTGCGGCTGCGCACCTTCAAGGGCGCGTGAAGCCCAAGGCCCGACATCCGCACGGCGGGACCTTCCGGTCCCGCCGTGCCAGATGGCTGATGAAGATCTTCTAGGCGCGTACGAAACGGAGCCGGGTTCCCGGTACCGCCTGCGCCGCCGCGGTGAGGGCCCGTTCGGGGACGACGCCCACGACCGGGTAGCCGCCGGTCGTCGGGTGGTCGTTGAGGAAGACGACGGGCCGGCCGTCCGGCGGCACCTGAATCGCACCCAGGACCATGCCCTCGCTGGGCAGTTCCCCCGTGCGGGACCGCGCCAGCGCCGGGCCCTCCGTCCGCAGGCCGATGCGGTTGCTGTGCGGCGAGACCCGGTAGGCGGCGGTGTGGAGCGTACGGAGCGCGGCTTCCGTGAACCAGTCGTGGCGGGGCCCGGGGTGGACCGGGAGCACCAGCTCGGCGAGGGCCCCCGGCCAGGGGACGGGACCGGCGGCCGGCGGCGGGCCGCCCGGCGCCGGAGCGCCCAGCGGGAGTTCGTCGCCCTCGTCCAGCGGGGCGGGCCCGAGCCCCGAGAGGAGGTCCGAAGAACGGCTGCCCAGCACCGCTTCCGGCTCCAGCCCGCCCGCGAACGCCAGGTAG
>NZ_NEUE01000244.1:103631-122650 GCF_002910905.1 Streptomyces sp. SM11 | reverse complement strand
ATGCGCTGACGCCCGCTCCGCCGTGGCCGGCCGAGCCGCGCGGCGGCGTACGGCGGACCGCCGCGGAATCCTTCGACGCACCCGGCAGCCGCAGGGGCGCGCTCCCCGGCGTTCGGGGGCCTCCGGGCAGGACCACCGGTTCCACGACCGGTCATCCGTCCTGTTCTGCCGAACCGGCGTCGCGTCCTCACTGAGGTGAGGGCGCCCGGCGCCCCACCGGAGGATTTCCATGACTCGCGCCACCGCGGTGCGAGCGGTTCTGGCTGTCGCCGTTCTGCTCGTCTCCGTCTACATCACCTTGACCACGTCGCCCAGACTCGGACTCGACCTCCAGGGCGGCACCCGTATCGTGCTCCAGGCCCGGGACACCGCCACCGTCCAGGCGGACCGGGAGACCACCGACCGCACCCTGGAGGTGCTGCGGCAGCGCATCGACTCGCTGGGCGTCTCCGAACCGACCCTGACCCGTTCCGGCGAGGACCGGATCATCGTCGAACTGCCCGACGTCCAGGACCCGCGCCAGGCCGCCGAGGTGATCGGCCGGACGGCCCAGCTCACCTTCCACGCGGTCGAAGGCCCGGCGGCCGAGGATCCGGGCGAGGAGACCGAGGGCCCCGGCCCCGCCCCCGACTCCGGTCCCGCCCCCGACGCCGATCCCGACCGGCTGACCCTTCCCGACGAGCAGGGCCGCGTCCTCGCCCTCGGCCCCACCCGGCTCTCCGGCGCGGGCGTCGAGAACGCCGCCGCCGCGTTCGACGCTCAGGGAGGCGCGGGCTGGAGCGTGTCGCTCGAATTCCGGAAGGACGCCGGAAAGGACTGGACCCGGCTGACCGGCGAGGCCGCCTGCCATCCCGCCGGGGACGACCGTCGCCGGGTCGCCATCGTCCTCGACGAGAAGGTCATCTCCTCGCCGCAGGTCGCCCCGTCGGTCGGCTGCCGGGCCGGACTGCCGTCCGGGGCCACCCAGATCACCGGCTCGTTCAGCGCGGACGAGGCACGTGACCTGGCGCTGCTCATCAAGGGCGGGGCCCTGCCCGTACCCGTCGAGATCGTCGAGCAGCGGACCGTCGGTCCGACGCTCGGCGCGGCGGCCATCGACGCGAGCGCCCGGGCGGCCCTCATCGGAGCTGCCGCCACCGCGCTCTTCATCACCCTCGTCTACCGCCTCTTCGGCGCGCTGGCCGCCGTGGCGCTGGCCGCGTACGGAGTGATCGCCTACGCCGCGCTCGTCGCCCTCGGCGTCACGCTGACGCTCCCCGGGCTCGCCGGATTCGTCCTCGCGATCGGGATGGCGGTCGACGCGAACGTCCTGGTCTTCGAACGTGCCAGGGAGGAGTGCGCCGAACGGCCGGAACGCTCTCTGCGCTCCGCGCTGACCACCGGATTCAAGAAGGCGTGGAGCGCGGTCGCCGACTCCAACGCGACCACGCTGATCGCGGCCGGACTGCTCTTCTTCCTGGGCTCGGGCCCGGTCAAGGGCTTCGGGGTCACCCTCGCCATCGGGGTCGCCGCCTCGATGTTCTCCGCGCTGGTCATCGCCCGCGCGCTCACCGAGGCCGCCGCGAACTCCCGCTTCGTCAGCGACTACCGGAGCGTCAACGGCATCGCGCGCCCCGGCGCCGTACGGACCTGGCTGGTCCGCAAGGACCCGCGGCTCTTCCGGAAACCGGTCCGCTGGCTCATCGTCTCGGCGGCCCTGGTCGCCGTCGCGGTGGCCGGGATCGTGGTGCGCGGGGTCGACCTGGGCGTCGAGTTCACCGGGGGCCGGCTGATGGAGTACTCCACCAGCCGCCCGGTCGACGTCGAGACGGCCCGGGACACGCTCGCCGCCGCGGGGTTCGGCGACGCCGAGGTCACGACGGCGGGCGACGGCGACCTGTCGGTACGCACCGGGAAGCTCGACAACGACGGCGAACACGCCCTGCGGACCGCCCTCGCCGAGGAGGGTGGCGAGACGACGAAGGTACGGGACGAGCTGATCGGCCCGAGCCTTGGCGATGAACTGCGGCGCAACGCGCTGATCGCCCTGGGGGTCGCGGTGGCCGTGCAGCTGGCCTATCTGGCGATCCGGTTCCGCTGGACGTTCGCCGTGGCCTCCGTCGGGGCCATGGCGCACGACGTGATCCTCGTGGTGGGGGCCTTCGCCTGGCTGGGTCGGCCGGTGGACGGCATCTTCCTGGCCGCCCTGCTCACCGTCATCGGCTACTCGGTCAACGACTCGGTGGTGGTCTTCGACCGGGTACGGGAGCTGTGGGGGGCGAACCGGCGGACCCCGCTGGACACCATCGCCCGCCGGGCGGTCCTCCAGACCGTTCCGCGTACGGTGAACACCGGGGTGGGCGCCCTGTTCATCCTGGCCGCCCTCGCGGTGCTGGGCGGCGATTCACTCGCCGACTTCGCGCTCGCCCTGCTCATCGGCATCTGCGTCGGCACCTGGTCCTCGGTGTTCACCGCCGTACCCGGGGCGCTGGCTCTGGAGCGGATCGCGCAGGCCCCGCCGCCCGTGCCGGGCAAGGGGAAGGGCACGGGCGGCGGGCGTGCCGGTGGGTCCAGGCGCGATCCGCTCGACAACGGAGCCCGCGTCTGAGGTGATCAGGACGGGACGTGGGCGTGCAGGTAGGCGGCGGTCTCCCGGTCGGCGGGGAGGAACGTCTCGATGGCCAGCTCGGCCACTGTCACGTCCATCGGCGTGTTGAACGTCGCGATCGACGACACGAACGACAGGACCCGGCCCCCGTGTTCGAGCAGCATCGGCAGCGCGAACGCGGCGGGCCGCTCCCGCTCCGTGCCGCCCGTCCCGAGGGCGCGGTCCGTGCCGCCCACCCGGTCTGTGCGGTCCGAGCGGTCCGCCCGTGCGGGGACCGGGTAGCCGGCCACCTCGTCGTACAGCTCGCGCAGCTCGGGCGAGCGTACGAGGGCGATCTGACGGTCCATCTGTGCCAGCAGGTCCGCCCGCCACTCCGGGAGGTTCACCATGCGAGGGGCGAGCCCCTCCGGGTGGAGGGTGAGCCGCATGGCGTTCACCGGCGGGGTCAGCAGCTTCTCCGGCACCCCTTCCAACAGCAGTGCGATGCCCCGGTTGGACGCCACCACCCCGTAGGTGCCGTCCACCACGAGCGCCGGATACGGCTCGTACGCCGTGAGCAGCCGGTCGAGACTCTCGCGCAGGGAGGCCATCGCGGGGTCGTCGAGGGGTGTCTGCGCGTAGCGGGGCGCGTAACCGGCGACCACGAGCAGCGCGTTGCGTTCACGGACCGGGACGTCCAGCTGCTCGGCCAGCCGCAGGATCATGTCCTCGCTGGGCCGGGAGCGGCCTGTCTCGATGAACGAGATGTGGCGGGCCGAGGAGTCCGCACGCAGGGCCAGCTCCAACTGGCTGATGCGTCGCTGCTCCCGCCAGCCGCGCAGCAGTGGCCCTACTTCCGTGTCGGGCAGGACAGTCGTCATGCCAAGACCGTAACGTCACCGGCGGGCCGGGGCCGGTACGGGCCGCCCCGGCCTGCCGGTGACGCACGCGCCGATCCACCAAGACCCACACCACCAAGACCCACGGGAGCCGTTCCATGAACGCCGAACCGCTGTCGCCGACCGAGATCGACCGCCGGCTGGCGAGCCTGCCCGGCTGGGCGCTGGAGGGGGACCGGATCACCCGGAGCTACCGGCTGCCCTCCCACTTCGCCGCCGCCGCTCTGACGGTCCACATCGCGCGGATCCAGGACGAGCTGAATCATCACTCCGACCTGAGGCTCGGCTACAACACGGTGGCCCTCTCCGTCCACACGCACGACGCTGGAGGTGCGGTCACCGAGAAGGACCTCGCGCTCGCCGCCCGGGTGGCGGCCGCCGCCCCGGCCCACGGAGCCGAATAGTCCGGTCAGGCCACCGTGCCGAACCTCGGGTGCGCGCCGAGCCACTGCGCGTAGCTCGGGCTGCGCGACACCGCCTCCGCGTACGCCGCGCGGGTCGCCCCGGCCACCGTCCCCGCCGCGGCGTCCGCGGCGGGCGAGTGCGGGTGCCAGCCCACCAGATGGCGCCAGCTGAGCGGCGCACCGGCCAGTGGCCTGGTCACCAGGCCGGGCACCGGCGGGAACGTCGCCCGGCACAGGCCTATCGCCCGCCCCACCTGCACCAGATGGACGACGGATGAGGTGTCCGTCTCGTACACCGACACCGGGGTGAAGCCCGATCGTGCGCAGGCCGCGGTGAAGCAGTCGGCGAAGCAGCCCTCGCCCGGCACGTCCGCCCAGCACTCGTCCGCGAGCGCGGCCAGGTCCAGTTCCGCTTCGCCGGCCAGGGCATGGCTTTCCGGCAGCATCACGAAGACCGGGTCCACGCCGACGACCTCCCAGACCAGCCGGTCCGCCAGCGGCGGCGGACTCTCGCCGCACGTACCGATCAGCGCGAAGTCCAGCCGCCCGTCGATCACCAGCGAGGCGATCTCGGCCACCGACCACGAGGTGTACGTCGACACCGGCACCGACGGGTGCGCGGCGGCCATCCGGTCCACCAGACCGCCGAGCAGCGGACCGTGCGTGCCGCCCAGCCGGAACCGGTCGAGCGACCCCGCGGCATTGGCGAACCGCACGGCCTCCGCCTGGAGTTCGCTGACCGCGGGCAGCACCACGCGGGCCCGCTCCAGCACCAGTTCGCCGAGCGGGGTGGTACGTGCTCCGGTGTGGTCGCGGTCGAAGAGCGCGCCGCCCAGGGCCTTCTCGATCCGCCGCAGCTGAGCGCTGAGAGCGGGCTGGGCAAGCCCCAGTGTGGCGGCGGCCTTGGTGAGACTGCCCGTGTCGGCTATGGCACGGACCGTTCGCAGATGGCGCAACTCGAGCTCCATAAGGGCAAGTTATGGGCCAGGGAGCACCCCGGCAATATGTGCGCTCCGCCTACCGTTCGGTCGGTGTATACGGGGGTGTACTCCGCCGGGCCGGGCGGCGGGGAACGGCGATCCGGTTCAGCCGTGCCGGACGCAGTCCCCGGCAGCCTCGCGGGCGAACGCGGTGAAGTCCTTCGGCTCCAGCCCCAGGGCCGCTTCACCTCGTCCGTCGTCGCCGTGTTGTGGCCGTCCAGCAGCGTCGCGAACAGCTCGGCCAGGAATCCCGCCTCCGGACGGGCACTCCGAACTCCTCCAGGGGTGACGCGTACGCGGGTCGCGTTCAAGCGGGTCAGGGAAGTCAGGGGAGTCAGCCCGAACGAGTACCGCGGCGGCCTGCCCGGAGGCCATGTCGATTTGCCGGATCGGCAATGAAGATTGCCACGCAATCGTCGTTCGGGGAGGCTGACCCCATGAGCAGCCACGCCGGTCACGGCCACCACGACGCGCACGCATCCGCCACCCCCGTACAGGCCCGTGTTCATGCCCATGCCCATGCTCACGCGCACGGATCAGGGGGCGACCCGGCGACGGACATCGACTGGAATGTCCTGGGCCCCCTGCTGGAGCAGGAGGCCGAACTCAACAGCGCGCAGTACGAGGATGCGGCCCGCTGGATCGCCGCTCTGCCCACCGCGCCGAAGGTTCGCCGGGTCCTGGACATCGGCTGCGGTCCCGGCGTCGTCTCCTGCCTGCTGGCCGAGGTCTTCCCGGAGGCAGAGGTGGTGGCTGTGGACGCCACGCCCGCTCTCCTGGAACGCGCGAAGAACCGCGCTCGCCGCCTCGGTGTGATCGACCGATTCCAGACCCTGGAGGCCGAACTCCCCGAAGAATTCGACCGGCTGGGCGAGGCCGATCTGATCTGGGCGGGCAACTCCCTGCACCACCTGGGCGACCAGCGCGCCGCTCTGGCCGGTTTCGCCGGGCTCCTGCGCCCCGGCGGCACGGTCGCGCTCGTCGAGGGCGGACTGCCCACCCGGCGGCTGCCCCGCGACATCGGCATCGGACAGCCCGGCCTGGAGGCCCGCATGGGCGCGGCCGCCGCCACCCGCTTCGAGTACATGCGGTCCGAACTCCCGGGCGCGAAGCGGGAGACCGAGGACTGGAGCGCGCTCTTCACCGCGGTCGGCCTCGTCCCGCAGGGCACCCGCAGCTTCCTCCTCGACCTGCCCGCCCCGCTCGCCCGGCCCGCCCGCGACCATGTCGTCGCGAGTATCACCCGCGAGCGCGAGGTGATCGGCGACCTGCTGACGCCCGAGGACAGCGCCGTACTGGAACGCCTGCTGGACCCCGAGGACCCCGAGGGCCTTCACCACCGCCCCGACGTCCACCTGCTCACCGCCCGTACGGTGCACCTGGGCCGGCGTGACCAGGGGATGCCCGGCGGATCCGTCGCTCCCCGACAAGAGTGAGGAAGAAGTCCCGGACGTCCTCGGCGAACAGCTCCACCAACATGCGGGCTCACCCGTACGCGGCCGGTGCCCGGCCCGGACCACCGCCGCCAGCGGCAAAGAGGGCCGGAACGGCAGAACACCAGGGCGAAACATCGTGGCTGAGCCTGCTCACCCTGCTGGTGGAGGCGGTCAGGTGTGCCCGCGTCCACTACGACGAGAGCTGTCTGCCCGATGTGCGGTTGGCTCCATCCCGATGTGTCAGTGGCCGCCATCCGCGCTGCGCCGAGAAGCGGCTCCAGCACGGCGTCACCGGCTGACGAGGTGGGCCAGGGTTCCCTGATCCACACGCCGTACCGCCCATCCGCGGCAAGCGCGGACGATCCCGTCGGCGCCCCGACGGCCGCTACGCCGACCGCGGCAGCGGCCTGGGCAAGAATCGCTGGGGCGTCGAAGCGGCCTTCGCGCTTCTGCGCTGGTTCCGCCGACTGCGTATCCGCTGGGAATCCACGCCGATCTCCACCAGGCCTTCCTCGCCCTTGGCCGCGCGCGATCATCTGCTGGCGGCGCCTCAAGAAAGCAGTGCTGGTCTGAATCCTCAGCCCGTACCGGCGACCAGTGCCTCGCCGAGCGGGGTGCGCCGGTAGAGCACCGACCGTCCGGACCGGGCGCGGACGAGCAGCCCCGCGCCTCGCAGGACGGCGAGGTGGTCTCCTACCGCGCCGGGTGCCATGGCGAGGCTTCGGGCGAGGTGGCTGGTGCTGGCCGGGGTGTCCAGCGCCACCAGCAGCCGGGCTCGGGCCCGGCCGACCAGAGCGGTCAGCGCGTCCGGCTGGGGGACGGTCTCCGGTTCGCCCCACAGGGCGGCGGTGCCGCGGGCACGATAGACCAGGGTCCTGGGCCAGGGGTCTTCCAGGTGGGCGGCGATATGCCCGACGAAGACCGAAGGGATCAGGAGGAGCCCGTCGCCGGCGAGGCGGACTGTCCCGCCTCGGAAGAAGCCGATCTCGATACCGCCGGCGCGCCAGGCGACGCCCTGGTGCAGGCTCTCGATGGTCGTGACCCAGCCGTGCTCGCCGATCACCCCAACCCGGTGCACGACATCGCGCTCACAGATCGCGCGCAGTTGCGGCCAGTCCGCGGCGAGCAGTTCGTGCCAGGCCCGGTCCATCGCCTCGGCGATCCTGGAGACGGCGTCCGGAGAGTCCAGCACCGCGCGTACGCGGGGATCACGGGCGGACGGGCCGGTCGTGGTGGCGGCGAATTCGTGGCGGGCCGCTTCCAGCGGTGTGGCCCGGATCATGGTCAGGTCGTCCGCCCAGGTCTGGTTGAGGCCGCGCGGGGGCGGAGCGACGAAGTTCGGTCCGCCGTGCGGGGTGTGCAGGGCGAGGACGGCGTCCAGTTCGGTCTCACGGCGAAGCCGTTCAAAGACCGGCAGGAGCCGGGCGGCCCAGGCTCGCGGCAGCGGCCTGTCCTGGCCGACGAGCAAGCGCAGCAGCAAGCAGAGGTCCAGCGCGGGCGACAACGCGAAGCGGCTGCGCAGCAGATCCTCGACGGAGACTTCGAAGCGCAGCACCCGGCCATGCTACCGAGGGACGTCTGTTCATATTCGTCCAGCGACGAACCATTGGTGAGTGACGTGGGCACACGGCAAGGCTGGGCGTCATGACCCCAACCGTCGAGCCCGCGCAGGGCAACCACCGTGCCACCTACCGGGAGGTGCTGGCCGAGCCGCGATTCCGGCTGCTCTTCTCCACACGCGCCGTCGCGATCACCGCGGACGCGCTGCGGATCACCACGTTCTCGGTTCTGGTCTTCTCGTCCACCGGCTCCGCGCTGCTGAGCGCAGTGGCCTTCGGCATCGGCTTCATCCCGCAGCTGTTCGGTTCGCTGTTGCTGGGCTCACTGGCCGACCGGCTGCCGTCCCGCGCGCTCATCACCGGCGGCTACGCCTTGACGTGCGCCACCGCCCTGCTGCTCGCCCTGGTGCGGATGCCGGTCGCGGCAAGCCTCGGTGTCGTGGCGCTGGTCTCTCTCGCCACACCTGTGTTCCACGGCGCGTCGAGTCGGCTGGTCGCTCAGTCGCTGGAGGGTGACGCCTATGTACTGGGCCGTTCGCTGAACAACATCGCCGGCGCCGGGGCGCAACTGTTCGGTCTGGCACTGGGAGGTGCGGCCGTCGCGGCACTCGGCCCACGCCGGGCGCTCGCGGTCAGCGCCGTCCTCTACCTGGGCTGCGCGCTCGCTGTCCGCATCCGGCTTCCCCTGCTGCGGCCGGGGACGTCCGGCGGCACACCCGGCAGCGCCGGGGGCGATGGCGGGGCCGTCCGGGCAAGCCTGCAGGGTGCGGGCCTGCTGCTGCGCGGACGCACGGTGCGACGACTGATGCTGGCCCAGTGGCTACCCGTCGCGCTCGTAGCGGGCGCCGAAGGCCTCATCGTCGCCTACGCGGGAGAACACCGATTCGCGCCCGGCCGGTACGCCGTGCTGATGGGCTGTCTGCCGGTCGGCATGCTTGTCGGTGACCTGCTGGTGGGTCGACTGCTACGGCCACGCGCCCGGGAGCGCCTGGTAGTCCCGTTGGTCGCACTGGCGGGGCTGCCCCTGATCGGCTTCGCCGCCGAGCCCGGAGTGGGCGTCTCGTCCTGTCTGCTGCTGCTCAGCGGCCTCGGATACGCCTACGGTCTCGGCCTGCAACGCCCGTTCCTGGACGCCCTGCCGCAGGACGGCCATGGCCAGGCCTTCGGCCTGCTCGGCTCCGGCAGCATGACACTGCAGGGCGTCGGACCGGTTTGCCTGGGCGCGGTGGCCGCAGGCATGGGAACAGGCGGCGCAATCGCCCTGGCAGGCGGCGCGGTGGCGCTTACCGCCGGCTGGATCCTCACCTGGCACCCGCCCACTTCCCCGGTCCCCGTCCCGAACCACTCGACGGGATCGGAGAACGGCACCGAGTACCGGGCGTGCAGCTCTCCTGCGCGGTAACCGTCGCGGGTCGGGTCGCCGCGAGCCGTCACGTACCCCACCCTCACCCGCGCGTCTCTCCTCCTTCGGCGACGCCGAATACCTCGTCGCGGCCGCGGTCGAGGTCGCGGCACCCGACGAGGACGGCCATGCGGGGCAGACCTGCGAACTCTCCGGCCCCAGGGCCCTGACTATCGCCGAGGCCGTCACCGAGATCTCCGCGGCGACCGGTCGCCGAGGCGGAGGAGTATGCCGTGGCTGTGAGACCGGTCCGGCGCGGCACGGACGGCCATGTTCCGACGGCGTATGGCGCGCACTGGGCCGCCCGCCGGGCGGCTTCGCCGACTACGTCGGCTCCAACTGCCACCACTGGAAGGGGGAGTCGGTGTCCTCCCACTGCTGAATCGTGCCCCCGTCCTCGGTGGAACGGTCTGCGACCTCCATGACGAGCCCGCTGATGAAACTCACCAGCGTCACCGTCCCGGGCGCCTCCGCGTGCTGCTCGATCAGCCACTCCTGGGCGCCGAAGTTGTTGGCCTTCCACTGCTGGATCCGGGTGCCGTTCTCCGTGCCGGCGCCTGCCACGTCCAGCCGCTTCCCGCTGTGCTCGTTGACCAGGTGGAAGAGGGCCGCGCCCTCGTGCACCGGGGAGAGCCGCCACACCTGCGCGGCCGTCCCGTCGTCCTCGCCCTGCTGGACCCGGGCCCCGCTGCCCTTGGCCGCGCCGTACAACTCCAGCAACAGCCGGCTGCCGACGTTGCGCAGGCGGTACGGGCCCGCCTCGACGACGGGCGCGAGTTCGCCACTCATGTTCCTGTCTCCCCGGTCGATGTGTGTGCTGCCGCTGGGACACGGCCGACGACGGCGCCCCCACCATGATCACGGTGGGGGCGCCGTCGTCGGCCAAAGGCTCAGGCGCCGACGTTGAACTCCGCCGGGTCGGGGCCGAGCCGCTTGCCCTCGTCCAGGGCCGCGAAGGCAGCGAGGTCGTCGGCGTCCAGCTCGAAGCCGAACACGTCGAGGTTCTCCTTGATCCGCGACGGGGTCACGGACTTCGGGATCACGATGTTGCCGGTCTGCAGATGCCAGCGCAGCACCGCCTGGGCGGGCGTACGGCCGTGCTTCTGGGCGATGGCGACGACCGTCGGCACCTCCAGCAGGCCCCTGCCCTGTCCCAGCGGCGACCAAGCCTCGGTGGCGATGCCGCGATCGGCGTGGAAGGCGCGGGACTCGGCCTGCTGGAGCTGCGGGTGCAGCTCGATCTGGTTGACGGCCGGAACCACGGAGGTCTCGCCGAGCAGCCGCTTCAGGTGCTCGGGGTGGAAGTTCGACACGCCGATCGCCTTCGCGCGGCCGTCGGCGAGGATCTTCTCGAACGCCTTGTACGTGTCGGTGTACGCGTCCTTCGCCGGGACCGGCCAGTGGATCAGATACAGATCGACGTAGTCCAGGCCGAGCTTGTCCAGCGAGTCGTCGAAGGCACGCAGGGCGCGGTCGTGGCCCTGCTCGCTGTTCCACAGCTTCGTGGTGACGAAGAGCTCGTCGCGGGCGACGCCGGAAGCGGCGATGGCCTTGCCGGTGCCCGTCTCGTTCTCGTAGATCGCGGCGGTGTCGATGCTCCGGTACCCGGTCTCGATCGCCGTGGCGACCGCCTTCTCCGCCTCGCCGTCCGGCACCTGCCAGACACCGAAACCGAGCTGCGGCATGTTGAGGCCGTTGTTGAGGGTGATGGAGGGGACCTGGCTCACGAGCGATCGATCCTAACGTCGTCGGTTGATAACTCTCCACGACAACGACCGGGCGGGCCCAGGCATTCCCGCCCTGCTCCGGCAGCCTCTGTCGCGCCGTTCCGCCGCCGGATCAGTGGTAGGGGGCGTCGGCATCAGTGGTAGAGCGCGTCGACCTCGACCGCGTACGCCGTCTCGATCGCCCTGCGCTTCAGCTTCAGCGACGGCGTCAGCAGCCCCAGCTCCTCGGTGAACGGATGGGCCAGGATCCGGAACGTACGGATCGACTCGGCCTGGGACACCGCCGTGTTGGCGGCCACCACCGCCCGGCGGACCTCCATCTCCAGGTCCGGGTCCCGCACCAGGTCGGCCGGGCCGAGCGGGGTGCGGCCCCGCATCGTCAGCCAGTGGTCCACGGACTCCTGGTCGACGGTGACGAGCGCCGCGATGTACGGGCGGTCGTTGCCGACGACGATGCACTGAGCCACCAGCGGATGCGCCCGTACGCGTTCCTCCAGACCGGCCGGGGAGACGCTCTTGCCGCCGGACGTCACCAGGATCTCCTTCTTCCGCCCGGTGATCGTCAGATAGCCGTCCTCGTCCAGCGCACCGAGGTCCCCCGTCGCCAGCCAGCCGTCCCGCAGCACCGCCCGGGTGGCCGCGGGACTGCCCAGATAGCCGGAGAACACGTTCGGCCCGTGCACCCACACCTCGCCGTCGTCCGCGATGTGCACCGCCGTTCCCGGAATCGGCTGCCCGACCGTCCCGTACCGGGTGCGCTCGGGAGGGTTCGCCGTCGCCGCGGCGGTCGACTCGGTCAGTCCGTACCCCTCGAAGACGCTCACCCCGGCACCCGCGAAGAACAGCCCGAGCCGGCGGTCCATGCCCGAACCGCCCGACATCGCGTGCCGTACCCGGCCGCCCATCGCGTCGCGGACCTTCTTGTAGACGACCTTGTCGAAGAACTGGTGCTGCATCCGGAGCCCGGCCGAAGGCCCCGGCCCGTCCCCGAACGCCTTCTGCTCCAGCGCCTCGGCGTACTTCACCGCGATGTCGACGGCTTTGTCGAACGGCCCGGCCCGGCCATCCGCATCGGCCTTGCGCCGGGCCCCGTTGAACACTTTCTCGAAGATGTACGGCACCGCCAGGATGAACGTCGGCCGGAACGCCACCAGGTCCGGCATCAGCGCGTTCGCGGACAGTTCCGGCTGATGGCCGAGCTTGACCCGGCCACGGACCGCGGCGATCTCGACCATCCGCCCGAAGACATGGGCCAGCGGCAGGAAGAGGAGGGTGGCCGCCTCGTCGCCGGGCTTGGAACGGAACACCGGCTCCCAGCGCGTCACCATCGTGTCGCTCTCGAACATGAAGCTCGCGTGGGTGATCACACACCCCTTGGGGCGGCCCGTCGTCCCCGAGGTGTAGATGACGGTCGCCACGGATTCGGGCGTGACCGCGCGCCGGTGCCGGTGCACCACCTCGTCGTCGATGTTCGCGCCCGCCCCGAGCAGCTCGTCCATCGCTCCGGCGTCCAGCTGCCACAGCCGCTTCAGATGCGGCAGCCGGTCGATCACCGAGCCGACGGTCATCGCGTGGTCCTCGTGCTCGACCATCACCGCCACCACCTCGGCGTCGTGCAGCATCCACAGGACCTGCTCGGCCGAGGAGGTCGGGTAGATCGGCACCGACTGGGCCCCGACGGTCCAGAGCGCGAAGTCGAAGAGCGTCCATTCGTAGCGCGTACGGGACATCAACGCGACCCGGTCGCCGAATCGCACCCCGTGCGCGATCATTCCTCTGGCCAGGGCCAGCACCGCGTCGCGGAAGTCCGCAGAGGTCACATCACGCCACTGGCCCCCGGCGTCCTTACGGCCGAGCGCGACGCGGTGCGGATCGTCCTCCGCGTGGTCGAAGACCACATCGGCCAGGCCGCCGACCTGAGGCGCCGCCGCCATGGGTGGGACAGTGAAATCGCGCAATGACATGCTCCTAATGGCGCTCCGCACAGCACCGCGACGCTACCCCAGGCGAGCGGCCGGCGGGAGGGGCCCGGAGGCTCCGCACAGCATGCCGTCCGCACAGGTCTACCGTTGAAATCCGGCCAGATGGGCAAGGCTCGGGCACGTGGCCGGTCCAGTTCTGACCGAGGAGTAAGCGGCTCGCACCGGAATCTCCACCGAATCCACCCGCCGCGACCACTGCCGGTCCCGAGAACACGGCCGGGCCCGACCCTCCCCTTCCACCGGTCGGCGGACGAGTCCCACACGCGCTTGTCCAACAGCCGGTGGACATGCCCAACCCTGGCTTGCCGGCATGGGACAACTACCTGGAGGCCGGCCCGGTGAAACGCCCGGCACTCCGGAGATCGGCCGCCGGCCGGTCATCACGGAGGCGACGGTGAAGACGCGTCTGCTGAGGGCCTCCGCCAGGCTCGACGTCCGCTGCCGGACCGCACCCGGCGGCCGGCCGGCCATCACCCGCGTGAACAACCCTGCGGGCCGATACACCCCCTATGAGGCCGCCCCGCCGCCGGTCCCACGGTGCAGCCGGTCGCCGCCCGCCAGGATCGCGCAGGCCAACGCGTCGGCCGCCTCCTGGGCCGCGCCCCGGCGGTTCCCGTGCAGCAGTACGAAGTCGACGCCGCCGAGCTCCGGCAGCCCCGTCCTGGCCGGAACCGGCACCAGCCCCGGCGGGATCATCCCCCGGGAATGCGCCATCACCCCCAGGCCCGCCCGCGCCGCCGCGACCAGACCGCTCAGGCTCGTACTCGTACAGGTGATCCGCCAGGCGCGCCCGTGCTCCTCCAGCACCTCCAGGGCGCGGGCCCGGGTGATGGCCGGCGGCGGAAAGACGACCAGCGGCACGGGGCGTTCCGGATCGAGGCGCAGCTGCGGTGCGCCGATCCAGTCCAGCGCGTCCCGCCACATGAGCTCGCCGTGGGTGTCACCGGTGCGCCGCTTGGCCAGCACCAGATCCAGCCGGCCCGCATCGAGCTGCCGGTGCAGCGTCCCGGACAGTTCCACGGTGAGCTGGAGTTCGACCTCCGGATGGTCGCGGCGGAAGGACTCCAGGATCTCGGGGAGCCGGGTCAGCACGAAGTCCTCGGAGGCCCCGAACCGCAGTCGGCCGCGCAGCCGCGTACCCGCGAAGAACGCCGCGGCCCGCTCGTGCGCCGACAGGATCGACCCAGCGAAGCCGAGCATCGCCTCGCCGTCCTCGGTGAGGTCGACGCGATGGGTGTCCCGGGCGAACAGCTGCCGCCCGGTCGCCTCCTCCAGCCGCCGCACGTGCTGGCTGGCCGTGGACTGGCGGATCCCGAGCCTGCGCGCGGCCTGGGTGAAACTCAGCGTCTGGGCCACGGCGAGGAAGGTACGCAGCTGGGCGGGGTCGTACGTGGCGTCCATGAGGTCACGTTATCGGTACCCGTGATGACAGTCAGAGCGGTATACCTGATTCCCGATGGCGCGGTACGGGAGCAGGATGGATGCCGAAACGGATCACCTACCGCCGGAGCCCCCGCACATGACCCGCCGCATCCCGCGACCGCCGTCCTGGCTGCCGGTCGACGCCTACATCCTGGCGCTGGCCGCGACCGTGTTCCTCGCGGCGCTGCTGCCCGCCGGGGGGACCGCCGCCGATGTGGCGGGCGGGGCCTCCACCGGCGCGGTCGCCCTGCTGTTCTTCCTGTACGGGGCACGGCTCTCCGCGGCCGAGGCGCTCGACGGGCTCAAGCACTGGCGCCTCCACCTCGCCGTTCTGGCCTGCAGCTTCGTCGTCTTCCCGCTGCTGGGGCTGGCGAGCAACGGACTGGTGCCGTACGTGCTGACGCCCGAGCTCCAGGCGGGCTTCCTCTTCCTGTGCCTGGTCCCCTCGACGATCCAGTCGTCCATCGCCTTCACCTCGATCGCCCGGGGCAATGTGCCCGCCGCGATCTGCGCCGGATCGTTCTCCAGCCTCGCCGGGATCCTCCTGACCCCGCTGCTCGCCGCCCTGCTCCTCGGCTCGACCGGGGGAGGGTTCTCGGCGGACTCCCTGCTGCGGATCGTGCTCCAGCTGCTCGTCCCGTTCCTCGCCGGACAGCTGCTGCGCCGCTGGGTCGGCGGCTTTCTCACCCGGCGCAAGAAGGTGCTCGGGCTGGTCGACCGGGGGGCGATCCTGCTCGTCGTCTACACCGCCTTCAGCGAGGGGATGGTCGCCGGCGTCTGGCAGCAGGTCACCCCGGCCCGGCTCGGCGCACTGCTCGCCGCGGAGGCGGTCCTGCTGGCGCTGATGCTCACCCTGAGCTGGTACGGGGCGCGGCGGCTCGGGTTCGGCAGGGCGGACCGGATCGCCATCCAGTTCGCCGGGTCGAAGAAGAGCCTGGCGGCCGGGTTGCCGATGGCGAGCGTGATCTTCGGGGCTCACGCGAGTCTGGCCGTACTGCCGCTGATGCTCTTCCACCAGATGCAGCTGATGGTCTGCGCGGTGATCGCCAAACGCCGCTCCCGCGACCCCGAAACGCCGCAGGACCCGGCCGAATCCGCTTCCGGAGCGTTGTCGGACCCACCGGTTACGGTGAGCCGGTAGCCGGTAGCCGGTAGCCGGTAGCCGGTAGCCGGTAGCCGGTAGCCGGTAGCCGGTAGCCGGTAGCGGACAGCGAGGAAGCGCCATGAGTGACGAGCCCGGTACGACCGCCGACGAACTTCCGCACGGGGCGGGCAACCCGGCCCGCCGCGCCCTGCGGGCGGCGGGCTACACCCGCCTCGCCCAGCTCACCTCCGTGACCGCTGCCGAGGTGCTCGCGCTCCACGGTGTCGGCCCGAAGGCGATCAGGGTGCTCCGCGAGGCGCTGGCCGCCGAGGGCCTGGCCTTCGCGGGGGAGTGAGCGCCGGCCTCGTATGCCCCGGTCACGGGCCTGGTCGCCGGGGCGGTGCCCGGAGAGCACACCGTTCCCGTCCGCGCCGCGCCTCAGCCCTGCCGGTCCGCCGCCTCCAGTGCGATCCGGTGCTCACCGGCGTACACGTTCATCGACGGGCCGCGCAGGAAGCCGACCAGCGTCAGCCCGCTCTCCGCCGCCAGGTCCACCGCCAGCGAGGACGGCGCCGAGACCGCCGCGAGCACCGGGATCCCCGCCATCACGGCCTTCTGCGCCAGCTCGAACGAGGCCCGGCCCGACACCAGCAGAACGGCCCGCGACAGGGGCAGCCGGTGGTCCGTCAGCGCCCGGCCCACCAGCTTGTCGACCGCGTTGTGCCGGCCGACGTCCTCGCGGATGTCCAGCAGCTCGCCCTCCTCGGAGAACAGCGCGGCGGCGTGCAGGCCGCCCGTCCGGTCGAACACCTGCTGCGCGGCCCGCAACCGGTCCGGGAGGGCCGACAGCAGCTCCGGGGTGATCCGTACCGGGGGAGTGTCGGCCACGGGGTGCCGGGTCGTGGTGCGCACCGCGTCCAGGCTGGCCTTGCCGCACAGGCCGCACGAGGAGGTGGTGTAGACGTTCCGCTCCAGCGTGATGTCGGGGACCTCGACGCCGGGCGCGAGCTTCACGTCCACCACGTTGTAGCTGTTCACACCGTCCGCCGTCGCCCCGGCGCAGTAGACGATCGACTGCACCTCACCCCCTTCGGCGATCACCCCTTCGCTGACCAGGAAGCCCGCGGCGAGCGCGAAATCGTCGCCCGGCGTACGCATGGTGATGGCCAGCGGCCGACCGTTCAGACGGATCTCCAGTGGTTCCTCCGCCACCAGGGTGTCCGCGCGGGAGGAGACGGCACCGTCCCGGATGCGGAGGGTGCGGCGGCGTTCGGTGACCCGTCCCATGGATGTGAACCCGATTCTGTCCGTTGTGCGGCGGCCTCTGCCCGTGTACGGAAGCCGAAAGCTGACCCCGTCATTGTCCGGCACTCGCACCGGCGTGTCGCAGCCGCCGACGCAGCATGCTGACCGGGCTGTTGTCAAGGCTCCAACGTGTGGGCCGGTTTCCTGTGGGATCACGTGCCCCCGTACCCGGCAGTAGCGACCAAGACTGGATGTTTCCTGCCCTACCTGACGATGGGAACCCGTATGACCGGCTCACGTGTCGTGGCGCTCGGCCACTACCAGCCCGCCAAGGTGCTCACCAACGACGACCTGGCGGCCATGGTCGACACGAGCGACGAGTGGATCACCAGCCGGGTCGGTATCAAGACCCGCCATGTGGGTGGCCCCGACGAGCCGGTGGACGAGATGGCCGCGCACGCGGGAGCCAAGGCGCTGGCCACGGCCGGGCTGGTGCCCGCGGACATCGATCTGGTCCTCGTCGCCACCTCCACCGCGATCGACCGGTCCCCGAGCATGGCGGCGCGGGTCGCGGCACGGCTCGGCATGGGTTCGCCGGCGGTGATGGACATCAACGTGGTGTGCTCCGGCTTCACGCACGCGCTGGCCACCGCCGACCACGCGATCCGTGCCGGTGCGGCCACCCGGGCACTGGTCATCGGCGCCGACAAGATGGCCGACATCGCGGACTGGACCGACCGCAGCACCTGCGTCCTGCTCGGCGACGGTGCGGGCGCCGCGGTCGTCACCGCCGACCCGGCCGCCCCCGACACCCCGGACGGGCCCGGCATCGGACCGGTGCTGTGGGGTTCCGTGCCGGAGATGGGCAACGCGGTCCGCATCGAGGGCACGCCGCCGCGTTTCGCGCAGGAGGGGCAGTCCGTCTACCGCTGGGCCACCACCCAGCTCCCCCCGATCGCCCGCCGGGTCTGCGAGAAGGCGGGTATCGCCCCGGAGGATCTGGCCGCCGTCGTCCTGCACCAGGCGAATCTGCGGATCATCGAGCCCGTCGCCCGCAAGATCGGCGCGGTCAACGCCGTCATCGCGCGGGACGTCGTCGACTCCGGCAACACGTCGGCCGCTTCCATCCCGATGGCCCTGTCCAAGCTGGTCGAGCGTGGCGAGGTCGCCTCCGGTTCGCCCGTCCTGCTCTTCGGATTCGGCGGAAACCTCTCCTACGCGGGCCAGGTCATCCGCTGCCCCTGACCGCAGCCTCTCCCCGCCGTCCCTGACCGCTTCCCCGGTCTTCCCCCGCATCTTTGTCCTGGGTGTGGAGAAAGGTGGGGCCGATTCCTGCGCAACTTCTTCCCACCCCGGGAAAGCGCTGCTACGTTCCCTCGAAAGCCCGACGGACTGGCCGATGTGGCGGGGAGGGACGCGTGAGACGTATGACGGCACGACCCGCGAACGCGCATCAGGCGCGGCTGCTCCGACTGCTGCGCGACGGTGGCCCCAACTCCCGTGCGCAACTGGGTGATCAGGTCGAGCTCTCACGCTCGAAGCTCGCCGTCGAGGTGGATCGGCTGCTGGAGACCGGTCTGGTGGTGGCCGACGGACTCGCCGCATCGCGCGGCGGGCGCCGCTCGCACAACATCCGGCTCGCTCCCGAACTGCGCTTCCTCGGGGTCGACATCGGTGCCACCTCGATTGATGTGGCCGTCACCAACGCGGAGCTGGAGGTGCTGGGACACCTCAACCACCCGATGGACGTGCGCGAGGGACCCGTTGCCGTCTTCGAGCAGGCCCTGTCGATGGCCGCCAAGCTGCGGGCCTCCGGGCTCGCCGACGGCTTCGACGGTGCGGGCATCGGGGTCCCCGGCCCCGTCCGCTTCCCCGAGGGTGTGCCGGTCGCGCCGCCGATCATGCCCGGCTGGGACGGTTTCCCGGTCCGCGAGGCGCTCAGCCAGGAGCTGGGCTGCCCCGTCATGGTCGACAACGACGTGAACCTCATGGCGATGGGGGAGCAGCACGCGGGCGTGGCCCGCTCCGTGGGCGACTTCCTCTGCGTCAAGATCGGTACGGGCATCGGCTGCGGCATCGTCGTCGGCGGCGAGGTCTACCGCGGCACGACCGGCAGCGCCGGGGACATCGGCCACATCCAGGTGGAACCGGACGGCCGCGCCTGCGCCTGCGGCAACCGGGGCTGCCTGGAGGCCCACTTCAGCGGCGCCGCCCTCGCCCGGGACGCGGAGGACGCGGCCCGGGAGGGCCGCTCGCCCGAGCTCGCCGCCCGGCTGGAGGCGGCGGGACGCCTCACCGCCGCCGATGTGGCGG
>NZ_NEUE01000244.1:0-103577 GCF_002910905.1 Streptomyces sp. SM11 | reverse complement strand
GCGGCAACCGGGCCGGACAGGTCATCGCCGGCCTCGTCAGCTTCTTCAATCCCGGCCTGGTGGTGATCGGCGGCGGGGTCACCGGCCTCGGTCACAACCTCCTCGCCAGTGTCCGGACCCAAGTCTACAAGCAGTCCCTGCCCCTGGCCACCGGCAATCTCCCGATCGTGCTGGGCGAGTTGGGGCCCGCGGCCGGAGTGATCGGCGCGGCCCGGCTCATCAGCGACCACCTCTTCTCACCGGCCTGACCACAGGCCGTACGCACCACCGCACTGAGGCAGCGTTTCGTCAGTGCGACTCGTTATCCGTCAGGTACTCGTCAGGTATCAGCTCGTCAGGTACTAGTCAGCAGCCGTTCGTGGTGCCGCCGGCTCCACGGCACCTCCAGCCCTGCGCCCTGTCCGCATCACCGGCCCTCCCCGGCCCCTCGGTACCGCCCGAGCAGGGGAGACCCCATTCGCCGAGGGGATTCGTCATGGCACCAGAACCACCCCTGCTCACGATGTCCGGCATCACCAAGCTCTTCCCGGGCGTCCGCGCCCTGGACGGCGTCGCCCTGGAAGTCCAGGCCGGCGAGGTCCACTGCCTCCTCGGCCAGAACGGTGCGGGCAAGTCCACCCTCATCAAGGTGCTCGCCGGAGCCCACCAGCCCGACGACGGCGAGATCACCTGGCGCGGCGAAACCGTCCAGCTCAAGTCGCCGATCGCGGCCATGCGCCTGGGCGTCGCCACCATCTACCAGGAACTCGACCTGGTCGAGGGCCTTTCGGTCGCCGAGAACGTCTTCCTCGGCCACGAGCCGACCAGCGCGGGCTTCATCGTCCGCACCCGGGAGGGACGTCTCGCGGCGAAGGCGCTCCTGGCCCGCCTCGGTCACCCGGAGATCGACCCCGCCCGGCCGGTCGGGGACCTCTCCGCCGCCCAGCAGCAGATCGTCTCCATGGCGCGGGCGCTCTCCCACGACGTCCGGCTCATCGTGATGGACGAGCCCTCCGCCGCCCTCGACCCCGACGAGGTCGACAACCTCTTCCGGATCGTCGACAGCCTCACCGCCGACGGGGTGGCCGTCGTCTACATCTCGCACCGTCTTGAGGAGATCCGCCGCATCGGCGACCGGGTCACCGTCTTCAAGGACGGCCGGACCGTCGCCGTCGGGCTTCCCGCCGCAGACACTCCCACCCGCGACATCGTTGCCATGATGACCGGCCGGGACGTCGCCTATGTCTTCCCGCCGCGCCCGGAAGAGCCGGCCGCCGCCACCGCGGAACCCGTTCTCCGGGTCCAAGGCCTCTCCCGCAAGGGCGAGTTCGCCCCCGTGGACCTGGAACTCCGACCGGGCGAGATCGTCGGCCTGGCCGGACTCGTCGGCTCGGGCCGCTCGGAGATCCTGGAGACGATCTACGGAGCCCGCCGGGCGAGCACCGGGACCGTCACCGTCGCCGGCGAGCAGCTCCGCCCCGGCAGCGTCCGCCGATTGATCTAGAGCCTGTCAACTCGCGCATGTCGCATCCTTTTGAACCTTTGGGCAGATTGCCACCTGTCGCAGGGGGAGCCTCGGAGACTGCCGACCCCGGATCTGCGACGCGGCGGTCCGGGTTGGCCGGGAGACCCGGGACTACCGCCTGGTACTCCCGGATGTTATGGGTCGCTGGCATTGGCGGACCGGTACGACCGCCTCACATACTTCGGTGGACGGCAGGTTGACGGGCCACGAACAAGCTGGGACCACGAGCAGAGACCGGCCCGCCGCCACGCCTCCCACGTCACCCTCACGAAGGATCTCTCATGCTCCTGCCTCGCTCCTTGATCGCCGCGGGCATCGCCCTCGGCGTGGCCGTCGCCGCCCCGGCCTTCACCGGCGCCGCGTCCGCCGCTCCGAAACCCATCGTCGGCGGTGGGCAGGCCACCTCCACCTACTCGTTCATGGGCTCCATCCAGGTCAACGGCGGCGGCCACTACTGCGGTGCCTCGCTCATCTCCCCGGGCTGGATGGTCACGGCCCTGCACTGTACATACGGCAATGGCGCGCTCCCGGCCTCATCCCTGCGCGTGAGGGTAGGCTCCAACGACCACCTCAGCGGGGGAACTCTGGCCGGCGTCTCACAGATCGTTCGCCCGTCCACCAGTCAGAGCATGGCCGGTCAGGACATAGCCTTGCTCCGCCTCAGCAGCCAGGTCTCCAACACGCCCGTACCGATCACCGCCACCACTCCCGCTGACAATTCCGCCACCCGGCTGCTCGGCTGGGGCCAGACCTGTCCGCAGCGCGGCTGCTCCTCCTCGGCGCCCCGCTACCTCAAGCAGCTGGAGACCAAGGTTCTGCCCGACAGTTCCTGCTCGGGCATGGTGAACAGCCGTGAGCTGTGCATCGCGGGCACCACCTCCAGCACCGCCTGCTACGGCGACTCCGGCGGTCCCGCCCTGGTCAACCGAAACGGCCGCCTCGAACTGGCCGGCGCCACCAGTCGCAGCGGCAGTGGAAGCGACACCTGTGGTGTCGGCGGCGCCGTCTACACGGACCTGGCTGCCTGGCGATCCTGGATCCAGGAGTACACCGGCGCACTGTAGCCACGGAGCCGAGAGGGGGCGGGCCGGGCTGGCGAGCGTCTGTCCGGCCCACACAGGACCGCCTCCTCTCACATCGTGGACATGACACCGCGCGTGAACTAGCCTCAACCAGCCATGGACCTGGAACTGCGGCATCTCCGCATTCTGCTGGCAATCTCCGAAGCGGGCAGCCTGACCAGGGCAGCCGCCGCCCTGTTTCTCTCTCAGCCAGCTATGACCACCCAACTGCGGCGGATCGAGGCGTCGTTCGGCCAACCGCTCTTCGAGCGCTCGGCTTGCGGCGTTGCACCCACACGGGCCGGCGAACTGGTGCTCGCGCACGCGCGGACCGCAGTGGTCAGCGCCGACCGGATTCGCAGCTACCGGCTCCGCCCGGCGGACGGTGCGGAGCCGGTAGCGGTCGGCGGCAGCTCCGGGCCGATTCTGAGCCACCTGACGCTGCATCTGCCCGCCGCGGTGACCAATCCAGTGACCTTTGTCCAGTTCTCATCCACGGGGGACGCGATGAATGGAATTGAGGACCGTTCCGTCGACGCCGGATGCTTGGTCGACCTGGACGGTTTCGGCGCGACCCCGCCCGAGGGGGTCATCGTCGACGTCATCGGACTTGAACCCGTTGTGGTGATCCTTCCGGCGGGCCACCCCCGCGCCGGACAGGACCGGGTCGATCTCGCGGACCTCGCCGACGAGACGTGGCTACTCCCGCCGCACGACCTGGGCTGCGACGACTACGGGGCCCTGGCCGACGCCTGCGCCCCGGCCGGATTCGCGCCCCGGATGTCACCCCACCGGATCGGAGACCTCAGCATCCTCTGCGACCTGGTCGCCCAAGGCGTCGGCGTCGCTCTGGCCCAGGGGTCGGCCCGGGCACGTGAGGGCGTAGCCATGCGCAGGCTCACGGGCGACCCTCTGATCGGGAGACACCTCCTCACCCTGCACCGCGACTCACCCCTCTTCGGGGCCCGGCCCCTCCTGCTCGACCTCGTCCGGGCCGCCTTCGAGGCACGCTGCGTCACACCGGGCTGAACCGTCCGGCGAACGGGAGACTCCTGCGTTCTCGTCCGGGGCGCCATGGCCAGTCGGCACGGGCGAGGTCCTCGAAGAGGGCAAGCTCCCCACCAATGATTGACAGGTTACGAACTGAACCGCCCCGGGTCGGGTGGAGGCTTGATTCCATGGAGGGATTGAGTCATGGCACGACCTTCCCGTTGCCCGCTTGAGCTCCGCCGTCGTGCGGTGCGCATGGTCGCTGAGGTGCGCGACGGCTACCCGAACGAGACGGCCGCTCTGCAGGCGGTCACCGAGAAGCTCGGCATCGGTTCCCGTGAGACGCTGCGGAACTGGCTGAAGCGGCACGAGATCGACGCGGGGGCACGGCCGGGGACGACCACGGAGGAATCGGCCCGGCTCAAGGCGATGAAGAAGGAGATCGCCGAGCTGAAGCGGGCCAACGAGATCCTGAAGGCGGCGGCGAGTTTCTTCGCGGCCGAGCCCGACCGGCCACACACACGCTCGTAGCGTTCATCGACGAGCACCGGGACCGCTTCGGCGGGGTCGAGCCGATCTGCAGGACGCTCACCGAGCACGACTGCCAGATCGCCCCTTCCACCTACTACGCCCACCACCAACGCATGGCCGCCCCGTCCGCCCGGACCGTGCGGGACACGGAACTCAGGGAGCTGATCCGGCAGGTCCACATCGACAACTGCCGTGTCTGCGGGGCGAGGAAGATCTGGCGGGAGCTGAACCGGCGGGGCCATGCGGTGGCCCGCTGCACCGTGGAGCGGCTGATGCGCGAGCTGGGCATCACCGGCGCCGTCCGCGGCAGGAAGGTCATCACCACGATCCCGGACCAGCAGGCCGAGCGGGCACCGGACCGGGTGGACCGCGGCTTCGTCGCCACCGCGCCGAACCGCTGCTGGGTCGCGGATTTCACGCATGTGGCGGCCTGGGCCGGGGTGGTCCACGTCGCCTTCGTCGTGGACACCTTCTCCCGTCGCGTCGTCGGCTGGTCCGCCGCGACGTCGAAGGAGACCCGGCTCGTCCTGGACGCTCTGGAAATGGCGCTGTGGCAGCGCGACCGCGATGAACACCCCCATACTCGGGGCGAGTTGATACACCACAGCGATGCGGGCAGCCAATACACCAGCTTCAAGCTGGCCGAACACCTGGACGTGGCCGGCATCGCGGCATCGATCGGCTCGGTCGGCGACGCGTACGACAACGCCCTGATGGAGAGCACGATCGGCCTGTTCAAGACCGAGCTGATCAAACCACAGCGGCCCTGGAAGACCCTCTCCCAGATCGCGGCTTCGGCCCCGTCTTCACCGAACTGGAGAAGTACGGCTACGACGAGATCGAGTTCGCGGGCTACACCCAGGGCTCGGCCGGCGCCATCACCCTGGCCCAGCTCAAGAGGCTGGCCCGCGACCACGGCCTCAACCCGATCGGGAGCCACGTCGGCTACTACGACGACAACAACCCCGGCGCCTACACCTTTGCCCAGAACCTTGAGAAGGTCCTGGACGACGCCCAGGCCCTCGGCCTCAAGCACATCGGCACGGCCTCGGGCCCGTTCCGCTACGGCGACACGGTGGACGGGTGGAAGCGGGCGGCCGAGGACTTCAACACGTACGGGGCGGCCGCCCGTAAGCGCGGCATGAAGTTCTACCAGCACAACCACGCCGAGGAGTTCTCCTTCGCGACCGACAAGCCGCGCGTACGTCTCTACGACGTGTTGCTCGAAGAGACCGACCCGGACCTCGTCTACCTGGAGATGGACATCTACTGGGCGTTCTGCGCCCAGTTCCGCTTCAGCGAGCGCGTGGACGGCAGCCCGGCCCCGCTCGACCCGCTGAAGTACGTCCTGAAGAACCCGGACCGCTACCCCCTGTTCCACGTCAAGGACGGCGTCCGCGACGACGCGACGCGCGACGGCTACCGCATGTCGGACGTCGGCGACGGGGACATCGACTACAAGACGTTCCTGTCCAAGGTCACGGGCCGGACCCACCGTGGCCGGACGTACCACCACTGGCAGGCCGAGCACGACAACCCGGTCGAGTCGCTCGCCTTCGCCCGCAAGTCGAGCGAGCACCTGTACTCCCTGCGCGAGGGCCGCTGCGGCGACTGACGCGTGAGGCCCGGCCCGCCGGAGGCTCTCCGGCGGGCCGGGCGGCAGGGCCGGGGCTACCCGATGCCCTGGCGGTCCGGCAGCAGGGCGAACGCGCGGTCGGCGGGCACCGGCACCGTGCGCTCCACGGTCTGGACGAGCAGCGCACGATGCCTGACCAGAGACATCCTCCGGTCCTCGGGGGCGAGCAGCAGCAGGTCGTCGAGGCCCGCCATGAGCCGCCGCGTCACCTGGGGACTCCCGGCGACACACCAGCGGATCTCCTCGAAGGCGAGGTCGACCAGGTCGTCCCACCCCGGACCGTCCTGCACGAGGCGCACCCGCCCGGCCCGGTCCCGGTGGTGGACGGTGCCGAGCGGCAGAGGTGCCACGGCCGCGAGGAACTGCACGATCCGGTCCAGGCACTGCACGGCGGTGGTCGGATCGTTCACGGACGTCGACAGGGCCCGCAGCGCGATGTCCGTGAGCTGCCGCAGCCCGAACGCCAGGTCCTGGTGCAGGGTGCGCTCCACCGAGACGGACACCGTGTACCGGAGGCGGTGCCGAGGCGGCACGGCCCCGCCGTGGACGGCGAGGACCGGCGTCCCCGGTACCACGAAGTCGCCGATCCGCGGGATGAGCCGCAGTACGACGTCCTGCCGCCGCGCGGCCCGGACCAGCCGTGCCGTGTTCACGTCCCGCAGCACCCCGGCCCGCCCCTCGTACATCACCCGCGCGGTCTCGGGCCCCGGCTCGACCTCTCCCCGCGGCCCCCGCGGCATCCTGCCCAGCACCCGGAACGAGTCCCGCGCGATCCTGTCGACGACGGGCCCCACCTGCATCAGCCGCAGCGTCGCACTCACGTAGACGACGAAGAGCAACAGACTCAGCCCGAGCAGTACCAGAATGAGCAGGCTCTGCACGAGCGGGACCGAGACCACCCGGCGCGGGTCGGTCTCGCTCTCGAACGAGGAGAGCACGAGCAGCGAGAAGAGGAACGTCGCCAGGAACACCGTCAGCGTGAGCTTGCTGATCCGGCTCCTGACGAAGATCCGCACCACCCGGGGTGTCAGCTGGCCGCTCGCCATCTGCACCGCGACCAGCGAGATGCTGAACACGACCCCGATGAACGTCATCATCGCCGAGCTGATCGTGGTGACGATCGTCTTCGTGTCCTGGGAGAACGCGATCAGCTCGCCGAGCTCGTCGTACGCCCCCTCCCGCTGGAGCAGCGAGACGATCGCGTCGTCCAGCTCGGTGGCGACCAGCCACAGTACGAACACGCAGACGAACCCCATGGTCGGGGCGAACCAGAACGTGTCACGCAGATGCTCACGCAGAGGGGACAGCGGACGGGGCCGGCGGTAGCCGCGATCACTCATGGACGCGAAGGTAGCCCCGGGACCTCCGCGGACCGGGGACGCCGAGGTCGCACCGGCACGCCGCACCGCACTGACCACGGGATATGCGGGTGAAGGGCGCGCCGAACCCCTGGTATGGTTTCCATGTCGACGCGGGGAACGCACCGCGAACGGCAGACACCTTGTCCGGGTGGCGGAATGGCAGACGCGCTAGCTTGAGGTGCTAGTGCCCTTTATCGGGCGTGGGGGTTCAAGTCCCCCCTCGGACACCAGGGTCAACCGACCGAATAAAGCCGGTCAAAGCGACACTCTGTCGCTTTGACCGGCTTTGTTGTTGTGGTGGACGTGATCTGGCCCTCTGCGGGTTCGCAGAGGGCCAGATGCGTTTGTGCTGTTCAGATGGGGTGTGAGGGGTGGGGTGGATCAGTTCTCGGGTGTGGTGCCGGGGAGGTAGCCGCCCGGGGTCCAGTCGCGGGGGTTTTTGAGTTTGTGACGGTTGGAGGGGCGGCGACGGGCGGGGAGGCCGCTTTTCTTGACAGACCCGCTGCTGGCCGAACTCGTTGAAGGCGGACTCGAGGTCGATGGCGAGACTCTGGGCGTCGCGGCCTTCGATGCGGTGGCGAGGGACGAAGTGGACGAGTTCGCCGTCCTTGAAGAGGGTGATGGAAGGGTGGGACGGGGGGACGTCCGCGAAGTAGGAGCGCAGCTGGGCTGTGGCTTCGACATCCTGCTCGTCGAAGACGGTGAGCAGCTGGTCCGGGCGCTTGGCGTCACCTTCGAGGGCAAGCCGGACACCGGGGCGCGCCATGCCGGCTGAGCAGCCGTCAACGGAGTTGATGACCACCAGGGTCACGCCGGTGGTGGCCTTCTTCATGGCGCGGTCGACGTCGTCGGCGGTGCCCAGCTCGACGAAGCCGATGCTGGTCAGCTCTTCCCGCATGGGCTTGATCAGCAGTGGAGAGTACGGCATTACCAATCCTCACTGAGAATTACGCATGAGTTACTCAAGGTACTTGTTCAGTGTTCCCGCTCACCTCGAGGCCGACCGGAACCGCTGGCTCGGAAGTGACGTGCTGACCGAGCGCGGGTTGCCCGGGGTAGTGCACTCTGCTCCGCTACTGACTGTAGCGAGATTCGTGGCCAAGTTACTACTCGTCAGGTGGCCGCCAGCGGGGAATCTAACTGGCCACCGACACTCCACATCCTTCTTCGGTGGCCCCGCAACGGGGCTGCCGGCCTCCGGGCCCGGCATGCCCTCCCTGTTGAACATGATCCGGGGTAGTGTCACCAGGCCCAGAGGCACTGGCTGACTGCTGATTAGGGGCATGGCCACCGACTCTCCGCAGGTCGGGAGTCTCTTCGTAGGGTGAATGAGGCGATCGGTGCCGTGGACGAGGCCGGGCAGAGACGCCACCGGAGGACGCACGTGATCGAGACCGGCGGCATCGACGTCCACCTGGGCCTGGACGTCGGCAGTGGCGAACACCACGCCACAGCCGTCACCCCAGCCGGGAAGAAGGCGTTTGACAAACGCCTGCCCGACACCGAGCCCAAGCTCCGCGAGCTGTTCGGGCAACTCCAGGCCAAGCACGGAACGGCCCTGGTCGACCAGTCGGCCTCGATCGGAGCCACGGCCTTGGATCAAGCCCAGCCCCCGGGTGAGTTCGGCGACCCAGGCCCGTCCGAGTACAGCGGCCCACGTGGGCTGAGTCCCTCACGTCATGCCCCACGACGGGCCGCTGAGCAGGATCAGGGCAGACGGCGAGACGTGGCCGACCCTGTCGCGGCCGACGAAGCTCCTCGGCATCCGGGCTGCTGTCATCAGTAAGGCCCGGGGCAACAATTACCTCCGCCGCACACTGGAGCGGTCCGGTCGAGAGAAACGGTCGGTGAGAAAGTCGACCAGCAGGTCGTTGACCTCGTCGGGCCGCTCCAGGTAGCCGAAGTGGCCTGTGTCCGCTACTACTTCACAATGAGCCCCGGAGATCGCTCCGGCCACCTCGATACCGAGGTGCGGCGGGGAGAGCCGGTCGTCGGCGAACGCGAGCACCAGGGTGGGAGCCGTGATCCAGCCCAGCTCGGAAACGGTGTCCGGGAAGTGGGTCAGCGCGGCTTCGAACTGGCGCCGCACTCCGGCCGACGGTGTCGGGGGCGCCATGCTCAGCATGGCGAGCCAGTCCTCGGCGGTGACCTCGTCGCGCAGACTCGCGGGGGACAGGTTGGCCAGTGCTCCCATCGTCGCCAACACCTCCGGAGGGAGGACCAGGCTTTGCTGCTGGACCGCGATCTGGGCTCGGACGTAGGCGGTGAGCGAGGCGTCGGCTCGCCCTCTGGTCGCCAGCAGAGCGAGCCGGTCGACCAGCTCGGGCCGTGTTGTCGCCAGCCGCTGAGCCATCCGGGCGCCAAGGGAGGTGCCCACCACGTGGGCGGTGCCGCCCGCGACCTGCTCGACGACGGCAGCGAGGTCGTCGGTGAGGTCGGCCAGCGTGAACCCTTCCGGGCACTCCGAGCTGTCTCCCACTCCCCGGTTGTCGAAGGTGATGACCCGGAATCCGGCGGCCGCAAGCGCCGGCACCTGATACGGACGCCACACCCGCCCCGGGGAACCCGCGCCCATGACCAGTACGACGGGCTCGCCGCTACCGGTCTCCTCGTAGGACAGGGTGATCCCGCCCGCTTCAATGGTCCCGTTCACTTCTCGTTCCTCTCCTGCTGCCGGACCGCTCGGGCCAGCACGGTCAGGGCCCGAACCCAGTAGTGGGCCAGCTCCTCGATGTCGGCCGTCGCCACGACCCCGGGGTCGTGGCGCCACACTGCCTCGAACTCCGGTCCGTCGGGCCCGGGGTGCACCGCCGATATGAGCTCCAGAGCGAAGGCCTGCCGTAGCTCGGGTTCACTGTCCTCGGGGAACTCCCGGGCCAGTGCCTCGTCGGCGATGACGGTCCATGGACGTTCCTCTGCGGCGTTCGCGGGCGGCGTACGGTCGACGCGGCCCAGATAGCTGAAGAGGATGTCCGGTGCCGCCTCACCGGCAGGCCGGGCGGAGGGACAGTCGAAGCCGCCGTACGGAACGGCGTCCAGCTCCTCGCGTACGGACGCCAGCAGTCGCAGGGCCCGCAAGCTGTCATGCTCGGCACATTCCAGGGTGGTGCGCTGTCCGCCGGATTCGAGCACCAACGGATGCAGCACGTTGAACCAGCCGACGGTACGGGAGGTGTCCACCGGCCCGTCCCGCCTGTCGTGATAGGGCTCGGCCAGCTCGTCGCGGCGGCCGTGCCCCTCCCTGACCAGAGCCAGGCCGGCACCGGCGCAGGTGGAATGAGCAGCCCGCCAGGTCGCTTCCGCCAGTGCCGTGGCCGCGAGCAGCGCGACCTCGGGTGGGGAAGTACGGTGGCGCAGCAGTGCCGCGGTCGAACCGGCGTCCGCGCGGACCCGGTGGGAGCGCAGCGCGCCACGGGTGCCGGTGGGCGGCCGGGGTGCGGCTGGGGCAAGCCGGAGTGCCCTGGCCACCTCCTTGTCGACGCCTCGCCAGTAGTGCTCCTGCCTGGCCGGCTCCGGGCCCTGGGCGCGGCGGGCGAGCGTCCGCGACCAGGCTGCCATGGAGGTGTGCTCGCGCGGCACGTCGATCACGGCGGATCCCCCGAGACCTCGGGTGGCAGAAGCAGCCGCCAGATCGGCGAGGATGATCTGCCAGGAGACCAGGTCCGCCGCGGCGTGGTGGGCGGCGAGGAACAAGAGGGTCCGACCGGAGCGGCTCTCGCGAAGCAGCACGCCGACCAGCATCGCCCCGTCGGCCGGTTCCAGCCGGTTCCAGGCGCGGCGGGCCGCGGCGAGCACCACGGAGGGCGTCAGCTCCTCGTGCGTTTCCTCGGCGAGGATCGCCGGAGGCTTCTCTTCCGGTGCGGCCCGGCCTGGTCCGTTCACCAACCGCAGGTGCCCGTCCGCCCCGGCGACCGCTCGGGCCGACAGCTGGGGATGGGCGCGGCGGACCGCCTCCAGCAAGGCCTCGGCCTGCTCCAGGCCGAGGTCCGGCGGCAGGGTGATCAACTGTGAGAGCGCGAAACGACGGTAGTCTCCCAGCCCGTACAACCAGTCCAGGACCGGGGTTGTCACCTCCTGGACGGCGTCGTTGCCGGTGTCCGTGGCGGCGAGCTGTTCGGGGCGCGCGGTGGCGGTCTGCGTGTCGTCGATCACCCGGGCGAGTTCGGCGATGGTCCGGTGCGTCATCACCTGCCGAGGGGTACAGGACAGCCCGGCCCGGCGGAGCTCGCCTACGAGGGAGATGGTTGTGATGCTGTCCAGGCCGTGGTGGAAGAGGTCATCGTCACAGTCGAGTTCCGACGCGTCGAGCAGGGCTTGTACCGCACGGTGGACGGCGTGCTCGGTGGGGGTGCGCGGCGGCCGGGCGGCGGTGCCTGTCGCGTGGTCACCCGTGGGTCGGGGCAGGGCCCGCAGGTCGGCCTTGCCGTTGAGGGTCAGCGGGATGCGGTCCAGCACGGTGATGCGGGCGGGAATCAGGTAGGACGGAACCCGGCCGGCCAGTTCGTCGCGGAGCGCCACCGGGTTCAGGGGCCGGCCGGTCTCCCTGAGCGTGCGGGAGGCGACCACGTACGCGGCCAGGGCCCTGCCCTGTCCGTTCGCGAACGGGACGACGACGGCCTTGGCCACGTCGGCGCTCGCCTCCAGCGCGGTCACCACCTCGGCGAGTTCCACCCGGTAGCCGCGGATCTTCACTTGCGCGTCCGCGCGTCCGAGGAAGATCAGGCGGCCGGCCTTGTCGCGCCGTACCACGTCCCCGGTGCGATAGAGGCGCTCTCCTGTCTCCGGATCGGGCACGAAGCGCTCGGCGGTCAGCGCGGGGCGGGACTCGTAGCAACGTGCCACCTGGAGTCCGCCCAGGTACAGCTCGCCCCGTGTACCGAGAGGCACAGGACGCAGGTCGGGCCCGAGTACGAGGGCGCGGGAGCCGGGGGCGGGCGCCCCGATCGCGGGTTCCTCCCCCGCCCGCACCCGGGCGTTGACGGCCTCGACGGTGATCTCGGTGGGGCCGTAGAAGTTGTGGACGCGGGTGCCGCGCAGGCCGGCGAGCGTGTCCCAGGTACCGCGGGAGATCTCCTCCCCGCCGAGGGCCAGGATACGCAGCGGGCAGCGGCCGTCCTGTATGAGCCCGGCCTCGGACAGCCGGGCGAACATCGAAGGTGAGGTGTCCAGCATGTCCACGTCGCGGTCCCGGATGCCGCGGACCAGCCGTGCCGGGTCGTGCTGGTCCTCCTCGTCGAAGAGTTCCAGGGTGTGGCCGCTGAGCAGGGCCAGTTGCGGCTGCCAGGCGGCGTCGAAGGCGAAGGACCAGGAGTGCCCGACCCGCAGGGGTGTGGTGGTCCCCGCGGTCACCGGGCCGTAGATCTCGGTGCGGTGGGCGTGCAGCAGAGTGGCCAGCCCGCGGTGGGTGGCCACCACGCCCTTGGGCTCGCCGGTGGATCCTGAGGTGAAGACGACGTGGACGGCCTGTTCCGGGTGGGTGCCGCCGGGGAGTGGCTCGGCGGCACCGGGGGCGTCGGCGCAACCGGGTGTGCCGGGTGCGCAGCGCGGGCCGTCCCACCAGTCCTGCTCCCCGGGCAGGGCGATCAGCAGGTGGGCGCGTGCGAGCTGGGCGATGGTGGTGTTGCGGTCGGTCGGTGCGGTGAGGTCGAGCGGTACCAGAGTGCCGCCGGCCTTGAGTACGGCGAGGAGTGCGACCAGGTACTCCCGGGTACGTGGCAGCGCGATCGCGACCCTGACCTCCGGGCTGACGCCTGTGGAGCGCAGGCGTCTGGCGAGAGTGTTGGACCAGCGGTCGAGCTCGCGGTAGGTGACCTCGCCCCGGCGGTCGCGTACGGCGATCCGGTCGGGGTGGCGGGCTGCGGCCCGCTCGAACTCCCGGTGCACACCGTGGTCCGTGCCGCGGCCTGGCTGTTGACGGGGGTTCGGGGCGGGGGGGCCGTCGGCGAGGAGGGCCAGTTCGGCCCGCTCTTCCGGGAGAAGGATGTCGAGATCCCGGTGGGTACGGGAGGGGTCGGCGGCACCGGCGGCGATCTCCTGCATGGTCTGGAGGAACCGTTCGGCCAGTCGGCCCGGGTCGAGCCCGCCGAGGAGGGCGTCGATGTGGTCGACGTTGACGTAGAGCCGGTCGTCCAGCAGGAACGGCACGACGGTCAGCGGGTAGTGGGTGTAGCTGTCCATCGAAACCGGCGACATGGTCACCGCACCGCCGAGGTCCAGAGTGTCCCGGGCAGCTCCCTTGGGCGTGTTGTGGAAGATCATCAAGGTGTCGAAGAGGTCGCCGTGTCCGGTCGCACGCTGGATCTCGCTGAGGCCGGTGTAGCCGTGGGACCGCTGCCTGGCGGCGTCGCGCTGGATCCGGCGGCACAGGTCGATCAGAGGTTCGTCGCGGTCGAGGGTGACGCGGGCGGGGATGGTGTTGATGAACAGCCCGATGGCGGACTCGATCTGCGGCACCTCCTCGGGTCGGCCGGAGACGGTGACGCCGAACACCACGTCCTCACGCCCCGTCAGCCGGTTGAGCAGGACGGCCCAGGCCGCCTGGGCGACGGTGTTGACGGTGAGGTTGGCCGTACGCACCCGGTTCAGCAGCGTCTCCAGGGGCGGCCCCTGGAGCGATCGCATGGTGAGGACCGCCCGGTGTGGCTCGCCGTGCACCCGGGTGCCGGAGGCCACGACGGTCGGTTCGCCGAATCCGCTCAGGGCCCGCCTCCACTCGGCGAGCGACGCTGCGCCGTCCTGGCGGCGCAGCCAGCCGATGTACTCCCGGTAGGCGGGGTGGGTCCGGACCGGTTCGGGGCTGTCCTCGGAGTAGGCCGCGGCGAGGTCGTTCCAGAAGACGGGTACCGACCACCCGTCGATCACGATGTGGTGGAAGACGCAGAGCAGCCGGTGGTGTTCCGCTCCCAGCCGGGCGAGGGTGACGCGCAGCGGCGGCCCGGCCGCCAGGTCGAACGGGAGCTCTCGCTCGGCCTCGACGTGGGCGTCGAACTCCACGGGCGTCATCCGGACGACACGCCACGGCACCTCGACGGCCGCGGGTATGAGCTGGACGGGGTGCGGCAGGTCCTGGTCCCAGAAGCTGGCCGTCAACTGGGGGTGCCGGGTGAGCACGGTACGCAGCGCGCGGTGCAGCCGCTCGGGGTCCAGTGGTCCGTGGAAGTCGGTCAGGACGGCGATGGCGTAGCCGTCGGACTCGGGCTCCGTCGCCGGCCCGCCGGTACGGGGGTGGTCGTGGTGGAGCCGGTTGAGTGAGTACAGCCCGTGCTGGAGCGGGCCGAGTGCCAGGATCTCGGCTATGTCATGCCTGCCGGTGAAGGCCACCGCGGGTTCCTCGTCGTTCGCTGGGGCGGTTGGTCGTGGTTCTGCGGGTGGGCGGGAGCGGAGGGGTCCGCCCCCGCCCGGCGCGTCATCGTGCGTCGTCTGCGGCCATCGCCTCCCGCAGGCTGCGGGGGCGCATGTCGGTCCAGGTGTTCTCGATGAACTCCAGGACCTCTTGGCGGGTGGCCTCACCGTGGACGGATCGCCAGCCCGGGGGGATCTCGCGGAAGGCGGGCCACAGGGCGTACTGGTCCTCGTCGTTGACCACTGCGTGGAAGCGGCCGTTGTCGTCGTCGAAGGGGTTGGTGCTCATGGCGTGACTCCGTTCTCGGTTGGGGTTGGGGTTGTGGTTCCGGGGTTCGGGTTCGGGCCGGAGAGGGGGCTCGCTCAACCGGTGCCGGTGAGGTGCCAGGCGGCGCTCCGGTGGCGGCGGTCGACGAATCGGCTGTAGACGCCACCGTGCCGCAGCAGTTCCTCGTGGGAGCCGGACTCGGTGATGCGGCCCTCGTCCAGCACCAGGATCCGGTCGGCGCCTTCGACGGTCTCGAGCCGGTGGGCGACCACCAGCACCGTGCGGTCGGCGGCGAGCCGGGTGACGGCCTGCTGGACCAGGCGTTCGTTGACTGCGTCGAGTGAGGAGGTGACCTCGTCCAGCAGCACGATCGGGGCGTCCTTGAGCAGAGCACGGGCGATCGAGACCCGCTGCCGCTCGCCCCCGGAAAGGGTGGCCCCGCCTTCTCCGACACGGGTGCCGAGGCCGTCCGGCAGCCGGGCGGCGATCTCGTCGACGCGGGCCAGCCGGATCACCCGGTCCAGCTCCTCGGGGCGGGCGCCGGGACGGGCGCGCAGAATGTTCTCGGCGATGGACTCCTCGAAGAGGTAGGGGTGCTGGGAGACCAGGGCCACCCGGCTCAGCAGTTGCTCCGTGCCCAGCTCGCGTACGTCCCGGTCACCGACCAGCACGGACCCGCTGTCCGGGTCGTGGAAACGGGCGAGCAGGGAGAGGACGGTGGACTTCCCGGCGCCGGAGGGCCCGACCAGCGCGGTCAGCGTGCCGGGCTCGGCGCGGAAGGACAGCGCGTGCAGGACCGGGCGGCCCGTGGTGTAGCCGAAGGTCACCTCGCGGAACTCCACGGACGGGGGCCCGGCGCTCGCGGGCCGTTCGGGCTCCGGCAACGGCGGGGTGTCCAAAACCTCGCGGAAGCGCCGCAGTCCCACGGCGGCGATGCGCAGGCCCCCGGCGACCTCGGCGACGGCCGTCAGCGGCTCGACGAAGCGCACGGACAGCACCATCACCGCGATCAGCACCGTAATGTCCCCACCGCCCAGGGCCAGCAGGACGACGAGGGCCAGCACAGCGGTGAGGACCGCCTGCAGGGCCAGGAAGAGCGGCGCGGTGGCCGCCGAGTTGCCCAGCACCATGCCCCGGGCGCCGGCGTCCTGGTCGGTGAGGGCCCGGTCCAGCGGGGCGTTGCCGCCGCCGTAGGCTCGCAGCACCGGCTGCTGTCGCGCGTACTCCAGGATCCGCTCGGAGGCCCGGTTGGTGCCGGCCTCCCAGGTGTCCTCGACGCGCTCGATGACCCGCAGGTAGAGACGGTAGGCGAGCAGTGGCAGCGGCGCGCCGAGCAGCAGGGCGATCCCGACCTGCCATTGCACAGCCAGGGTTACGGCGATGATGGTCGCCGGGGTGGCCACCGCCGCGACCACCGGGGCCACCAGGTGGGCGGGGGCGGTGGCCACGTCGAGGGCGGTCTTGGTGACCAGCCGATTGACGGTTGCCGCCCGCCCTTCGGCGAACCACCCCAGGGGTATGCGGGTCAGCGCTTCGCCCAGCCGGGCGTGGAGCAGCCGCAGCAGGACGCTGGAGAGTTCACCGGCGTGGCGGTGGTTGCGCAGCATCACCGTGTGGTGGGCCAGCACCAGGCCGGCCAGCACCGCGGCCCAGATCCACACCGCGTCCCAGTCGTCGGTGAACAGGCCGCTGAGCAAGGGGATGAGGGTGCAGCCGGCGAGCCCCTGGAGGACGGCTGCGACGCTGACGCGGATCAGCAGGGCGCGCAGCCGTCGGCGGCCCGCCGGGTCGAGCAGGGCGAACAGGGAGCGGATCATCGGGGCGACAGCTCGCTTTCCGTGGTGTCGTCGGGCCGGTGGGGCTCTTCGCCGCCCTGGTGGGCGGCCCACAGGTCCGGGTAGCGGGTACCGTTCGCCAGCAGCTCCTCGTGCGTGCCCTGCTCTGCTATCCGGCCGCCGTCGAGCACCGCGATGGTGTCGGCGCCGCGTACGGTGTGCAGCCGATGGGCGATCACCAGGAGGGTCCGGGCCGCGCAGAGCGCGCTGAGCGCTTGCTGGATGGCTGCCTCGCTGTCGGGGTCCACTGCGGAGGTGGCCTCGTCGAGGACGAGCAGCGGCCGGTCGGCGAGGATGGCGCGGGCGATGGCGATGCGCTGGCACTCGCCGCCGGAGAGTCTGGCGTCGTCGCCGATGACGGAGTCCAGGCCTCTTGGGAGGCGTTCGATCACCTCGGTGAGCTGTGCGGCGGCGGCCGCACGCAGGACTTCGGCGTCCTCGGCGCCGGGGCGGGCCAGGCGGATGTTGTCCCGGACGGAGACACGCAGCGGCGTGGTGTCCTGGAAGACGAAGCCGATGTGCGTGTAGAGGTCCCCGAAGGAGAGTTCGCGCAGGTCCGTGCCGCCCAGGGTGATCCGGCCCGCGGACGGGTCGTGGAAGCGGGCCGCGAGCTTGGCGAGGGTCGACTTGCCCGATCCGGAGGCACCGACGAGGGCGGTCATGGTTCCGGGACGGAGCGTCAGGTTGATGCCGCGCAGGGCGGCATGGTCGCCGTAGTCGAAGTCCACCGACTCCAGGCGCAGGGCGGCGCCGGCGTCCGGTGCGGCCGCGGGCTCGGCCGGTGCGGGGAGGGTGGGCTCGGCGAGGATCTCCCGGACCCGGGTGGCGGCGCCCCGGGCCGCGAGCAGGGCGTGGTAGTTGAAGCCGACGGCGAGCACCGGCGCGGGTATTGCCAGCCCCATGACGACGAAGGGCAGCAGCTCCAACGGGCCGCCGAGGTATCCGGAGTGCACCAGGGCTCCCCCGGCGAGCACCGTGGTCAGCAGCAGGGTCATCGGTGAGAGGGCCAGTTCCATGAAGGTCGCCCCGGCGGAACTGGAGCGCATCCAGTCCCGGTGACGGTCGTCGAAGTCCTCGGCGGCCTCCCGGTAGGCGTCGTGGGCCCGGCCGAGGGTGCCGAACGTCTTGACCTCGGTGATGCCGTCGGTGAACTGCACGGTGACGGAGCCGAGGCGGGCCTGCGAGCCCGCGTACTCGATGAGCTTCTCGGTGGTGCCCCGGGTGGCGATCTTGAGGCCGAGCATGCCGGCGGCCACCGGGACCAGGGTGATCACGGCCATCAGCGGGTCGGACAGCAGCAGGTAGCCGACGATGGCGGTAGGCACCACCAGCGCGGTGGTCAGCTCGGTGACCGAGTGCGCCACCAGGTGGTGCAGTGAGCCGACGTCGTCCTGGACGGCCTTCTTTACCAGGCCGGAGTTGCGCTGGGTGAACCAGCCCAGCGGGACGCGGCCCAAGTGGCCGACGACCCTGCGACGGAGCAGGGACCCCAGCCTGACGTCGGCCAGGTGGGAGATGGTGGAGGCGCACAGCAGGAGCGTCAGCCGCAGGGCCAGCGCGGCGGCTGCGACGACGACGGTGGTCCATGCGTCGCCCTCGTCGATCGGGCTCCCGGTGAGGCCGGGCAGCAGGATCCGGGCGAGTTCCACCAGGCAGACCAGCGGCACCACGGAGACCACGGCGGCCACCGCTGAGCACAGCGCGGTGAGGGCGAGCCGTCCCTGCACCGGGCGCAGCAGTGCGCCCAGAGTGGTGGGCTCGGGTGTCGCGTCGGAGGTCTGGGCGCTCACTGGGTGGCTCCGTCTCGCTGGGTGGAGCCCGCGCGGGCGCCGGTGTCGTGCGGCCCGCGGAAGGCCAGGGTGATCAGGACCAGGGCCAGCACCGAGGTGACGGCGGTGGCGGCGGGCAGCCAGCCGGCGTCGGCGCGGGCGACGATCATGCCGCCCATGGCACCGCCGGCGGCTATGCCGAGGTAGCCCAAGCTGGTGTTGAGGGCCAGTGCCTGGGCCGTGAGGTCTCCTGCCACCTCGTACAGCCGGGTCTGCACGGCGGGTGCGCTGAGATAGGCGGTGAGACCCCAGAGGGCGATCAGCGCGAGCAGCACGGCCGGTGGCACGGGGCGCAGCAGCCAGAGCGCCACGAGGGCGAGCATCAGTACGGTGAAGATTCCCAGGCCCCAGCGGATGGTGCGGTCGGGGCCGAGACGGTCGGTGGCGTAGCCGCCCGCGAGGACTCCCACGGTGCCGGCCGCGCCGAGCACGGCGAAGGCGACGGCTCGTGTGCCGTCCGGCTCGGTCAGCACACCTTCCAGGAAAGGCACCAGGTAGGTGAGCAGCATGACCGAACCCATGATGGCGAGCCCCCCGCCGGTCAGCGCCAGGAGGATGGGACGGGCGGCCAGCGCCCGCAGCTGCCGGCGGATGGGCACGGGTGGCTTGGGCGCTGTGGCGGGCAGGGTGAGGGCGACCAGCACCAGGCACCCCGCGCCGCAGGCCGCCATCGCCCCGAAGGTGGCCTGCCAGCCCCAGGACGTGCCGATCCAGCTTCCGAGCGGTACGCCGAAGGCGATGGAACCGGTGACGCCGAGGGCCAGTGTGGACAGGTAGCGGCCGCGGCGGGCGTCCGGGGCGAGTTCCACGGTGACGGCGAAGATCAGCGGGGTGGCGGCGGCTGCGGACAGTGCGGCGGCCACCCGCAGCGCGGCCATGGCGGCGTAGTGGTCGACGGCCGTCGCGGTGAGGTTGGCGAGGGTGAACACGGCCAGGGCCGCGAGCACCACCGTCCTACGGGCGGTGGATGCCAGCAGCAGGCCGGCCACGGGGGTGACGACAGCGATGGTGAGGGAGAAGACCGTCACCAGCTGCCCGGCCATCGCCGGGGAGACGGAGAGGCCGGCCGCGATCTCGGGCAGGATGCCCGCGATCACATGGTCGTCCGTGTAGAAGGTGAATATCGTCAGGAAGAGCACGGGGAGCCACAGCGGTATCGCCGTGCCCTTCCTTTTCGTCGTCTCGATGGCCATCGCCGGCTGATCGTCTCCTCGGCCTGTTGTCTCGGCTGGTGGCACGGTGCCCCCCGGGGCCGCGGGGGGCACCGCGTGTCCGCTGTGGCGCAGCGCTCCGCGTCAGGCCTTGGTCGCTCCCAGGAAGGCGGTCCAGATGTCCTGGATGTTGCCGGCCGAGCTGAGTTCACCCTTGCCGGAGGCGAGGGTGCGCAGGTCGTGGGCGGACGCGTAGAAGGCGAAGCCGGACATGCCGAACCACACGTCGGCGTCGGGGGTGACGACCTTTCCGGTGGCGGTGAAGGCCGGGTTGTCGGTCAGCGCGTCCGGGGTGTAGAACTCACCGCGCGGGACGACGATGAGCTCGGCGTCCTGCTCCGGCAGGTACTCCTTCGACAGCGGCACCGAGTAGCCCTCCGCCTCCTTCTGCTGGAAGGCGGGACGGGTGAAGCCGGCCTCCGCGATCAGGGTGGAGATGGGTACGTGCGGCGGCATGGTGAAGTCGTTGGAGCCGAAGGAGTTGCCCAGCAGCGAGAGCGTGCGCTCGCCCTCCACCGCGTCGGCGGCGGTGCCCAGTACGGTCTCGGCCGCGGTGATCTGGCGCTCGCCGAGTTCCTTCTCGCCGAAGAAGCCCGCGGTGCGGCGTACGATCTCGCGCCACTCGCCCTCGATGGGCAGGACGACGGTGGGGGCCAGTCGGCTCAGGCTCTTGTAGTTCTGCCCCGTGGCCCCGGCCGCTCCGGTGCCGACCAGCAGGTCGGGGTCGTCCTCCGTGAGCCGTTCCAGTTCGGGTGTCTTGCCGACCTCGATCTTGCGCAGTTCCACGCCGTGGGCGGCGAGGATCTCCTGAGCGCGCGGTTGCGCGCTGGCGAGGTAGACCGCGTCGGGCTCGATGCCGAGGGAGAGCAGGGTCAGTCCGGCGACCTCGTCGAGGGCTATGACGGCCTCTGGCTCGGTGGGCACCTTCACGGTGCCGAGGTCGTGGGTGACCTCCCGGAGGGCCGGGGCGGCCGGGTTCTTGGCGGCGTCGGCCGGCTCGGGGTCGCCGCCGCCACAGGCGGTCAGCAACATCGGAAGGGCCAGCGCCACTGCGACGAGGGCTCGGCGAGTTCTCATTCTTGTTTCTTCGCTTTCCTGGTGGTGCGTAGCCGCGGAGCGCGGCAGGGGGTGTTCTGCGGTGTTCGGTCGTGCGGTCAAGCGCGGGCGCCGGCGTTGCCGAGCATCCGGTTGACGCGTTGGGCGAGCGGTCTCGGCAGCCGGGACACCACGGAGATGAAGACCTTGTTGCGCAGTCCCGGCAGTGAGAACGTCCGACCGCGCGCCACATCACTGAGGCACCGGTCGACGACCTCGTCGGGGTCCATCCACCAGCCCTCGGAGACCTGGCGGACGTCGATTCCGGCACGAGCGTGGAACTCGGTGCGGACGAAGCCCGGGCACAGCACCATCACCTGTGTCCCCGTCCCCCGCAGGGCCGCGCTCAGCCCCTGGGAGAAGTAGCGGGTCCACGCCTTGGAGGCGGCGTAGGTGGACCCCCGGCCCGGAATGAGGCCGGTGATGGAGGAGAGGTTGACCACGGTCCCGCCGTTGCCGCCGAGCATGGTGCGCACCGCGGCATGGGTGAACTCCTGGGGGGCCGTCACGTTGACGGCGAGCTGGTCCTCCAGGGCTTCCCGGCCCAGCTCCCAGAAGCTCCCGGATACGCCGAAGCCTGCGCCGTTGACCAGGATGTCCACGCCCTCCTCGATGCGCTCGGCGACCTTCCGCCGGTCGGCGGCGTCCGCGAGGTCGGCGACGAGCACGGCGCAGTGCGCACCGTGGCGTTCCTCGGCCCGCCGGGCCGCTTCGGCCAGCCGCCCGGCGTCGCGGGCGACCAGGACCAGGTCGTGTCCGTTCCGGGCCAGCCGGTCGGCGAAGGCGGCGCCGAGCCCCGAGCTGGCACCGGTGATCAGGGCGCGCGGCCGGGCCCGGGGTGCTTCGGGTGCCGGTTCAGCCTGCATGGGGGCCCTCCTCCAGATAGGCGTCCAGGTCGTCGTCGGTCATCGTGGAGACCTCCCGGTACAGCTCGGCGATCTCCGCCAGCCGGCCGGGGTCCTCCTCCGTCCGACGCAGGTGGGCGGCGAATTCGGCGGCGTTGCGGGTGGCGAAGACGCCGCCGGGCCGGATCCGGGCACCGCCGAGCACCTCCCTCAGTTCGACGACCATGCGGGAGACGGTCAGGGAATCGCCGCCCAGCGCGAAGAAGTTGTCCTCGGGACCGACCGTCACACCGTCCAGGTGGCGCGACCAGATCTCACGGACCAGCCACCGCAGGGCGTCCTCCGGTTCCGCCGCCGTCCCCTCCGGGGCGGCGGAACCGGCCCGGTCCTGCTCCTCCTCGTAGCGGCGGGCCAGGGCCTCGCGGTCCACCTTCCCGTTGCGGGTGGTGGGCAGCGTGTCCACGACGACGACCCGCTGCGGGCGCAGCTGCGCGGGCAGTCCCCGCCGGGCCTCCGCGCGGACGGCTTCGGCGGTGTCACCGGGTTCGGCGTCGCCGTCGACGACCACGAAGGCGGCCAGCCCCCGGACGGCGTGCCGCTCGCCCGGAGGCAGGGGCAGCACGGCGGACCGCCGCACCCCGGGGCAGCCGTTGAGGAAGGCCGCGAGCTCACCCGGCTCGACCCGATGGCCGCGGATCTGGACCTGGTCGTCCCGGCGGCCGATGAACTCGATGACGCCGTCGCGCCACCGGCCCAGGTCGCCGGTGCGGAAGTAGGTCTCTCCGGTGTCGGGATCGGTGTGGTGGCGACGGCGTACGTCCACGGGGTCGGCCAGGTACCCGGGCGTCACCCCGATCCCGGACACCAGCAGCTCGCCCGTCGCCCACTCCGGACGGTCCGTGAGATCGGCGCCGACGACCCGGTAGCGGGTACGGGAGATGGGGCGGCCGTAGGGGACGGTGGTCCACTCCCCGCTGTCGGCGTCCGGGTCCGGGACGGGGTACCAGATGTTCCAGCCGGTTGTTTCGGTGGGGCCGCCGATACTCACCGGCAGAACCTTGGGGGCGGCCCGGCGGAGTCGGCTCAGCAGCGGCCGGGGCACCCAGTCGCCGCCGGTGAGGACCAGTCGCAGGGGCTCCAGGGCCCCGCCGGCTCCTGCACCGTCGAGCAGCATCTCGACGACGGCGGGCGCCGCGCACAGCGCTGTCACTCCGTGGCGGGCGACCGTCCTGGCCCACTCCTGGGGGTCGGTGGCGCAGCCGCGCCCCGCCAGCACGACCGTGCCACCGGCGCCCAGGACCGCGAACAGGTCGAACAGCGACAGGTCGTGGTGGAGCGAGGCCACGGCCAGCGAGGTGTCGGTGGAGTTCAGGCCGAAGGACTCGACGGTGTGCTCCACACAGTTGGCCAGACCGCCGAGAGTGATCGGCACCCCCTTCGGCTCGCCGGTGGACCCCGAGGTGAAGAGGACGTAGGCCAGGTCCTCCGGCCCACGCTCGTCGGCCCGAGGCGGTCCGGGAGGCGGCGTGGCGTCCGGCCGCACCGCGGAGACGTCCACAGCTCTCACACCATCGAGGGCGGCAAGCTCGGCGGTGCGGTCGGTGGAGACGTCGGTGACGACCAGCCGGATTCCGGCACGGCGGAGAACGGTGGCGATACGGTCGGGCGGCAGATCGTCGTCGAGGGGCAGATAGGGGTGGCCGGCCTCCAGCACGCCGAGGCAGGCGGCGTACTGCAGCCAGCCGCGTTCCAGCAGCACCGCGACCGGCTCGGCCGCGGAGGCGGGGCCACCGCGCGCCGCGCCGACGGCCTCGGCCACCGCCCCGGCGGCGGCGGCGAGCCCGCCCCGGGTCACGGCGAGTTCGCCCTCGACAAGGGCGGTCGCTCCGGGGTCTGCGGCGGCCAGCTCCGCTATCGCGGTGTGCGGCCAGACCCCGGCGGGGTCGCGGTGCGGCCCCCGGTCCCGTTCCTCGGCCTGCTCCGCGGTGAGGGCGGGGAGCAGGCGGGCTGACCAGGCGGCGCCGTCGCGGGCCAACGATTCCAGCTGCCCGGTGAGCAGCCGGAAGACGCCGTCCACCACGGGCGCCGGGAAGAGGTCCTCGACCACGTCCCAGTTGAGGACCAAGGCCCCTTCGCGCTCCCGCAGCAGGAGGTCCATCCAGACCTGCGGGGTCTGGCTGAGCGCGAAGGTCTCCTGGAGTCGGCCGTCGAGGATCCGGTCCACGCCGTCACCGACGCCGAGTTCGCTGGTCATCACGACGGGGGCGAGCGCGCCCGTGACACCGCCCCGGCGACGGATCAGCTCACGGGTGACGTCCATGCCGCTGAAGTGCCGGTGGTCCAGGTCGCTCATCAGCCGGTCCCGGATCCGGGCGGCGAGCGCCTCGAAGGAGAAGGCGCCCGCGGTATCGACCTCCAGCAGGGTGAAAGAGGCGAACTCGCCCAGGACCTCGTCCATCCGGGGGTGGACGGGGTGCCTGCTCATCTGCGGCACGTTGAGGATGAAGCGCGGCTCGTCGGCCCACTGAGCCAGTGCCCAGGCATAGGCGGCCAGCACCACCACGGTGGGGGTGAGCCCGCGTTCGGAGGCGGCCCGGGACACCCGGGACCACCTCTCCGCATCGACGACATGGCGGCGGTTGACGAAGACGGGGGCGCAGGCGGACGCGTCCGGGTCGTTGCGGCGCGGCAGTCGGGGGCCCTCGGGGAGGGAGTCGAGGCGTTCGGCCCAGTAGGCCTCGGCCCGCCGGTACTCGGAGGTCTCGCGGATCCGGGCGACCGCGGCGACGTAGTCCCGGAAGGAGGGGGTCCCGGGGCGGGCGGCGGCCTCACCGCGCAGCGCGGCGGCCCAGGAGTCGAACAGCACCTGGACGCCGCGCGCGTCGGCCAGTAGCGCGTCGATGCTCACGCACATCCTCAGCAGTCCACCGGGCAGCCGCACGAAGACCACGCTGAACAGGGGGAAGACATCCGGCGGACGGGTCTCGTGGGAGAGCCGGTGGCGTACTTCCGCGGCAGCCGCGGGATCGGCGGTGGCGTCCACCGTCTCGCAGCGGTAGGGCGGCACGTCGGCAGCGGGGAGCACCCGCTGGGTCATGGTGTTCTCGTCGAAGACGGTACGCAGCATGTCGTGGGCCTCGATGACCTGGCGCAGGGCCTGCTCCGCGTCCCGGATGCTCAGACCGCCGGGGTCGTCCGGGCCGGTCGCCTCGCGTCCCTCGTACTCCAGGTAGAGGTGGCAGGCGACGCCGCCGCCCTCGATGTCGCCGCCCCTGCCGATGAGGTAGGCCTGCTGCTGGTCGAGCAGGTCGAAGGGTTCCAAGCGCAGGTCGGGGCGTGCTACGAGGACGAGGCCGCCGCCCTCCTCCCGGGTCCCCCGGGCGCGGTTCTCCACCAGGGCGGCGAAGTCGCGCAGTCGCGGATGGGCGGTGATGTCCCGGACGCCGATACGGACCCCGAAGCGGCCTCGAACGGCGGCGACGACCGCGATGGCCGCCAGCGAGCTGCCGCCCGTCTGGAAGAAGTCGTCCTCCGGTCCGGGTGCGGCGGCCCCGACGGCCTCGGCCCAGATGCGGGCGATCTCCCAGACGGTTCCGCCCACGTCGGCGCGGGCCGGCGACCGGTCGGCGGTCGCCGGCTCGGGCAGCGCGGCCTTGTCCACCTTGCCGCTGGGTGTCAGCGGGAGAGCGGCCAGGGGCACCACGGCGGACGGCACCAGGTACTGCGGCAGTACGGCGGCCAGCCGGGCACGCAGCCGGTCGGCCAGGTCCGGTGCGGCGCCGGTGGCCGGAACCACATAGGAGACCAGCAACTTGGTGCCGTCGGCAGTGGTGCGGGCGGCGGTGGCCGCGTTGGCCACGTCAGGTGCGTCCAAGAGGTGGGCGGTCACCTCGTCCGGCTCCACCCGGTGGCCGCGGATCTTGGTCTGGAAGTCGGCTCGGGTGACGTAGCAGAGTTCCCCGTCCGGAAGTTGGCGTACCAGGTCACCGGTGCGGTACATGCGGGAACCGGGAGGTCCGAAGGGGGCGGCGACGAAACGTTCGGCGGTCATCGCGGCGCGGCCCAGGTAGCCGCGGGCCAGCTGCCGGGCGGAGGCGTAGAGTTCGCCGACCGCGCCGACCACCGCCGGCCGCAACTCCTCGTCGAGCACGTAGGCGGTACAGGTGTCGAGCAGCGGGCCGAGGCGGACCGGTCCGTGCGCGTGGCCGCGGCCGCCCCGGGACAGCGGGAAGCCGGTGATGACGTGGGTCTCGGTGGGGCCGTAGTGGTTGTGCAGGGTGACCCGGGGATGGGCGTCCAGGAAACGGGCGACCCAGTCGTTCATCACCAGCGGCTCGCCGGACTGGTAGACGTGCCGCAGTTCGGGAAGCGCGGTGGAGGTCTCCCGTGCCGCGCGGCACACCTCCTGGAGCATCACCTGAGGGCAGAAGTACTCGGTGACGCGCTGCCGGGCCAGCAGCCGGACCAGCGCTTCGGGGTCGGTGCGCTCCTCGTCCTCCGGCAGCACCAGGCACTTTCCGGCGGCCAGGGCGGTCAGTATCTCCTGGCTGGCGACGTCGAAGTTGAGGCTGGCGAACTGCAGGACCCGGCCGTCGGTCTCGGCGGTGGCGGTTCGGCCGTGCCAGTCCACCAGGTTGCCGATGGCGCCGACGGTGTGCACCACGGCCTTGGGGGCACCGGTCGATCCGGAGGTGTAGAGCACGTACAGGGCGTCGTCGGGCCCGGTCGGCGCCCAGTGGTCCCCGGTGCCGGCCGTGCTCTCGCCGGCGGCGGATTCCGGTGCGTCCACCGCGATGGTGTCGAGTTCCTGGTAGGCGTCCAGGGTGGTGCGGACACCGAGCACCGTCCGCACCCCGGAATCCTGTGCCATGTAGCTGAGGCGCTGTCGCGGGTAGGCGGGATCCAGTGGCAGGTAGGCGGCGCCGATACGGAGGATCGCGACGATCGCGACGACGGCGTCGGCCGAGCGGGGCAGCGCGACTCCGATGACGCTGCCCCGCCCGTGGCCGTGCCGCAGCAACAGTCCCGCCAGCGCGGCGGAGCGCTCGCCCAGTGTCCTGTAGTCCAGCCGACTGTCGCCCCGGATGACGGCCGGGGCGTCGGGCGTACCGGTGATACGGCGGGCGATACGGACGGGCAGCGCGGTGGCGTCCGGCGTCGGCAGGGCTTCACCACGGGTGATGCGCGTGGCCAGCCGGTCGGCGTCGGCTCGGGGCACGGCGGTGACGTCGTGGTCGACGACGGCGGTACGGCCGCCGTCCTGCCCGAGGCTCACCCCGACGGCCAGTGGGTAGGCGTGCCGAGGGTCCTCGCTGTGCTCCTCGATGGTGACGGTACGGCCCGGGCCTGCGGCGTCCTCGGGCAGACCCAGTACCCAGACCTGGTCGACCAGCAGCAGGGACCCGCCCTCCGGGTCGGGCGCGTGCGCTGTGTGCCAGGGCGCGTCGTCGGGACCCTCGGTGGCGTCGCGGACGCTTCCCGGCGAGGCCGCCGGCAGCAGGGTGGAGAGCCAGGAACGCAGGTGCGGCCCCGGGATCCGGTCGGGTACGGAGACATGGACGCGGCGCCGCTCGGCGAACCTGGGGCGCGGCGCGGCACCGGCACCGGTGTCGGAGCCGGTACCGGCGTCCGGCTGAGGTGCGGGCGAGCCGTCCCGGAGCCCGGCACACAGGATGGCTGCCGCCGTGTACGGCAGGTGGGCGGAGACCGCCGACCGGGGCGCGGCCAACGAGACGAGGTGCGTCTGGCGAGGATCCGCGGGGTCGGTGGGCATCCGCGCCACGCGCAGCGTCCAGTCGCCGTCCGGGCGGGACAGCGCGTCGTGCCACTGCGCCCGCTGCAACTCCCGGAAGCCGGCCAGGGCAGCCGCGGGCTCCCTCCCGGAGAGGTCGGCGGTGGCGGTGTGCGCGGCTGGGCGATCACCCTGCCCCGCGGCGGTCACCCAGCGCCCAGCAGGCAGCTCGCCCCGAACCCGCAGCACCAGGTGGGCTATCGGCATCCCCATGCTTACTCCGCCTCCGAACGATGACATGACACAGTCGTGCTCCTCAGAAAATGGAAAGGTCGAGCGGCTCGCCGGCCAGGTACCGGCCTGCGGAGTCGGCGGCGGGCCCCCGACCGGGCGGGTGGAAGGCCAGCGCCCTGGCGGCGGACATCAGATACGCCGGGTCGGGGCCGGTGACGAAGGCGAGTCCGCCGAGCAGCCGGGCGAGCCGGGAGCACAACTCCGGCAGGCGCTCCTCCACGTGCAGCCGGGCCATCAGTGCGACGGCCATGGCCTCCTCGGCGGAGGCGCCCGCGTCGAAGGTCCCCGCCGCGGCGGCGCAGGCCGCCCGACAGGCGTACAGGTCGGCGGCGACCTCTCCCAGGCCACGGCGATCCGTGCGCGGGGCGTGTGCGGCCCGGTCGAACAGCGCCTGGGCGGTGCCCAGGTAGGTGCCACAGGCGAGGATCTCGAACCAGATCCAGGCCCGGGTCTGGAGCTCGTCCATGCCGCGTTCCGGGTGCCCGCCCGGCAGCAACATCACGGCGGGAACCCGCACCTCGTCGAGGACGATCTCCTCGCTCTCGGCAGCGGCCAGCACCGGGCTGTTCCAGAACGGCCGCACCTGGATTCCGTCCAGGCCGGCGGGAATGACGGCGAGCGCGACCGTACCGTCCCTCTCGTCCTCGGAGCACACTCGGACACTGGTGGTGAGGATGTCCATGGAACGCGCCAGGCTGCAGGGCTTCTTCGCGCCGCTCAGCAGGAACTCCTCCCCCCCGGCGACCGCGGTGGCGGTGGTCCGCGGCACGAGGGCGTCGTCGCCGCGGCGGGCCTCGGAGGAAGCCGACGCGAGGAGCCGGCGGTCGCGGGCGACGGCGGCGAGCAGCGACCACTGCGGCGCGTCGTCGCCCACGTGGACGCGCAGGTACTCCACGAAGGACACCACCGCCAGGTGGTGCATCATCGTGCCCACGCCGAGCGAGGGGGAGCGGGTGGAGAGCGCGGACTGCACCCGCAGCGCCTGGCCACAGTCCAGGCCCAGGCCGCCGTGGTGGGTGGGGATCAGCAGCCCGGGGCCGCCCGCCTCACGGAACAGTGGCAGGACCGGGCTTGCGGACGACTCCAGCTCGGCCAGGGGGTGCCCGGCCAGCCGGTCGAGCAGGCCGGGCAGCCGCTCCTCGGTGAACGCGGCGTCGGCCGCGGTGAGTTCGGTCCATCGTGGTGCTGTCTCAGACATCACGCCGCTCCTCCTCGGTGGTGGTCAGGTGGTCACGCACCCAGCGGGCCAGCCGCCGCGGGGTGTCATGGGTCCGGAAGACGCCGATCGGCACCGGTACGCCGAGCGACTCCCGGATGCGGCGACGCAGATCGATCGTGGTCAACGAGTCCAGCCCCAGTTCCCGGAAGGACCGTTCGTCCTCCTCTTCCGCCTGTCCGGGTGGAAGGTGCAGTACTTCGGTGACCTGGGCCAGCACGGCCGCCTCTGCATCCGCCGGGGCCGACGCCGTGCGCGGGGCGTCCTCGGCCGAGGACGCGGGCGGTGCGGGCAGGACCGGCCGGGCGGGCGCCGGAGCGTCCGTCCGGATCCAGTACCGCTGGTGCCGGAAGGGCGTGGGCGGCAGTGCGGCGGGTTCCCCGTTCCCCTCGGTGTCCTGGAAGTGGCCTGTCTGTCCGCCGGGCGCGGCACTGCCCCAGGAAACCGGGACACCCTGAGTCCAGGCGTAGCTCAGCCGGGCGAGGAAGTCGTGGTGGCCGCCCTGGTCGCGGCGGAGGCTGCCGACGACGGGCGCGGGCCGCTCCCCGAGTCCGTCCAGCAGTGCGGTGATCGGAGCGGTAAGCACCTCGTGCGGGCTGATCTCGACGAAAGCGGTGGGGCGGGAGTCGCTGACCGCGGCCACCGCGTCCGCGAAGCGGACCGTGCCGCGCAGGTTCTCGTACCAGTACCCCGCATCCACCTCGGTCCCGGTGAGCCAGTCGGCCCGAGTGGTGGAGAAGAACGGGACGCGGGACGGGCGCGGGGCGATCCCTGCGAGTCGGCCGGTCAGCGGGCGGGCCACCGGCTCCACCATCGCGGAGTGCGAGGCGTAGTCGACGGCGACCGCGACGGTGCGGATCCCGACGCGTCGGCAGTGGTCGGCCAGTGCGGCGACGGCCTTCGGCGGCCCGGAGACCACGGTGCTGCCCGGACCGTTGCAGACGGCGACCTCCACGGAGCCGTCGCGGCGCTCGGCGAGCAGCCGCCTGGTCCCGTCCTCGTCCAGGCCGAGCACCGTCATGGCGCCGCTGCCCGCGAGCGAGGAGAGCAGCCGCGCCCGGGTGGTGACCACGGCCGCCGCGTCCTGAAGGGTCAGAGCCCCGGCCGCGTAGGCCGCCGCCACCTCCCCCTGGGAGTGGCCGAGCACCAGGTCCGGCTCCACTCCGCCGTTCCGCCACAGGGCGGTGAGCCCGGCCATCATCGTGAACAGCGCCACCTGGACGCCCTCCAGGGAGTCCGTGACACCGGTCGGCTCCTCACCGGCCAGCAACCGCGTGACGGAGAAACCCACATGCGGAGCGAAAGCGTCCGCACAGCGGTCCACCTCGCGGGCGAAGACCGGGGCCTCCCGCAGCAGCAGCCGACCCATGCCCGGCCACTGGGAGCCCTGGCCGGGGTAGACGAAGGCCACGGCGTACTCGCCGTGCGCGGTGCCGCGTGCCACGCCTTCCCGTGGCGCACCGGTCCGTGCCGCGTCCAGGCCGACGAGCAGGTCCGCGTGGTCGTGCGCGACGACGGCGGCCCGGTGGGAGAGTGCGGCCCGGCGGGTGGCGAGGGTCCGGGCAGCCTCCGGCAGACCCGATCGGGGGGTCTCGACCAATGCCTCGCGCACCCGGCCCAGCTGGGATTCGAGCGCCTCGCGCGAGGCGGCGGAGACGACGAACGGCAGGGAGGCCCGGGGCGAGCGGGTTCCCCGAGGGGCCTGCGGGCTGCGGACCGGGGCAGGAATCGACGTCGGGATCGGTTGCGGGTCCGGGTCTTCGAGGATGAGGTGGGCGTTGGTGCCGCTCATACCGAAGGAGGAGACTGCGGCCCGGCGGGTGCGGGCCGCCCTCGGCCACGGGACGGGCTCGGTGAGCATGCGCACGGCGTCCGGCGGCCAGTCCACCTTGGGCGTCGGCTCGCTGCCGCGCAGGGTCGGCGGGAGTTCGCCGCGGCGCAGCGCCTCGACGAGCACGATGACTCCGCCGATTCCCGCCGCGGCCTGGGTATGCCCGGTCAGCGCCTTCAGAGAACCGATGCGAAGAGGCCCCGGACCGACCGCCGGGTCGCCCTCCGCACCTGCCCGGTCCGTGGCGTAGCTCTCGATCAACGCCTGCGCCTCGATGGAGTCGCCCAGCACCGTTCCGGTTCCGTGCGCCTCGACGGCGTCGATGTCCGCGGGGCGCAGGCCGGCATCGGCCAGCGCCCGCTGCACGACCCGCCGCTGCGCGGTTCCGCTGGGGGCCGTCAGGCCGTTGCTGGCCCCGTCCTGGTTGACCGCACTGCCCGCGACGACGGCCAGCACCGGCAGACCTCGGCGTCGTGCCTCGGACCGGCGGGTCACCACCACCGCGCCGGCTCCCTCGCTCCACACCGTGCCGTCGGCGTCGGCGGAGAAGGGCCGGCAGCGGCCGTTCGCGGACAGTCCCCCGAGGCGCTGGAAGTCCCGGTACATCCTGGGGGTGGACATCACGGTGATCCCGCCGGCCAGGGCGAGTTCGCACTCGTCCTGCAGGAGCGAGCGGACCGCGAGGTGCAGGGCGACCAGGGAGGAGGAGCAGGCTGTGTCGACGGTCAGCGCCGGCCCGGTCAGGCCCAACTGGTAGGCGATGCGCCCGGAGAGGACGGCGCTGGAGGTGCCGGTCAGTTCGTGTCCGCCGAGTTCGTCGCCGGCCTCGTGGGCGGCCTGTGCGTAGTCACCCGCCATCGCGCCGAGGAACACCGCCGTCTCGGTGCCGCGCAGGGAACGGGGATCGATCCCGGCACGCTCCAGCACCTCCCAGCACAGTTCGAGCATGATGCGCTGCTGTGGGTCCATCGCGCGCGCCTCACGCGGTGAGATGCCGAAGAAGGCGGCGTCGAAGCCTGCCACGTCGGCGAGGAACCCGCCGGATCGCACCCGGATCCGCTCGTCGGCCCAGTGCGGTCCCCTGTCGTCGGGGAAGCCCCCGACGGCGTACGGCCCGAAGGACGCCAGCCGCCACAGTTCCTCGGGGGAGGACACCGCGCCGGGGTAGCGGCAGGCCGCCGCGGCGATGACGACGGGGTCGTGCTCCGGTCCGGAGCCGACGGAGCCGCGTACGGGTCGCGCGGGGACAGGCGAGCGCGGCTGCCCGGCACGGTGCTGCCGGAGGCGGGCGGCGATGTGCTCGGCCAGGGCCCGGGGGGTGGGGTGATCGTAGAGAAGCGACGCGGCCAGGTCCAGGCCGGTACGCGAGGCCAGTTCGGCACGCAGCTCCAGCCCGCCGACCGAGGTCACCCCCAGGTCGGCGAGAGGGGTGTCGGCCGATCGGGCGTGGATGTCGGTGATGTCCAGTACGTCGGCGATCGCCGCGCGCACCAGGGCCGACGGGTCTCTCGGGGCATCCGGCGTCGCCCCCGGGGCACCGGCCGCCTCGTCGGCCCGGCGGGAGCCGGCTTCGGCTCGCCGGCCGGACCCGTGGTCGCGTCCGGTGAAGCGGTAGGTGGGCAGGGGCGTCCAGCCGGGTGCGTCCAGCCCCGGCAGCGTGTGCCACCGCACCGCGTGGCCGTGGGACCGGGCGAGCGTCAGCGCGTTCAGGAAGGCGGCGTACTCGGCGTCCTCCTCGTGGCCGAAGGAGGCGGCGGCGGTCTCGGGGCCGCCGTCTTCGGCGTCCCTCACCAGCGGGGTCAGGATGCGGGTGGGACCGAGTTCGAGGCAGAGCCGGATTCCGTCGGCCCGCAGGGTGGCGAGGCCGTCGCCGAAGCGGACGGTGCGGCGGATGTGCCGTACCCAGTAATCGGCTGTGGTCAGGTCCCCGCCCTCGGCGAACCGGCCGCTGAGGTTGGACAGCACCGGTCGCGTCGGCCTGCGGTAGGTGATCGCGGCGGCTGCCGCGCGGAACTGCGCCAGCACCGGGTCCATGTGCCGGGAGTGGAAGGCATGGCGGACCGGGAGGATCCGGGTGCGGTACCCCCGGGCCCGCAACGCCTCGGCGCAGGCGAGCACGGAGGCACGGTCACCGGAGATGACGGTGGAAGCGGGGCCGTTGAGGGCGGCGATGTCCACCTCGAAGTGGTGGGCGTCGAGCGTCTCGCGGACCCGGCTCTCCTCGGCTCGTACCGAGACCATCGCGCCCACGGGCTCGGCTTCGGCCATGGCGGCGCCGCGCGCGACCACCAGCCGTACGGCGTCGGCCAGGTCCAGCACGCCCGCGATGTGGGCGGCGGTGAGCTCTCCGACGGAGTGGCCGCCCAAGACGTCGGCATGTACACCGAGCTCCTCCGCAAGGCCGCTGAGCGCGACCCCGTGGGCGAACAGGGCGATCTGGGTGTAGCGGGTGTCGTGGAGCGCGTTCTCCTCCGCTACTCCGTGGCGGTCACGGAGCAGCTCGCGCAGCGGGATGTCGAGCAGGGGGTCGGCGTGTGCGGCCACGGCGTCGAACCGTTCGGCGTAGCCGGGGAGTTCGAGAAGTCTGCTGCCCATTCCGGTCCGCTGGGCACCCTGCCCGGGGAAGAGAAAGGCGGTGCGGGTCCGGGGCCCTGCGCCCAGGTGCACGGCACGCCCCCCGGTGCCCTGTGCGATCCGGTCCAGTCGGTCGGTCAGTTCGGCTGCCGAGCAGGCGGTGAAGGAGGCTCTCCGAGGCAGTCGGGCACGCCGGGTGGTGAGCGTGCGGGCGATGGAGGCCAGGGCTCCGGGCCGGGCCAGCCGCTCCCCTCGCGCCTCGGCCCAGTCGCGCAGCGCGGCAGCGGTGACGCGCAGCGACTCGGGCGTGGCCGCCGACAGCGTCATGGGGACGGCCTCGGGTGCGGACTTCTCCGCGTCGCTGCCCGGCTGCCCGGTGGACAGGTACGCGGGCACGGGCGGCGGGGCGAGCACCACATGGCAGTTGGTGCCGCCCATGCCGAGAGAGCTGACACCCGCGAGGGTGCCCGGTGGCAACGGCTCGGGGGACGCGGGCACGGTGATGCCGTCGTCGGCGAGGCGGCGGGCGAGTCTGCCGCCCCGGTGCCCGGCCGTGCCCGGAACCGTTCCCCGGGCGACCACCAGCACCGCCTTGACCAGGCCGAGGAGCCCGGCCGCGCCCTCCAAGTGGCCCACGGTGGTCTTGATCGAGCCGACAGCGGGTCCGGTGCCCCCGGCGCAGGCGAAGACCTGCTGGAGGGCGTCGGCCTCGGCGCGGTCGCCGACCGGGGTGCCGGTGCCGTGGAGTTCGACGAAACCGACGGCTTCGGGGGCGGCCCCCGCGTCGGCGCAGGCCCGCCGGATGGTCCGGGCATGCGCTTCGGGGGCGGGGACCAGCAGGGTGCCGGAGCCGTCGTGGGTGACGGCGCTGCCCCTGAGCACCGCGTGAACGCGGTCCCCGTCGCGCAGCGCGTCGGCGAGGGGGCGCAGCAGGACGGCCGCGCCGCCCTCGCCGCGTACATATCCGTCGGCGTCGTCGTCGAAGAGCGTGGCGCGACCGGAAGGTGACTGGCCCCCGAACGAGGCGGTGGCGGTGGCGCTCTCGGTGGACAGGTTGAGGTTGACAGCGACCACCAGTGCCCCGGAGCAGTCGCCCGCTCGGATCGCCTGCGCGGCCTGATGGACGGCTACCAGCCCGGAGGACTGCCCGGTGTCGACGACGAGGCTGGGGCCCTGCAGCTTGAAGGCGTGGGAGACCCGGGCTGCGATCATCGAGGGCGTGGTGGCTGCCAGGGTTCCCGGTCCGATGGCGTCGCGGCGGCGGGCGGCCTGTTCCATCGCCCAGTCGGCGCCCATGGAACCGACGAAGACACCGAGGCCGCGCTCGCGTGGTGCCGAGGGGTCCTGGCCGGCGTCCTCCAGGGCGGTCCAGGCCAGCTCCAGGGCCCACCGCTGGTGCGGGTCGACGGCGGCGGCTTCCCTGTCGGACATGCGGAAGAGCCGGGCGTCGAAGCACCCGGCGGCCGGGTGGTAGGAACCCTGCCCGATCCGGGTGCGGAACTCGACCGGTACTTCCGCGGCCGCGAAGCGGCCGTCGGGCGCGCGGCCGTTGGCGCGGCGGCCCTCGGTCAGCAGGTGCCAGAGCTCGTCGGGGGTGTCGGCGCCTGGCACCCGGCAGGCGAGACCGACGACAGCGATGTCCTGGCGGGCCCGCTGCGGGGCGTCCTCCGCCCGGGGGTCTCGCTGCACGGCGCCATGCTCGGGGTGAGTCATGCCGGCTCGCCGCCCTCGGGCAGGGAGACCCGTGGCCGTGTGGCGGGCGCGGAGGTGTCCCGGCTCTCCGCCAGGACGCGGTCGGACAGCAGCCCGAGGGAGCTCAGGTTGGCGAACCCGGGGCCCTGGGCATAGGCGGCGAGGGTGGGAAGCAGCAGCTTGGGCCGCAGTCCGTCCAGGGAGAGGTCCGCGCGGATGTGCCGCTCCAGGGCCTCCGCGGTCTCCGGGGCGTCGCCGACGATCGCCGCGACGGCGGACCGGGCCCGGTCCGCCAGCAGGTCCAGGAACCAGTCGGGGCGAGCTCCGGTGGCGTCGATGACCACGTCGAATCGGAGGGTGCGCGCGGCACGTCCCGGGTTGTGCAGCTCCAGTTCCACCTGGGTGTCCGCACGGCGCACGGCGGTGACGGTGCCCTGCTGGTGCAGCACCGTGGCCTCGGTCGTGATGGCCTCGATGGCACGGGGCGAGTAGACCCCCCGGTCGGTACGGGCGATGACCTCGCGGCGGTCCTGCTCCGGTAGTTCGCGCCAGCGTTCCGGGCTGGAGTAGAGGGCGTTCTCGAAGAAGCCCTCGCCACGGCTGTACACCACGGGGTACGGGCTGATCACGGTGGTCCGGCCGGAGTGCTGGCGCACCAGATCCTCGACGACCGCGGCGGCGGTCTCTCCTCCGCCGACCACGGCGACGGCGGGGTCGACCAGCGTGGTGTCCAGGCCCAGTCGCCAGAACTCCTCGACGGTGCAGATCGCGTCGTCCGCCAGCCTGCCGCCGTGCGGGCCCGGTCCGCTGATCATGACGCGGTCGGCCCAGAGGGCGGCGGATCCCCCGCTGCTTCCCTCGACCGTGACCTCCCACTGGCCGCAGGAGGTCTCCAGTCGGCGCACCCAGCCGCTGACCAGGGGGAAGTCGGTCCTTTCGGCGGCCCACCGGAGATACGCGGCCCAGTCCAGGTGGCGTGGGCTGGGGCGGCCGGCGTCCACCCAGGCCGCGTAGCGACCCGCGGAAACCAGGAACGCCGTCCAGGAGAACTTCTGCATCAGGGTGTTGACCGAGGCATCGATCGCCGTGCCGTGTCCCTGGGAGGTGTAGGGGAATCCGAGGTCCTTCTCCGGGCTGGTGGACAACCGCGGACGACCGTTGGTGCGGCCGCCGGCCGCCGTCCAGTTGGCACCGACACCGTAGGGTTCGACGACCAGCACACGAGGGGCTTCCACGCCCAGTTCCCTGAGCACCTGGCTCTTGGCCGCGGTGGCCAGCGCCTTGGGGCCGGCGCCGACGACGCAGATCAGCCCTCGCGTCTCGGCTCTCCCGGCGCCGAAGCGCCGTTCGGCGTCCTGAAGGGACAGCGACTCCATCGGCTCAGTGCTCCAGCTTCCGTACGGTCCCGCCGGGGGCGGGGTTGCGGGGGTCTTCGGGGGTGTCGCGGCGGGCAAATCAGGCTCTCTTCCAGCTGCCGAGCAGCGCCTGGAGGGTTTCCTTGTCGAGGCCGGAGACCTCGGTGTCCGGCCTCGACACGCCGGGGGCCGCCGCCCGGTCGTGGGTGTCGGCCTCGGCGCGGTCGCATGCCTCGGCCAGTTCGGCGACGGTGGGGTTCTCGAAAACCATCTGCGCGGTGATCGCCAGCCCCTTGGCACGAGCACGGCTGGCGAGTTGGACGGAGATGATGCTGTCCCCGCCGAGGGCGAAGAAGCCGTCCTCGCGCCCGATGTCCGTCGCACCGAGAACGTCCGCGAAGAGCGCGGCCACGGCCTCCTCGGTGGCACCGCGCGGAGGCTGCCGGGTACCGGAGGTACGCAGGTCCGGCAGTGGCAGGGCGGGCCGGTTCACCTTGCCGGAACCGGTCAGCGGCATGGTGTCCAGCACGGTGAGCACCGACGGGTGCAGGTAGACGGGCAGTTCCCGGGACAGGTGCTCGCGGACGGAGGCGAGCGCCGCGTCCCGGTCGGTGCTCCGATCGGCCAGGGTGACGTATCCGACCAGCTGGGTGGAGTCGTTCTCCCGGTGGGTACGGGCGGCGGCCAGGGCCACCTCGGGCGCCAGGCGGAGAGCGGCCTCGATCTCTCCCAGTTCCACCCTGATGCCGCGCAGCTTCACCTGGTGGTCGGTGCGGCCGTCGAAGAGCAGCCGGCCGTCCCGGCTCCAGCGGGCCCGGTCCCCGGTGCGGTACAGCAAGGTGCCGGGGGTGTCACCGTAGAGGTCGGGGAGGAAGCGGGCGGCGGACAGGCCGGGGCGCCTCCAGTAGCCGCGGGCCACCTGGTGGCCCGCGGCGTACACCTCGCCGGGCACTCCGGGCGGGCAGAGGTTGAGGTGGCGGTCCAGGACCAGCACCCGGGCGCCGTCGACGGGGGTGCCCAGGTGGAGACCGTGACGGTGCATCGGTCCCCGGACGACACCGCCGCTCAGCTCGGTGGCACCGTAGTTGTTGACGATCTCCGCGTCAGGTGCCACTGCCCGCAGCCGACGCAGCAGGGTCGGGGTCATGGGCTCACCACTGCTGATCCAGCGGGGTACCGAGCGGACCGCCTCCGGGGAGGCGTCGATCAGCGCGTTGATGGCGGTGGGAACCGCGGTCACCTGCCCGATCGGATTGTTCTCGATCAGGCCGACCAGGCTGCCCACGTCGCGGGCCTCCGCCTCGTCGGCGACGATCAGGCGGGCCCCGGCGATCAGGCCGGCGAGTATCTCGCAGCCGCCGTCGTGGAAGCTCAGCCAGCCTTGGCAGAGCCGGACATCGGGCTGGGCCACCGGGTAGCGCAGGGGCTGCCAGGTAAGCCGGGCGGCGTAGGCCAGTTGGGTGCCGATCACGCCCTTGGGCACACCGGTGGATCCGGAGGTGTAGAGGAAGTAGGAGATGTTCTCGCCCCGGGCGTGCAGGGACACCTCCTCGGGCAGCCGCTCGTCGGACTGCGCGGCGAGTTCGGCCGCCGTCTCGGCGCCGTCCAGCGGCAGCAGCGAGGCCGTGCGGGTGTCGGGCAGGCCGGCTGTGGCGTCCGAGCGGGTGAGAACGGCGACGGGGGCCGCGTCGTCGATCATGTAAGCCAGTCGATCGGGCGGGAGTCGCAGGTCCAGCGGCAGGTAGGCGGCTCCGGTCTTCACGACCGCGAGCAGCGCGACCACCATGTCGATGGAGCGGGGTACGGCTATGGCGACGAAGCGGTCCGGGCCCGCGCCGCGCGCCAGCAACAGCCGGGCGAGCCGGTCGCTGCGCCGGTGGAGTTCGGTGTAGCCGATGGTGCGGCCCGCGCACTCCACAGCCGTTCGCTCGGTACCGCCGGGCAGGTTGTATGCGCCCCGGGACCGTTCGACGAGCGCTGGCAGGGTCTCGGCGAGGTCGGGGGCGGCCTGCGGTCCGCTACTCCACTTCCGCAGGATCAGCCGGCGCTCTTCCTCGGTGACCAGTTCCAGAGTGTGCAGTCTGCGGCCGGGCTCCCCTCCCATGGCGCGCAGGACCAGGCCGAGCCGGTCGGCCAGCCGGCGCACGGTGGCCTCGTCGTAGAGGTCGCGCCGGTAGATCAGCTCGCCGGCCCATCCTCCGGACCGTGCGCTGGGCTCGAAGTTGACGGAGAGGTCGTACTTGGCGGTGGCGGTGTGCTGGGGCAGCGAGCGCCAGCGCAGCCCGCCCGCCGTCCGGGTGAGGTCCTCTTCGTCCCGCAGCTGGACCAGTACCTGGAAGAGCGGGTTGACGCTCAGCGAGCGTTCGGCACCGGCTTCCTCGACCATCCGCTCGAAGGGCAGTTCGGCGTGGTGGTAGGCGTCCACGGCGCGTGTCCTGGCGCGGCGCACGATCTCCTCCAGGGTGGGGTCCCCGGTGAGGTCGTTGCGTACCACCACCAGATTGACGAAGAGGCCGACGGCCTCGGTCACCGCCTCGTCGGGCCGGTTGGCGACGGGGGTGCCGAGCGGCACGTCATCGCCGGCGCCGAGCTTGCACAACAGGGTGGCGACGGCCGCCTGCAGCACGATGAAGGGTGTCGCGCCCGTCGCCTCGGCAAGCCGTTCGACGCCCTGCCGGACGTCGGCGTCGAAGGTGAAGGGGACGACGCCGCCGGCCGGGTCGGGCCGGGCCGGGCGTGGGCGGTCCGGAGTGACGGCGGTGTCCTGCGGCAGGTCGGCCAGGTACCCGTGCCAGAACTCCGCCAGCCGGTCGGCCGGGCCGTCCGCGGCTTCCAGCCGCTCCCGTTGCCACAGGGCGTAGTCGGCGTACTGGGCGGGCAGCGGGGGCAGTACCGGGGAGCCGTCCCGCCCGCCGCCGTCCAGCCGCGCCGCGTACGCGCGGGTGAGGTCGTCCACGAGCAGACCTGCCGAGATCTCGTCGCACACGATGTGGTGGAGCAGCAGGGAGAGCACGTGGTGCTGCTCGGAGACGCGGAACAGCGCGGCGCGCAGCGGCCGTTCACGGGTGAGGTCGAAGGGGTGCGCGGCGGCTGTGGCGAGGACGGAGCGCAGGTCGTCGGAGTTCGTCCCGGTCACCGGAAGTTGGACCCGGTGGTCGTCCAGGACCTGCTGGCGGCCGACGCCCTCGTGATCGGGGAACACGGTGCGCAGGCTCTCGTGCCGGAGCATCAGGTCGCCGAGGGCGCCGCGCAGCGCGTCGGTGTCGAGAGGACCGGCGAGATCCAGGGCGATGGGCACGTTGTAGGTGGTGCTGTTCGTCTCGACCCGGTCCACGAACCAGATGCGCTGCTGGGCGAAGGAGAGGGGGAGGGTGTCCGGACGGGGCCGCGCGGTCAGCGGCGGGGCGGGCCCGAGGTCCGGTTCGCCCGTCGCGCTCTCGCGGACCAGCCGGGCCAGTCCGGCGGGGGTGGCGCGGTTGAAGGCGTCCCGTACGGAGACGGTGGTGTCGTACCGGCGACGGACCTGCGAGAGGAGGCGGGTGAGCAGCAGGGAGTGACCGCCCAGTTCGAAGAAGGAGGTGTCGGAGCCGACGCGGCGTCCGCCGGCCGTCGGTCCTCCGTCGTCTGCCTGTCCGGCGGCCGGTTCGCCGGCCGGGGTGAGGAGCTCGGCGAAGAGCTCGGCTATCTCGCGCTCCAGACGTCCGTCGAGCGGCCGGAAGGCAGCTGTCTCCTCTGACGGCGCCTCGGGCAGAGCGCGGCGGTCGGTCTTACCGGCCGGGGTCAGCGGCAGTTCCTCCAGAAGGACGAAGGATCCGGGCACCATGTGGGCGGGGAGCGCGGCGGCCAGTCGGGCGCGCAGTGCCGGCAGGTCGATGCCCTGCTCTCCAGCCGGGGTGAGGTAGGCGACCAGGCCGGTTCCGGTCTCCGCCTGTTCGCGGGCGACGACGACGGCCTGCCGTACGCCGTCCTGGGCGCGCAGCGCCACCTCGACCTCGCCCGGCTCCACCCGGAAGCCGCGGATCTTGACCTGGTCGTCCGCCCGGCCGGCGAACTCGAGTTCACCGTCGGGCCCGAAGCGCGCCAGGTCCCCGGTGCGGTAGAGCCGACGGCCGGGGGTGAGGGGGCTGGGCACGAAGCGCTCGGCCGTGAGCGCCGGGCGCCCCAGGTAGCCGCGGGCCAGCGAGCTCCCCTCAAGGTAGAGCTCTCCCGTCTCGCCGGGCAGGGTGAGACCGAGTGCGGGGTCCAGCAGCAGCGCGGTGTTGCCCCACTTGGGCCGCCCGATGGGGACCGTGCGGTGCCCCTGCGGGCCCTCGACGCGGTAGCCGGTGACGGACTGGGTGGTCTCGGTGGGCCCGTAGTAGTTGCCGATGGTGACCCTGCCACCGTTGCCGAACCGGGCGCGTACCCGGTCGGCCAGCTCGCCGGGCAGCACCTCGCCGCCGACCGGCAGCCAGCGCAGCGAGGACAGCGGTCTCTCCGGCGCCGCCGCAGCCAGGTAGTTCAGGAACGACGGCACGGCGTGGACAACGGTGGCCTCCAGCGCTGCCAGCTCGGCGAAGAGCAGATTGAGGTCGGACTCGGCGCCTGCCCGGGGCACCAGTACTTCGCCGCCGAAGCACAACGGGCCCAGCAGCTCACCGAGGGAGACGTCGAAGGCGGGGGAAGCCAGCCGTAGCCAGCGGACGGTCTCGCCCTCGTCGTGAGTGTCCCGGAAGTGGCCGATCAGCCACTCCAGGTGATCGCCGAGTGCGGCATGGGTGGTGCCCACGCCCTTGGGCGTGCCGGTCGAGCCGGAGGTGTAGATGACGTACGCCAGGTTCTGCGGACGTAGCGGGCGCACCCGGTCACGGTCGGTCAGCTCGCCCCGACCCGAGAGTGGTCCGAGCTCGGCCTGCCAGGACGCCGAGTCGACGACGGTCCGCGGAACGGCGTCCCCGGGCACCCGGTCGTCGGTGTCCGCACTGGTGAACAGGTGGCGCGGTGCCGCCTCGGCCAGCAGGCCCGCCAGGCGGTCGGCCGGGTGCGTGACGTCCAAGGGCAGCAACGCGGCACCGGACTTCAGCACTCCGAGTGCGATCACGGCGCTGTCCACGGTGCGGCCGAGTGCGCAGGCGACCAGGTCCTCGGAGCCGATGCCCCGGGCCGCGATCCAGCGGCCTACGGCGGCCGCGCGGCTGTTCAGCTCGCGGTAGGTCAGCGTGGTCCCTGCCGTGCGCACCGCGACCGCGGCGGGCCGGGCGGCGGCCTGCGCCTCGATCCGCTCCACCACGGAGCGCCAAGGCCCGACGAAGGCCGGGGCCGCACCCCGGCTCAGAAGCAGTTCGCGCTCCTCCTCGGTGATCAGCGGGAGCTCGGCGAAGGAGGTGCCGGGGTTCTTCAGGGCAGCTCGCAGGACCCGCAGACAGGTCTGTGCCAGGGAGTCGATCCGGCCGGCGGGATAGGCGTCCTCAAGGTATTCGAAGCGCAGAACCCAGCGGCCGTCCAGGGCACGGCGAGCCATCACGGACAGCGGGGCCTGCCCGATTCCGCCGCGCACCGCGCGGGCATCGACGGCCACGCCGGGCAGTGTCAGATGGACCCCGGCGTCCTCGACGCCGAAGCTGACCTCGACCGGCCGGGGCCGACCGGCGGCACCCAGCAGCCGTACGGCCTCGCTGTAGGGCAGGTCCTGGTTCTGGAGGGCTTCGGCGACGGTGTGTCCGGTGCGTTCCACTGCCTTGCCCAGGCTGTGCCCGGCAGGCACGGCAAGGGGCAGCAGGACGACGTTGCCGAAGTAGCCCAGAGAGCGGTCGCACAGCTCGCTGTCCCGCTGCGTCACCGGGGTCCCGATCAGGGCCCGTTCGTTGCCCGTGTGCCGACGCAGCCCTGCGGCGAAGGCGGTGAGCAGCACCACGAAGGGGGTGGTGGACCGCTGCCTGGCAAGTTCCTCGACCTCGCCGGACAGGGACGCCTCCAGAGCCACTTCATGGGAACGGCTGGTGCCTGTGTGCTCCTGGGCGTCGGCGCTGCCGAGCCCGGTGGCCGGGTCCGCACCCGCCAGGGCCTCCTCCCAGTGCCGGCGGAGGAGGGGCGTCGCCACCGTGCGCTCCTGCTCCATAGCATGGGCGGCCTCGGCGTAGCGGACCGCGGGGGCGGGGGTGTGTCCCTGGTAGGCGGCGGCGAGGTCGTCGAAGAAGATCGGCCAGCAGGCGTCGTCCCAGGCGATGTGGTGGGCGACCAGGACCAGTGTGTGGTGGTCGGGCCCTTCGACGCAGAGGGTCAGGCGTACCGGGTGCGCGGCCTCCAGGTCGAAGGGGGTGCGCAGTTCGGTGGCGATCAGCGCGTCCGAGCCGCCGCCAGGGGTGTCGACGACGGTCACCGGCAACGTGTCGGCAGCCAGATCGGGGACGGCCAGAAGCTCGCCCGTGCCGGTCAGGTTGTAGCGGGTCCGCAGGATCTCGTGATGGCCGGCGACCGTGCGGGCGGCTGTCGTCAGGGCGGGGATGTCGATGGGACCGCGCAAGGTCAGGGCGGTGCCCACGTTGAGTGCGGCGCCAGTGGCGTCGGCGTCGTGCTGGAGCCACAGCCGCTGCTGCGCGGGGCTTGCCGGGGTCGTGGCTCCGGGTGCGAAGGCGACGGGCTTGGGCCCGGTACGCCCTCTCGCCCCCCCGTCGCTCTCGGCCATGCGCTTGCGCAGCGCCGCCAGTCTGCGTCTGCGGTCCCGCTCCGCCGCAGCGGTGTCCGTTCCGCCCATCGTGCCTCTCCTCATCGCTCTTCCTCCCCGGTGTGGGGCGTCCGTCCCGTCGCCGCCGGGTGCGGCCTCGCCGATCGACGGGCGTCATGGGCCGCCGGTCGGTGCCCCATGACGCCCGTCTCCTACGACCAGGAGTTGAGCGAGAAGCGCTCGCTCAGCGTGCGGGCGCCGATGGTGTAGTCACGCAGCTCCACGGCGTTGCGCACCAGCAGGTCGTCTCCGGAGGACTCGGCGATCGAGTGGAGCCAGCCGTACGTTTCCTCGGCGGGTACGTGGTAGCGGAAGTGCACCTTGGCGAGGAGGAAGAGGAATTCCTTGAAGTTGGAGCGGTCCACCACCTCACCGAGTTTCAGGATCGCCTCCCGCCGCTCGGCGGGGAGCTGGGGACGCTCGATGATCCGGGCCTCGGCACCGGGCCGGTGGTAGGACTTGTCGCGGAAGACGTCCGCCTCCTCGTACGGACCGTCGAAGGCGAAGTCGACGCAGAGCATCTGCCTGCTGTCCGCGGAGAAGTTGGCAGCGGCGTGTACCGCCCCGGCGTCCAGGAACCAGATCTCTCCGGGGCGCATGTTGAGCACGGTGTCGTCCTCGGAGTGCAGCGCGGCGGAGTTGGGCTCCAGGAACATCAGAACCCGGAAGTACTGCTCCGCGTCCCGCCCCAGTTCCACGAAGTCCCGGTGGGGGATCACCACGGCGTCCACCAGGTTCCGGGTGCGGACCATGGTGATCCGGTCGGTGTCGAAGACGCTCTCGACCAGCTCCCTCAGGTAGCCGACCCGCTTGCCGTGCTCGGTGAGTTGGGCGGGTGAGCAGGTGTCCCGGTACAGGTCGTCCCCGGCGTCACCGCTGGCGTTCCACAGCGGGAGGTTTTTCCAGTACCCGTTGCTGAACTCGTCGTAGCCCTCCTCTCCACGGGGTACGGAGGCGAGGTAGGCGAGGTCCGGGGCGAGTCTGCTGTCGTCGAGGTCTAGCTGTCCGAGGATGTGCGATCGCACGTGGAAGACACCCTTTCTGGCGCGGGTTGGTGGCCGCGCGGGGCCGACGGAACGGCATCCGCCCTCCGTCGGCGCTACGTTCGCGCGTCCTGACGGCGAGGCCTGGCATCACGGGCTGGGGTCCGGCCGACCCTCCGTGCGGAACGGCACGAGCCCCGCAAGGGGCCGTGCCGGGGGGTGGCGTGGCGCAGGAGCACGCACTCCCCTGGACAACTCGGAATCGCTCTGGCCGAGTTGGCTGATCGTGACGCTATTGGATGAATCTTTACTTTGGCAAGCCTTACCTAAGTTGGTCAGGCTCTGCTCTGTGCCATCCGGCCTACCGAAACCGCCGTGAAGCCCGGGCCACAGCCCAACAGGGCGCTGTCCACAAGGGCTTCGGCATCCCGAGAACAACCACGACGTGATCTGCGCCTCACCGGTGCACGGTTTGCCATGACCTTCCCGCGTACTGCAGACTTCCGGCAGCCGCCTCAGGATGTCCGGCCCCGTCCCGAGGGAACGGCCTGCGTGGTCGCGAACCACGCCCGCAGGGTGGACAGAGCGCAGCCGGCAGCCCCGGTCGCCTCGGATGTCCCGCGCAGGAGCCCCGCACCTCGGACACCCGCCCCTCCATGGAGCCGCCCCGTGAACGCCATCCCTCCTGTACTGCCCCGCTATGCCACCGACGGGCTGCCTGCCTCCTGGCTTGCCGTTCCACCGCCGCCCACCGGCCTCCACCGGGGCGAACTGCTCTTCCGCGATGCCCGGACGGACAACGGCGACATCGAGATGATCTGTGAGTGGATGAACCGGCCGCACACCGCCAAGGGCTGGGAGTACGACTGGCCACTGGAACGCTGGGACGCTCACATCAGGGCCCAGCTGCGCACCGGGTACTCCAGGCCCGTCATCGTCGAACAGCACGGGCGCCCCATCGCCTACATGGAGTTCTACCGGATGGCCCAGGACATCGTCGGCCACCACTACCAGGCACGACCGCACGACCTGAGTGTTCACTTGGCCATAGCAGATCCGGCCGACACCGGCCAGGGGCTGGGGTCCCGGATAGTCGGCGAGATCACCGACGAGTTCCTGGCCCGGGATCCCGCCTGTGACACCGTGGTCTTCGAACCCGACGCGGCCAACTCCGCCTCTCGCAGGATGATCGAGAAGAACGGCGCGTCGCTGCTGGGGGAGGTGCGGGTACGCCACCGGCACATCGCGCTCTACGCGCGGGGCCGCGACGGGCGGAAGCTGCCCGGTATCGGCCGACCCTCCTGGGCGGTTTCCACCGGCACCGCCACCTGCTGACACGGCCCACTCCACGCCGGAAGGTCCGGGTCCGGCCCACCTCATCCCGTCAGCGGAAGGTGGGCCCTCGTGCCGGATCAGCACCCACCCCGCACTCACATCCGTTCGGAAGACCTGTTCGTCCTGCCTCCACGTCAGTGCCGGGGAGACCCGCATACGGCGCGGGCGGCTCGACGCCCCCCGTCCGGCAGCGAGGACCGAGCGCGGCGACCTCGCGACCGGTGCCGGTCGGGCCGGGCGTCGGCTGTACCGGCCCGTCCGATGGGCGGCACTCCGACCGTCGTCCGGGCCACTCGTCCGCGATGCACGTCCGCGCGATTCAGGCCCGGCTCCTCCTCATCCGCGCTCAGCCGCCCTGCTCGGTCGAGCGGCTGAGCGGGATCACCAACGGGCAACCGGTCTCCTCGTCGTGCCGGACCCGGGCATGCAGCCCGAACACCTCCTGCAGCAACTCCTCGTCGAGCACATCCCGCGGCGCGCCCTGTGCGACGATCCGCCCGTCCTTCATCGCCACCAGGCAGTCCGCGTATCTGGCCGCCAGCGTCAGATCGTGCAGCACCAGCACCACGGTACGCCCGAGGTCCCGGGGCAGCGCCCGCACCAGGTCCAGGACCTCCACTTGGTGCGCCAGGTCCAAGTGGTTGGTGGGCTCGTCCAGCAGCAGCACCTCGGTGTCCTGGGCGAGTGCCATGGCAATCCAGGCGCGCTGGCGCTGTCCGCCCGAGAGTTCGTCCAGGTTCCGCTCGGCCAGCTCGTAGGTACCGGTGGCCCGCATCGCCCGGGCCACAACCGCCTCGTCCTCGCTGGACCAGCGCCGGTACCAGCTCTGGTGGGGATGCCGCCCCCGGGCGACCAGGTCTGCGACGCTGATGCCCTCGGGTGCCACGGGAGACTGCGGCAGCAGCCCTATCAGGTGGGCCACCTGACGGGTCGGCATCCGGTGCAGGGGGCTGCCATCCAGCAGCACTTCGCCGGCTCGTGGCTTCATCAGCCGCCCGAGGGCCCGCAACAGAGTTGACTTACCGCAGCCGTTGGGGCCGATGACAGCGGTGAACGAACCGTCCGGAATCTCCAGGTCGAGTCCCTCGATCACCAGGTGCTCCGCATATCCCAGGGTGAGGCCCCGGGCACGCAGCCGCACCGGAGCCCGATGTGCTCCGGCCGCCTTCGGCTCCTGCGGCACGGGAGTCCCCGCCGTCGTGCCCATCTTGATGGTCTCCGTCATGAGATACGGGCCTTTCCGCTTCGGACGAGCAGATAGAGCAGGTAGGGCGCGCCGAGCGCGGCCGTCAGAACGCCGACCGGCAGTTGCAGTTCGCCGAAGGTGGTACGGCCCAGCACGTCGGCCCACACCGTGACGGCCGCCCCCAACAGGCCGGAGGCGAGCAGCGGCGGTGTGCCGGTGCGGGCCAACCGAAGTGCCAGCTGCGGTGCTGCCAGCGCGACGAAGGCGACCGGCCCGGCCGCCGCGGTCGCGGTGGCGGTGAGGAGCACGGCGGTGAGAAGCAGCGCCGCCCGGGAACCGGTCATGCGCACGCCGAGGCCTCGCGTGGTGTCCTCGTCGTAGGCGAGGGCCCCGAAGGAGAAGGAGAGTGCGAGGGCGACAGGCACCAGCGCGGCAAGTACCAGGGAGGCGGTCCGGACGGTGGACCAGTCGGCGCCCTGGTCGAGGCTGCCGTTGAGCCAGACCAGCGCGCGGCCGACATCGGCGATGTCGGCCTTGACCAGCAGCCAGGAGAGCACGCTGCCGAGAACCGCGTTCACACCGACGCCGACCAGCAGCACCCGGTAGCCGGAGATTCCCCGTCGCACCGCGAGCAGGTAGACGGCCATGGCTGCGATCAGTGCTCCCCCGACAGCGGCGGCGGGGATGCCGATGTCTGCCAGTGGGCCGCTGACGCTGCCGTAGGAGCCGCCCAGGACGATCACCGTGACGGCGCCGGCTCCGGCTCCGCTGGTGATGCCCAGGATGTCCGGGCTGGCCAACGGGTTACGTGCGAGGCCTTGGATGATCGCTCCGGCCAGCCCGAGCGCGCCGCCCACCAGGACGCCGATCAGGGCGCGCGGCAGGCGGAGTTCGAAGATGACGAAGTCGTGATCCGGGTTACCGCCGCCCAGCAGGCGCAGGGCCACCTCCCAGGCTGAGAGGGATCCGCTGCCGCGGGCGGTGCTTACCACGACGGCCCCGAAGAGCATCGCGGCGATCAGCAGCGGCACCAGGATCTGCCGGGGGCGCCAGACGGCGGAGAGCGGACCCGCGCGCAGTGGCCGACGTCCGGGAACGGCCGACCGGGGGCCGGAGCGGGCATCGTCCAGCTCGGCGGTCGCGGCGGCGCCCAGGGGCGCCGAGGAGCCCTGCGTGGGCGGTCCAGGCGGAGTGGGGAGGCTCATGGTCCCACCGGCTTTCGGCGGCTCACCAGATAGATGAAGACCGGGGCGCCGATCAGCGCGAGCATGATGCCGACCTGAAGCTCTCCGGGTCGGGCGACCAGACGGCCGAGGGTGTCGGCAAGGACCACCAGTGAGGCGCCGAGGAGCCCGGCGTAGGCGAGGATCCAGCGGTAGTCGGGCCCGGTGAAGTACCGCGCGATGTGTGTGGCGACCAGCCCGGCGAAGCCGATCGGCCCGCAGACGGCGACAGCGGTGCCGGTCAGCACGGTGATGGCCGCCATGCCGATCGCCCGGGTGGGACCCACGCGTAGCCCCAGCGACCGAGCCGTGTCCTCCCCCAGCGACAGGGCGTTCAGCCCGCCGGCGTTGGCAGCGGCCAGTGCCAGGCCCACCAGGATGAAGGGGAGCATCTGCACGACGAGTTCCATCGGGCGGCCGGAGACCGTGCCCACCGTCCAGAACCGGTAGATTTCCAGAGCCTGCCGGTCGATCAGCACCATGCCAGCGGTGAGCGCCGTGAAGAGCGCGTGCGCGGCGGCACCCGCCAGCGCCAGCGTGACAGGAGTGGCGCCACCTCTGGCGACCAGCCCCACACCGTAGACCAGAAGGCTGGCCGCGGCGGCACCGAGGAATCCGAACCACACATAGCCGTAGAGGCCGGATACTCCCAGCAGGAAGACGGCAGCAACCACGCACGTTCCCGCACCAGCACTGATGCCCAGGACCACCGGATCGGCGATGGGGTTGCGGGTATGCCCCTGCATCAAGGCCCCGGCCACCCCCAGCGCAGCACCGGCCACCAGTCCGAGCCAGGTGCGCGGCAGGCGCAGGTCTCGGACGATGACGTCCGCCTCCAGGCCCTCAGGACTCCAGAGACCATGCCATACCTGGCCCGGTGAGAGCGGCTTGGTCCCCAGGGCCACGGAGAGCAGCACGGTGAGCGCCGCCACCCCCAGCAGAACCAGCAGTCCCACCCAGCGGCGCCGGCCGCCGACTCCTGTGAGCCGCTGCCGTGCCGGTCGGATCTCCGGTGGGACCCGGGGTACGGCTCGCGCTTCGATCACAGACTCCTCCACTGCATGGATGATCGACTTAGGTTAGCCTACCCTCATTCTGGATGCCGGGTGTGGCGTCCTGAAAGCCACCCCTGCGTGCGGTCGTCTGTGCATGGGGCGTCATCACGCAGGGCGGACACGGTGTCGCCCCGTGCGGACGGGGCCTTGACTCAAGGCCGGGTCCGCCGACGCCGGCCGCCTCGGGGTGACCGGGAGCCCGAACCGCACACAGAGTGCACTTCAGGTCGGCGGAGCGCAGTCCGGTGTGCAGGCAGGTGGCGACGCCTCCACCTCTGGAGGGCTCGCCCGCACGGCACAGGGTCGGCGGCGAGTTCGGCGGACTTCGGCGGCAGCGACTTCCCGGCTTCCGCAGCAGACGGGGCCGGCCTTCACCAAGAGCTTCACTGTCCGAGGTGATGTGCCGCCCTCTGGGCTGACTCGACGATGTTCGCGCTCCCGATGAAACGGGCCTTCGTCCTGGCCTTTCACCTTCCGGCCTCCTGCGTACCTGGGACCGGACCGTGCGACGCGCCCCCTGGTGGAGACCCGCTCGACACCGAGACCGAGACGACTGCGTGAAGCTCCTTCGCGGGTCACGCCGACGTCGAGGCCGGGCGGACCGCCGCCTGGGTCGAGGCATGCGACGGCCTGTGCCGGACCGGGGTGCTGTGGCCGCCCACTGCTCACCGCCCCGCAGGCCCCCCTCTCTCTGGTTCGGCAGATTGTCGACATGGATGCCACCGATCCAGGCTGAAGTTATTGGACGGCGTCCAATTAGGTTAGCCTTACTTGCGTTCCACGGGTAACCGCTTGGGCGGTTCCGCCGTTCGACGCGCCCGGGGGAGCGCCGGGATCGGCTTATGGGGCCGTGTGACCACGTCGTCGCACAGCCGTACGACAGGGCCGGACGGGGGCGCCGACCCTGTCGTACGTCGACCCGCGGGCGACCACGAAGCGGCGATGGATCCGGGGCCGTGGAAGCAGGACCAGCCCGACCAGCAGAGAAGCCCGACGATCCTGACGGGCCGGACGACTACGACGAGCATGTTGCACGCGAGGAGACACTGTGGCCGCCACATCCACCGCACCACCCACCGAGCCCCCGCCGACCACCGCCGGACCGGCACCCGCCGCCGGACGCGCCTCCGCCACCAAAGCCGAGGCGCTGCGTCGGCTCATCGCACCGGTGCGGGGCCGGATCGCGGTGGGCGCGGTCTGCCAGGCGTTCGGTTCGCTGGCCGCCGTGGTCCCGTACATCTGCATCGGCGAGCTGGCGGTGACGCTACTCAGCCCGCCCGTGGACCGGGACCGGGTGTGGACGGTCGTGATCGTCGCGGCCGTCGCCTTCCTGCTCCGCTTCGCACTGGTCGGCGCGGCGGGCGGGGTCAGCCACTACGCCGACACCGACCTGAGCCATGACGTCAGGGTCCGGGTGATACGCCGGCTGGACCGGGTGCCGCTCGGCTGGTTCGGCCAGCGATCCAGCGGCCGGATCAAGACCACCGTCCAGGACGAGGTGTCCGCGCTGCACACCCTGGTGGCGCACGCGGCCAACGACTTCGTCGGTGCCCTCGTCACCCCCCTCGCCGTACTGGCGTACCTTTTCTGGGCGGACTGGAGGCTCGCTCTGATCAGCCTGACCCCGCTGCTGTTCTTCGCCGTCGCCTACGCGCGCATCAGCCGTGGCTACGCGGAGCAGATGGGCGGCTACGTCACCGCACTCGGGCGCATCAACGCCGCAGCCGTCGAATTCGTGCGCGGGATCGCGGTGGTCAAGGCATTCGGGCACGCGCGGCGGGCGCACGAACGGTTCCTTCGTGAGACCGACGCCTTCGCCGACGCCTTCCACGCCTGGACCCAGCCCATGCTGCGGCCGTTCGCCATCGCCATGGCCGCCGTGTCGGGGCCGACCATGCTGCTGGTGATCCTGGGCGCCGGACTCGGCTTCGTCGGCGCGGGCTGGTCCGAGCCCGTCGACCTGCTGCCCTTCCTCGTGCTCGGCATCGGCCTGGCGGGCCCGCTGCTCAACCTGGAACACTCGGTGACCGCCCTGCAACTGGCCCGGGGCGCGGCGTCGAACATCACCGCCCTGCTGGACACGCCCACCCTCCCCGAGACCACCGCACCGGGGCAGCCGGCCGGACACCGGGTCGAGCTCCGCGCGGTGTCCTTCGCCTACGAGGGACGCGTGCCCGTTCTGAACGGCCTGGACGCCGTACTCGAACCCGGTACGGTGACGGCGCTCGTCGGCCCGTCCGGCGCGGGCAAGTCCACGCTGGCCGGGCTGCTGCCCCGGTTCACGGACCCCGACAGCGGGTCGGTCCTGCTCGGCGGCACCGATCTGCGCCGGATTCCCGCCGAAACACTCTACCGGCATGTCGGGTTCGTCCTCCAGGACGTCGGCCTGCCACGCCTGAGCCTGCACGACAACATCGCCCTCGCCCGCCCCGGCGCCAGCCGGGACGAGGTCGTCGAGGCGGCCCGGGCGGCACGGATCCACGATGTGATCCGTGCTCTCCCGCGCGGCTACGACACGGTCTACGGCGAAGACGCCCACCTGTCCGGCGGCGAGGCGCAGCGGGTCACCATCGCCCGCGCGCTGCTGGCCGACACCTCCGTGCTGGTGCTCGACGAGGCGACCTCATGGGCAGACCCGGAATCGGAGGCGGCCATCCAGGACGCCCTGTCCCGGCTCGCCGCGGGCCGAACGGTGCTGGTGATCGCCCACCGTCTGTCCACCGTCACCTCGGCCGACCAGATCCTCGTGCTCGATGCGGGGCGGATCGTCGAGCGCGGTACGCACGAGGAACTCCTGGCCGCCGACGGGCGGTACGCACAGCTGTGGCACGCCCAGACCGTGCCCGCCGCGCCGGACTCCCGTACCGAGGCCACCGCCCACTCCGACGCCCACGCCCAGCCCAAGGAAGAGACGCCGTGATCCGCAGCCTGGGAGCCCTCCTCGGCTCCGACAACCGCCCCGCCTACCTGCGCTACCTCGCCGCGCTCGTTCTCCACAGCGTTCTGCAGGGCATCGCGTACGTCCTGCTGGTGCCGGTCCTGAACGAGCTACTGCGCGGGGACGTGACCGCGGCCGCCCGCTGGTTCCTCGTCCTCGCCGCGACCGTGCTGGTCAGCTGGCCCGTGTCGTACGTTGGGCAACAGCTCGGGTTCCGGCTCGGGCACCTGATCTCGCGCACGCTTCACCACCGGCTCGGCGATCACCTCGCCAAGCTTCCGATCGGCTGGTTCGGCGGGGACCGGGTCGGCCGCGTCGGCCAGCTGACCAGCAAGGGCGTGGTCGACATCATGGGCCTGCCCGCGCACATGTTCCAGCCGTTGGTCTCCGCTGCGGTCACCCCGCTCACCGTCGTCGCCGGAATGCTGATCATCGACTGGCGGCTCGGGCTGTGTGCGATCGCGGCCGTGCCGGTCGTGTTCGCGGTGTTCGCCTGGGCCGCTCGCCGAGCCGCCGAGGTCGACGAGGAACTGCACCACAGCGCCGCGGACGCTGCCGACCGGGTCGTCGAGTACGCCCGCCTGCAGCCGGTACTGCGGGCCGCGGGGCGCACCGGGGACGCCCACACTCAGCTCGCCGACGCCCTGACGGCCCAGCACGCGGCGGGCAGGCGCCAGCTGAGCCGTACCCTGCCCGCGCTCGGCGCCAACGCCCTCACGGTGCAGCTGGTGTTCACCGCACTGATCGTCGTCGGTGCCGCGCTCGCACTGCACGACCCCGGCCGGACCCCGGAGCTGGTCGCCCTGCTGGCCCTGCTGGCCAGGTTCGCCGAACCGCTGACCGCCACCGCTGAGTACGGCGCCCAGCTGCGCGTGGCGCGGGCCAGCCTGGACCGGATCAACGAGGTCCTCGCCACACCTCCGCTCCCCGAACCCACCACCCCCTCCACCCTGGACGGACATCGCGTCGAGGCCGAAGGGCTCACCTTCGCGCACGCCCCGGACCTCCCCCCCGTACTGCGCGACATCACCTTCACCGCCGAGCCCGGCACCACCACCGCGATCGTCGGCCCGTCCGGCGCGGGGAAGACCACACTGCTGCGGCTGCTCGCCCGCTTCCTCGACCCCGGTCCCGACGGCGGCGCCATCCGGATCGGCGGCGTCGACCTGCGTCGGCTGACCGCCGAGCAGCGAGCCGGCCTCATCACGCCCGTCTTCCAGGACGTCTACCTCTTCGAGGGCAGCATCGCCGACAACATCCGCCTCGCGCGCCCCGACGCCACCGACGCCGAACTCGGCGAGGTCGCCCGGTCGGCTCGCGTCGACGAGATCCTCGCACGGCTGCCCGACGGCTGGGACACTCAGGTCGGCGAGGGCGGCACCGCCCTGTCCGGTGGGGAACGCCAGCGCGTGTCCATCGCCCGCGCCCTGCTCAAGGAGGCGCCGATCGTGCTGCTCGACGAGGCCACCGCGGCCGTCGACCCGGAGAACGAGGCAGCCATCACCGCCGCGCTCGCCGCCCTCACGGCCTCGCGCACGGTCTTCGTCGTGGCGCACCGGCTCGACACCGTCATCCGGGCCGAGCAGATCCTCGTCCTGCACGAGGGCCGGATCAACGAACGCGGCACCCATAAGGAGCTGCTCGCTGCCGACGGACGGTACGCGGCCTTCTGGCGGCAACGTCTGCGCGCCCATGGGTGGCGCCTCCAGCCCGCCCCGGACCTGCACGGCACGGTGTGAGACGGTAACGCCCATGGCAGCGAAACCCGGTGATCCGACGACCTCCGCAGGAACCGGCCCCCAGGGGCGACGGGGGCCCCGACTCACCGCTGAGCGGGTCGTCGACGGCGCACTGGAACTCACCCGGGAGCACGGTCTCGACGGCTGGACCATCCGTCAGCTCGCCCAGGAACTCGGCACTTGGCCGAATACCATCGCCTACCACGTCGGCGACCGGGAGGCCGTCGTGGACGCCGTCGTCCAGCGCGTGGTGGCCACGATGCCCATCCCGCCCGCCGACCGCAGCTGGCAGGACTGGTTCCGGGACCTGCTCTTCCCGAGCCGCGCCCTCCTGGCGCGCTACCCAGGTGTCGCCCGACGCCTGGCCCGCGACGGGGCGACGGTGCCCGCCGCGCTGCCGATCATGGACAGGGGCATCGGCCTGCTCACCGACGCGGGCTTCGGTGAGCAGGCCCCGGTCGCCTACGGCGTCCTGCTCAACACCGCCGTCCTACTGGTCGCGCTGGACGACGACCGCAGGCTCCACGGCTACGGCGACCGTGCCGCGGCCCTGTTGGCGATGGACCCGCCGCCTGAGGCCGGCGCGGGTTGGGCGACCCTGCTGACCTGGCTGCACGGCTGGTCGGAGGAGTCCGACACGCCACGCGAGGCAATGTTCCGCCACACCATCGAGGTGCTGCTCACCGGCCTGGAAGCGGACCGTATCGGCGCCCAGACCGGTTCCGGAGCTGCCCACGGAATCTCGTCCAACCCGACGGGTCGTTGAGCCAGCAGCCCCGGAGGGCATGAAGGAAGCTCCTGGTAGTCGGGTTCTCGATCAAGGTCACCCGTGTCTACCAGCAGCTTTCGCGTGGTTGTCCGCCCTCATCGATCTGCCCAGCCGCACTCTGCGGCACCCCTTCGGTCTTCCGCAGGATACCGCCCCCCTCGGATCGGTTCGCGCCGGCGTCGCCTGACCGGCGGCCGGCAGGCTCTGCCCTTCCTGGCCCGCCTGCGCCGCGGCGACACCTGAGCCCGCCTTGCCGCGGGCTTCCGCATCGGGATCACCACGGTCTACCGCTGCATACACGAGGCTGTCGACCTGCTGGCCGCCCTCGCGCCCACGCTGGAACGGCCATGAAACCGCGACACCGCTGCCGTGCTCCCGCAGCCAGGACTCGGGGGTGGCCGCCTCGCGGTCGGGCAGGACCGCGACGCGTCGGCCGGTCTCGGCATCCGTGATGATCGTGGCGTATCGGTGTCGGCGGCGCAGGGCGAAGTCGTCCACGCCGATCACTTGCGGGACCGCCTGCTGCGGCACCGGCAGGCGCCGCAGATGGCGCAGCGCGGTGCTGCGGGAAACGGGCACGGCCAGCAGGCCGGCCAGGCGTGCCGCCGCCCGGCCGCATAACTCCCGTGCCACCTGCGATATCTGGCCCGCCAGCCGCACTGTGCGGCGCTGATGGCGCTCCAGCAACCCGGCAATCCGCTCGCGGAAGGTCTGCCGTCGGCAGCCCAGCACCGGACAGACCAGCCGCCGGACCCGGACGACGACCGGGCGGCTATCGACCGGCACGTCCGTCACCATCCGGCCGTTGGCACCCGTGCACCTTCGCCGTCGGCGTCCCGCGCACCGGACACGGCACCGCGTCTTGCCGGGTGCGAGCCGTGACAATCACCACGTCCGCCGTCCATTACGTCCTCCACGACCAACGCCGACAACCCCGACAACACCTCCGCTACAAGGGAGTTCACATCCATCACGCGAACGTGATCACGAAAGCTACCCGGCGTCACCACCGACTACCGGCCAGAGCCGCTCGTTTGACAGATGCGCCACCGGTGCCACGAACGCCGGCGCCTATGGTGCGGCGCTGATCCGCCAGTGACGGTCGGCGAGCTGGGCGTTCCACATCTCGGCGTAGCGGCCATTCCGTGCGAGCAGGTCCAGATGAGTACCGCGCTCCACGACTCGTCCTTCGTTGAGAAGCAGGATCTGATCGGCGGCCGCGATGGTCGACAGACGATGAGCGATCACGACGACCGTCTTGTCGCGAACCAGCCGGTCGATGGCGCGTTGGACAGCGACCTCGCTCTCGGTATCGAGCGCGGACGTCGGCTCGTCGAGGATCACGATCGGCGCGTCCTTGAGAATCGCCCGCGCGATCGAGATCCGCTGACGCTCACCGCCGGACAGTGATCCGCCGCTCTCGCCGACCTTGGTGTCGTATCCGTTCGGCAGCGCTGAGATGAAGTCATGACAGTTGGCCGCCATGGCCGCGTCGATGATCTCTTGCTCGGTGGCATCGGCCTTCGCCAGGCGGATGTTGGCCCGTATCGAATCATCGAAGAGATACACATCCTGGAACACGACCGAGAACCGCGCCATCAGGGCTTCTTGGGAGAGCGTCCTGATGTCGGTCCCGCCGACCGTTACGCGCCCGCTCTGCGGATCGGCGAAGCGGGTCAGAAGTCGAGTGATCGTCGTCTTGCCGCTACCGGAACTCCCGACCAAAGCGGTCAGACTCCGGGGTGGCGCCACCAGCGACACATCCGTCAGAGCCTGCTCGCCGGCACGGTCGTAGGCGAAGGTCACTCCTTCGAAGGTGATCTCCGACGACGTCGGAGGCCCGCCGCCGGCGAGGACGGGGAGTGGTTCGAGGCTCGACAGCGCCTGGATGCGGTCAACGGCCGCCTGCATGAAGTCGAACATCTGCGACATGCTGGCGAACTGTGCCAGGGGTTCACTGAACCGGATGCTGGCGACGATGATGCCCAGCGCCACGGGCACCGCGGCGGGTTCATCGAAGGCGAGTAGTACGGAGAACGCCGTGATGCCGAGGATTCCGATCTGGACGATGGCCGACATCGCGATCGACGGCATGGTTCCGAGCCTTGTGCTGTGCATCTGCGCTTCTCGAAGGCGTGTCAGGGAGCGCTGCAGTCGCTTCGACTGTGCGCCCACCTGACGGGTCGCCCGCAGCACGGCCACCCCCTGGGCGTACTCGATCAGCTGAGAGGACGTGTCGGCGTACGCGGCGGCCGAGACTCGATTCTCGTGGGCCGCGCGGTTCCTCATGAGTCGGTAGAGGGGAATGGCAAGAGGGAAGAGCACCGCCATGCACAATGCGAGCCGCCAATCGAAGCAGAGCAGGACGATGGCTGCTGCGAAGGGCGCCACGATGCTGTTGATGACGATGCCGAAAAGCCCTCCGGCGACCGACACGACGTCGTTGACGTTGCCTGTGAGCACGTTGTTGAGGTCGCCGGTGTCTCGTCGTAGCAACTGCTGCAGGGGTATCCGTTTCAGCTGTTCTCCGAGGCGCGTGCGCGTCTCGTCGGCGACCTCCATGTGGATGCGCCACTCTATGCGGCTGCCGGAGAATCGCAGGCCCGCGTCGACCAGCACCAGCGCGGCGATCATGCTCAACCATCCCCAGGCGTCGCCCGAGCCACTCACCATGGCAAAGAACAGGGGAATCAGAAGGCCGTAGGCCAGGCCCTGGGCCATTGACGAGAGAACGGACATCACAAGCGCTTGCTTCATCAGCGGTGCCCGCGTGCCGCAGGCATCGATCAGGCTCTGAAGGGTGGTGATCACCGGTAGACCTCCGTGTGCTCGACCTCGGCCGGGTCGGAGGGGCTCGACCGAAGCCCCCACTCCTGGGCATCTGTGAAGTGCGCCCACAATCGGGCGTAGCCTCCGCAGTCGGCGACCAACTGGTCATGGGTTCCCTGCTCGCTGACGCGGCCCTGGTCGAGCACGAAGATCTGATCGGCATCGCGCACCGTGGACAGGCGGTGCGCGATGAGGATCACGGTCTTGTTGACGGCCAACTCGGCCAGCGCCCGGTGGATCCTGGCCTCATTGTCGGGGTCGGCGAAGGCTGTGGCCTCGTCGAGGACGATGATCGGATGGTCCTGGAGGATGGCTCGCGCTATCGTGACGCGCTGTCGCTGCCCGCCCGAGAGGGTTGTGCCGCGTTCCCCGACGACACTGTCGTAGCCGTTGGGAAGGTGGTTCACGATGAAGTCGTGTATATGGGCCGCTCTGGCAGCAGCTTCGACGTCGGCGTCGGTGGCATCAGGCCGCCCGAGGCGGATGTTGGCGCGAATCGTGTCGTTGAGCAGGAACGGCGATTGGAACACGTACCCGACCGTGCTCATGAGCTGGTCTGCGGTCATGTCACGTACATCGACACCGCCGACGAGAACACTGCCCGAAGTGACGTCCCAGAACCGCGGGATCAGTTGCGCCACCGTGCTCTTCCCCGCGCCCGACGGGCCGACCAGGGCTGTCACTGTGCCTTCGGGCAGTCTGAAGCTGACGTCGGACAGCGCCTCGTCGTTTCGTCCGTCGTAGCGGAACGTGACATTGCGGAACTCGACAGAGCCGTCGCGCGGGGCGCTGCCGGCTTCCACCTCGGGGATCGGCTTCACCCGGCGGAACAGGCCGATCCGCTTGACCGCGGCGTCGGCGCTGATCAGGTGGTGCTGCAGCCAGATGATGGGCTCGATGGACGCGTTGACCGTCGGCCCCAGCAGGAGGAAGGCCACCAGAACCGGCAGCTCGAGGGAGCCGCTCTGGTGCATCGGCAACCCGAAGAGCAGCACGACGAGCACCGAGGGCAGGGCCGCGAACAAGGTCCGCGCGACGAAGGCACCCGTCTGGGTCTTGCTGGTCCACTCCCGCAACGCGTCGGTCGACTCGTCGAGGGCGCTTCTGTAGCGATCGAACGATCCCGAGCCATCATCGAACGCTCGGACGACGCTCATGCCTTGGACGTACTCGTTGATGACGACGCTGATGCGTTCGTTGGCGGCATCGACTCTCTCGCGGGCCTCCCCGTAGTCTCGGAAGGCGAAGAGCAAGCCGATCAGGGCGATCGGGAACACCGACAGCGCAGCGAACGTCATGCGCCAATCGATGGCCAGCATCACGACAGTGCCGAGAACAGGGGCGGCGAACGTCTTCGCGAACAGCGGAGTGCTGTCGGCCACAAAGCCGTGGAGTGCGCGAACATCATCGAAGATGACCTTCTTCAGGGCACCGGATCCGGCGCTGACCACGTATCCGAGGGGGACCTTGGCCAGATGGGAAGCCATCTCTGTACGGAGGATCTGCTCCAGCCGGAACGCGCCCAGATGAGAGATGCGGAACGACAGCACTCGGCAGACGAATGCCAGGGCGACGAGCGTCACGCTGATGCCGAACAAGGTCCAGATCCGGCTCGTCGACCGAGAACCCGACATGAGTTCGTAGGTGATCGGCACGAACAGCACCGTCGCTGCGAGCCAGGCCACCAGGCTCACGAAGGAGACCGCCATGCCGGTATAGATCTCGCGGTTGACCGGTGAGGTGATGCGCCACAGAGTGAGGTCGGCCGCGCCGGTCTGAGCGTCGTTCACCCGTTCGGTCTTCTCGAACCGTCGCAGTGTCTCGCTGTCGTTCATAGCGCCTGTCTCATGTCTTCGGGGTGGGATCGGAATCCTCTGCGAAACCTCGGGTGGGTGAACGTGAACAGCGCAACCGCCGCCATGATCACCGCGCCCACAAGGGCCGGCAGGGAAGGAGCCATGCCGTACAGCACCGTGCCGACGATGGGGGCGACGACGAAGGTGAGCCCGTTGGTGGCGCTGACCAGACCGGCCAGCGCGCCCTGCTCGTCGCGCCTCACCAGCAGGGTCGGACCTGCCGTGTACCCGGGCGTCGCAATCCCGAGCCCGATCCCGATGAGGACGTTCGCGGCGACAAGCGGTGCCAGTCCGAGATCGGGGGTCAGCAGGATGAACCCGAACACGGCGGTGGTGCTCCCGGCACACAGCAGCCTCGGTGGCGTCCAGTTCACGCGCGGGACGATGATCGCTTGAGCGAGGATGAGGCCGATGCCGGCGGCAAGGAGCGTGCCGCCGGTGACGACGCCGGTCAGTGCTGATTCCAGGTCAAGTCGGTCTTGTATGAGGAATCCCATGATGACCTGGATGAAGCCCAGTGAGGTGTACATTCCGAATCCGGCGACCAGGAAGGGCCACACTCGGGAGTCGAGTGGGCTCACGTGTGCCGGGGAGGGGATGAGCTCGTGTCGTGACTCGGGGCGCAGCCGTGTGGCGAGCAGAAACAGCGCGGCTGCCATGAGCACGGGAATCGCGATCAGCGGCACGATCAACCCGAACGTCGAGAGCGCGCCGCCGACGAGTGCACCGCCGACCATTGCCATGGCCTGCACTGATCCGACACCGGCCATCCCTTTGACGCGGGCCTTCTCGTCGGTTGTGATGTCGGCGATGTACGCCTGGGCGGTCGGCGGCACCGCGGCGATCGCGCCGCCGAAGACAACTCCGCGCAGCAGCAGAAAGGCGACGAAGAGCGCGGTTCCGGCGATCGCTCCCGTCATGCCGAGCCAGGCCACGATCGCGAACCCGATCATCGCGGCGGTGGCGATCGCGAATGCGGTGACGAGTACCGGCTTGCGCCCGAGCGACTGTGAGCGTCGGCCCCAGAACTGGCTGGTGAGTACCACGGCCAGTGCCGCTGTGCTGACGGTCGCCCCGACCTGCCATTCGGCGAGTCCGACCTCGCGCGACAGCGGAGCGATGATCGGACTGAGACTCATGTGGCCGAGGAAGACCAGGAAGATCGCGCCGAGCAGCAAGGGTACCTGCGGTTCCCTCTGAGCCGCTTCGGGTGCGGCGGTCGGCCCCGGTGGGTGATGTGCGGTCATGGTGTCCCTTACGCGGGCAGTGGATGAGCGGGCGGCCATGTTAACGCTGTAATAATGGGCCAGAAGCAAAGTAAGGCATGCCTAACTTCGCCGTCAAGGGGTGTCGATGTCGGTGAGAATGGGTGACGAAGGATTGAGGAGGCTCACACATGACAGAGACCTCGACGAGCCCGTTCCATGTGGGCATGACGCCGGAGCGCGTCATCGATGGTGCCGTTCAACTCACACGCGAGGCTCACCTGTGGGGGTGGTCCATCCGTGATCTGGCGCGTCATCTCGATGTCACACCGCCGGTCGTGTACCACCACGTAGGAGGTAAGGATCTTCTTGCTCGCCGTGTCACCGAGCGCACCACAGGAGGGCTGGCGGTGCCGCCCTCGGAGTTGGCATGGCAGGAGTGGTTCCGCGTTCTGCTGGGGGACATCTACCCACGCGTGACTTCGTGTCCAGGTACCGCGAAATGGCTGCTCATGCACGGCCCGGCGTTTCCGGCCGTGCTTCCGATACTCCAGGCCGGGATTGCGAAGTTGGTCGGGGCGGGTTTCGCCGAGAACGCGAGCTTCGCCTATGCGGCCATGTTGAACAACGCACTCATGACCGTCTCAACGGGCGACGACAGGCTGATGCACGAGGACGATGGTCCACGCGATCACCACGCGCTGATGGCGGAGTTCGAGCGCGCCGGTGCTCAGATCCCCGACATCGCCCCAATGCTCGACCAGTTCATGCAGCCGTTTCTTGACGGGGGTGCGGCCGCACGGCTCGAGCGCCGACGCTACTACGACTACATCGTCGAGAGCACGATCGCGGGGGTGGCAGCACTTCAGTGCGGCGGTCAGTGAGCGCTTCTCAGTCTCGCTGTTTCGGTTGGGGCGATGAGGCGTTGCTGAGGGGAACCGTCGGGTGGCTGACGCGTTTTCGGTGTTCGAGCATGGAGGGATCCCGGCGCGGTGGCCGGGTTCTTCAAGGTCTCTCGGGGCGTGAGTGGATGAGGGGCTGCCGGTCAGCCGCCAAGTCGGGGCAGGGCGGCGAAGCGGTGGAAGGCTGTGGCCGGGTCGTTCCTCCAGGGCCAGGTCGCTGGTATCCGCATGCGCAGACGTCTACCGCCGTGGGTGAGGCGGGCGGCGGCGTGCAGCAGCCGTAGCGGAGTTTCTTCGGCTCGGCAGTGGCGAGTTCGCCGTCGAGCAGCAGGACACGGGTCCAGGCCGGCAGGTCGATTGCCGCGAGGCTGATTTCGAGCCGGACAGTGTCGATGTCGAAGTCGCGGGAGGGGAATCGGGCCAAGCCGGTGGTCGTGCCGCATCGGATGTGGTCCTCGACGGTGGCATGCTCGCGGTGGCGGACCTCCAGGCGCTGCTGGGCCGATACATCCCCGGAGTATGTCGGTGAGGAACGCCTGATGTGGACCGACAGAGCCCCTCAGCACGGTTCATCGTTCCAGGTCAGGAACGCACTTTCGCGTTTCCTCCCCAAGGTCGGCCGTATCCAAGTGAAACGGCGAGACTAGATCCGCGCTGGGCCACGCCCCTGCCGGGCGACCGCCTATGCTACCGGCCTGCTCGCCTCTGGTGACACCCACAGGGGTCACCAGAGGCGATCTCCTGGGAACTGATCTTGTCCGAACTGGGAACGATCACTTCCGGCGGGGCTCATCAGCTCAGGCCAGGACATTGTGTCGTTTGGCCACCAGGGTCAACCGACCGAATAAAGCCGGTCAAAGCGACACTTTGTCGCTTTGACCGGCTTTGTTGTTGTGGTGGACGCGATCTGGCCCTCTGCGGGTTCGCGGAGGGCAGCCACGAGATCGTGCACAGGGCGCTCACCGGCAGCGGGGGCGGCGTCCTTAAGGCGACCCGGTTCACCGGCTACGTGCGGACCGTCGCCGGTCACCCACGAATTGGCGGCGGGTCACCGACCGGCCCGTGACCCTGTCCGATGTGGATGTGCCCAAGGGGGCTTCGCTGCTGCTGATGGCGGCGTCCACGGGCTCGGACACCGAGATCTTCGAGAACCCGGAGCAGCTCTGTCCGCACCGGGCAAACGTGCGCGACCACCTTTCCTTCGGGGTGGGCCGCCATCGCTGCTCCGGGGCCGATCCGGCGGACTGGTCCAGATCAGTCGGGGGCGGAAGCAGAGGTGGTGACGTCCTGTTCGGCCCAGACCAGTTTGCCGGTGGGCGTCCGGCAGGAACCCCAGCGTCGGCACAGCATGTTGATGAGCTGCAGGCCCCGGCCGCCTTCGTCGCTGAGGGTCGGGGGCTGAATATGCGGGAGGTCCGCTCCCGTATCGGTGACTTCGACCGTCACCGGTCGTGTCGCAGCAGCCGCAGCTGACCGGGGCCGCCTCCGTAACGCAGAGCGTTGCCGACCAGCTCGCTGACGACGAGCTCGGTGGTGTCGGCCAGCCCGGCCAGGTTCCACCGGTCGAGCTGCTCCCTGACCAGCCGGCGGGCGGCGGAAGCGGCGGTGGCGTCGGTCGGCAGCTCCCAGACGACGACGTCGCCCCCGCTGGAAGCGGAACGGCTGGTGGCCATCAGCATGACGGCTTCGTCGAAGCGGGTGCCGGATCCCGCCCCGGACGTCACCAGAGTGCCCAGGTGAGCGGGGTCCATCCGCGACACGGTCTCGCGCAGCCGCTCCAGCTGGGTGTCCACATCATCCGTGCGGGTCTTGAACAATCCGTCGGTGTAGAGCACGAGCCGGCTTCCGACGGGCTCCGACAGACGGACCGAGGTGTACGGAATGACGCCGGCCCCGAGCGGAGCGCCCGGCGGCACGTCGACGTGCGTGGCGCACCCCGCGGCGTCCACCAGCAGCGGTGGCGGATGACCCGCGCTCGCCAGGGCGTATCTGCTCCAGCGGCAGGCGGAAGTGGCACTGCGGAAGTTGCCTGCCGCCTCGGCCAAGGACCGGCCCTTCTGCCAGGGCAAGGTCGCCGCGGCGAAGTTCTTCGCCCGTATCGTCCTGCCGCTGGTCCCTCCGCGGCGGTTGATCGTGGAGGGAGCCGACCTCTCCTTGATGGAGCTCCCGGAGGCGGCGTTCTGAGAGGCCGTTCGGTACCTCGGGGCACTGCCCGGGTGCGCGTGGACAGTCCGGCGATCGGCACGCTGAGCACCCGGAGGCGGCCGCCCAGGTGGACGCTCGGTGCGTCGTCGACCCGGGCGAGACGGCTCGGCGGAACGCACTCCGGCCCGCGGACCTCCGCTGTCACGTGCCACCACCCCTGGTCGGCCTTCCGCCGCATCGCGTCGGCCGTGGTTGCCCGGCCGGATCAGGGCAGGGGCTGAACGAGGGTTTCCGGCAGCCGCCACCCCCTCCCGTCACGATCCGGTCTCGGAGGCGGGAGGGGGTCTTGCTTTCGGTCGTGGAATCGATTCCAATCATCCGTGTAATCGATTCCACGGTCGTCGTGCCACCGGTCTGTCACCGGTCCGTCACGGTCGGCCCCCGGTTTCGAGGCGTACGGAAACCACAAGGAGGTGGTCCGGACATGGCGGGCATCAAGGATGTCGCGGCCGAGGCGGGCGTGTCCGTCGCGACGGTCTCGCGCGTGCTGAACAGCCATCCGTCCGTGAGTGAAGAGGCGCGTACCCGCGTCCTCGCCGCCGTCGAGGCCCTCGGCTACCGGCCCAACGCGGTGGCCCGCTCGCTGCGCACGGCCCAGACCCGCACCCTCGGCCTGGTCATCAGCGATGTGCTGAACCCGTACTTCACCGAGCTGGCCCGCTTCGTCGAGGAGGAGGCCCGCGCGCTCGGCTACAGCGTCATCATCGGCAACGCCGACGAGCGGCCCGAGCTCCAGGACCACCACATCCGCACGCTCATCGACCGCAGGATCGACGGGCTCCTGGTGTCGCCCGCCGACGGTGGTTCCCCGGTGCTGCGGGACGTCGCCCTGAGCGGTACGCCGATGGTCTTCGTGGACCGCTGGATCCCCGGCATCGACGTCCCCGTGGTCCGTGCCGACGGTACGGGCGCGGTCAAGGACCTCGTCGCGCATCTGCACGGACTCGGTCACCGAAGGCTCGCCATCATCGCCGGGCCCGCCGCCACCACCACCGGCAACGAGCGCGTCGAGGCCTTCCGGGACGCACTGCGGGAGCTCGGGCTCGCCCTGCCCGACGCCTATATCGGGCAGGGCGACTTCCAGGCGGCCAGCGGCCGCAGGGCCACCGAGAGTTTCCTGGCCCTGCCCGAGCCGCCCGAGGTCGTGTTCGCCGCCGACAACCTGATGGCGCTCGGCGCACTGGACGCGATCCGTGCCCGGGGGCTGCGGGTCCCCGACGACATCGCGCTCGCAGCCTTCGACGACATCCCGTGGTTCGTCCACACCGATCCGCCGATCACCGCCATCGCCCAGCCGACCGCCGAGCTGGCGCGGGCCGCCGTGCGCGCGCTGGCCGACAGCATCGAAGGGCGGACCCCGCAGTCCGTCACCCTGCCCGCCCGCCTCGTCGCACGCCGCTCGTGCGGTGGGGCCGCATCGAACCAGAGGAGCGACCGGTGACCGCACCGGACAAGCAACTGGCGACCGCACCGGACGAGTTGCTCCGCATCGAAGGTCTGCGCAAGACCTTCCCCGGCGTGGTGGCGCTCGACAACGTCGACTTCGACCTCCGCAGAGGCGAGGTCCATGTCCTGCTCGGCGAGAACGGCGCGGGCAAGAGCACCCTCATCAAGATGCTCTCCGGCGCCTACCGCCCCGACCGCGGCCGCATCCTGGCCGAGGGCCGCGAGGTCCGCATCGATGGTGCGCAGGACGCCGAACGGCTCGGCATCGCCACCATCTACCAGGAGTTCAACCTCGTACCCGACCTCACCGTCGCCGAGAACATCTTCCTGGGCCGCCAGCCACGACGCTTCGGGCTCATCGACCACCGTCGGATGCGCCAGGACGCGGAGAAGCTGCTGCGCCGGGTCGGCGTCAACGTACGCCCCGAGGCCAAGGTCCGTGAACTGGGTATCGCCCGGCTCCAGATGGTGGAGATCGCCAAGGCGCTCAGCCTGGAGGCCCGCGTCCTGATCATGGACGAGCCGACCGCCGTACTCACCTCCGAGGAGGTCGACAAGCTCTTCGCGATCGTCCGCCAGCTCCGTGAGGACGGCGTCGGGATCGTCTTCATCACCCACCACCTGGAGGAGATCGCCGCACTCGGCGACCGCGTCACCGTCCTCCGCGACGGCCGCAGCGTCGACCAGGTGCCGGCGTCGACCCCCGAGGACGAACTCGTCCAGCTCATGGTCGGCCGCAGTATCGAGCAGCAGTACCCGCGCGAACGCCCGGACACCGGCGACGCGTTGCTGTCGGTGCGCGGACTCACCCGCAACGGCGTCTTCCACGACATCAGCTTCGACGTGCACGCCGGCGAGGTCGTCGGCCTCGCGGGCCTCGTCGGCGCCGGGCGTACGGAGGTGGCGCGCGCGGTCTTCGGCGCCGACCCCTACGACGCCGGTACCGTCGACGTACGCGGTGAGCGCCTCGCCCGGCACGACGTCCCCGCCGCGATGGGCGCCGGGATCGGACTCGTACCGGAGGACCGCAAGGGCCAGGGCCTGGTCCTGGACGCCTCCGTGCAGGAGAACCTGGGCCTGGTCACCCTGAGGTCCGCGACCCGCTCCGGGCTCGTGGACCTCAAGGGACAGCGCACGGCCGCCGCCCGTATCGCGCAGCAGCTCGGCGTCCGCATGTCCGGCCTCGGCCAGCATGTCCGCACGCTCTCCGGCGGCAACCAGCAGAAGGTCGTCATCGGCAAGTGGCTGCTGGCCGACACCCGGGTGCTCATCCTCGACGAACCCACCCGGGGCATCGACGTCGGCGCCAAGGTCGAGATCTACCAGCTCATCAACGAGCTGACCGCCTCCGGGCACGCCGTCCTGATGATCTCCAGCGATCTGCCGGAGGTCCTCGGCATGAGCGACCGGGTGCTCGTCATGGCCCAGGGCCGGATCGCCGGGGAGCTCCCCGCCGACGAGGCCACCCAGGACGCGGTGATGGCCCTCGCGGTCGGCACCCCGGCCACCACCCGGGGCCCCGCCCCCACCGACGTACCCACACCCACCGGACACCCCGCACCGATGAAGGAAGAGGAGGGCCCCCGTGGCCACTGAGACAGCCAGGAGTGACGCGGGAACGGGCGGCGGAGTCTCCGTGATACGCCGCGTCCTGCTCGACAACGGCGCGCTGAGCGCCCTGGTCGTCCTGGTGGTGGTGATGTCGCTGCTCTCCGGCGACTTCCTGACCACCCAGAACCTGCTGAACGTCGGCGTCCAGGCCGCCGTCACCGCCATCCTCGCGTTCGGCGTCACCTTCGTCATCGTCTCGGCGGGCATCGACCTGTCCGTCGGTTCGGTGGCGGCCCTGTCCGCGACGGTCCTCGCCTGGTCGGCGACCTCCGCCGGGGTGCCGGTCGTCCTCGCGGTCGTGCTCGCGATCGCCACGGGCATCGCCTGCGGCTTCGTGAACGGCGCCCTCGTCTCGTACGGCAGACTCCCGCCGTTCATCGCGACGCTGGCGATGCTCTCGATCGCCCGCGGCCTCTCCCTCGTCATCTCGCAGGGCAGCCCGATCGCGTTCCCCGAGTCGGTCTCGCGGCTCGGCGACACGCTCGGCGGCTGGCTCCCCGTACCGGTCCTCGTGATGATCGCGATGGGCCTGATCACCGCGATCGTCCTCGGGCGCACCTTCATCGGCCGCTCGATGTACGCGATCGGCGGCAACGAGGAAGCGGCCCGGCTCTCCGGCCTCCGCGTCAAGCGCCAGAAGATCGTCATCTACGCGCTGTCCGGCCTCTTCGCCGCCGTCGCGGGCATCGTCCTGGCCTCGCGCCTCGTCTCCGCCCAGCCGCAGGCCGCCCAGGGGTACGAACTCGACGCCATCGCCGCCGTCGTCATCGGCGGGGCGAGCCTGGCCGGCGGCGTGGGCAAGGCCTCCGGCACCCTGATCGGCGCGCTCATCCTCGCGGTCCTCCGCAACGGCCTCAACCTCCTCTCCGTGTCGGCGTTCTGGCAGCAGGTCGTCATCGGCGTCGTCATCGCACTCGCCGTCCTGCTCGACACGCTGCGCCGCAAGGCCGGTTCGGGAGCGGCCTCGTCGGCGGGATCCGCACCCGGCGCACCGGGGGCCGGCCGCAAGGGAGCGCTCAAGCTCGCAGGTGCGGCGCTCTGTGTCGCCCTCGTCGTCGGCGCGGTCTCCTTCTTCAACCCCGGCTCGTCCGGCGGCACGACAAGGGTCGGCATGTCGCTCTCCACGCTCAACAACCCCTTCTTCGTGCAGATGAAGGAAGGCGCACAGGCGGAGGCCGAGAAGGCGGGCATCGACCTCACCGTCACCGACGCCCAGAACGACGCCTCCCAGCAGGCCAACCAGCTCCAGAACTTCACCAGTTCGGGCGTCTCCTCGATCATCGTCAACCCGGTGGACTCGGACGCCGTCGGACCGGGCGTCCGCAGCGCCAACAAGGCGGACATCCCCGTGATCGCCGCCGACCGGGGCGTCAACAAGGCGGACACCGCCACGCTCGTCGCCTCGGACAACGTGGCGGGCGGCAAGCTCGCCGCCGACGCGCTGGCCGACAAACTCGGCGGCAAGGGCAGCATCGTCATCCTCCAGGGCACGGCGGGCACCTCCGCCAGCCGTGAGCGCGGGGCCGGTTTCGCCGAGGGACTCAAGGCGTACCCCGGCATCAAGGTGGTCGCCAAGCAGCCCGCGGACTTCGACCGCACCAAGGGCCTGGACGTCATGACCAACCTCGTCCAGTCGCACCCCGGCATCACCGGCGTCTTCGCCGAGAACGACGAGATGGCACTCGGCGCGGTCAAGGCGCTCGGCAGCAAGGCCGGAAAGTCGGTCTCGGTCGTCGGTTTCGACGGGACCCCGGACGGTCTGAAGGCGGTCGAGGCCGGCACGCTGCACGCTTCGGTGGCCCAGCAGCCCGCCGAACTGGGGAAGATCGCGGTGCGGAACGCCGTGAAGGCCGCGAAGGACGAGAAGGTCGAGAGCACGGTGAAGGTGCCGGTCAAGGTGGTCACCCGGGAGAACGTCGCCGACTTCTCCTGAACCCGGACCGTGAACCGCCCCGTTGATCCCGGACCGACGAAAGCAGGAAGCACGCCCATGCACGACAACGCCCCCGACGACCGGTACGACCTGCTGGTCGTCGGGTCGGCCAACGCCGACCTGGTGATCGGCGTCGAGCGTCGCCCCGCGCCCGGCGAGACGGTCCTCGGCTCCGACCTGGCCGTCCACCCCGGCGGCAAGGGTGCCAACCAGTCGCTGGCCGCCGCCCGCCTCGGCGCCAGGACGGCCCTGCTCGCCCGGGTCGGCGACGACGACCACGGACGCCTGCTGCTGGAGACCCAGCGTGCGGCGGGCGTGGACACGGACGGCGTCCTGGTGGGCGGAGCCCCCACGGGCGTCGCGCTGATCACCGTCGACCCCTCGGGCGACAACAGCATCGTGGTCTCGCCGGGGGCCAACGGACGCCTCACCCCCGAGGACGTCCGGGCGGCGGCCCCGCTGCTGGCCGCCGCCCGGGTCATCTCCGTACAGCTGGAGATCCCCCTGGACACGGTGGCCGAGACGGTACGCGGCCGGGGGCCGGACACCCGCCTCGTCCTCAACCCGTCCCCGCCCGCCCCGCTCCCCGACGAGGTGCTCGCCGCCTGCGATCCGCTGGTGGTCAACGAGCACGAGGCGCGGTACATCCTCGGCGACGGCGCGGGGAAGACCCCGCACGACTGGGTTCCGGCGCTGCTCGCGCTCGGCCCCCGCTCGGTCGTGGTCACCCTGGGCGCCGCCGGGGCCTTGGTGGCCGACAGCCGCACGGACTCCCTGGACCATCTGGTCAGCCCGAAGGTCGAAGCCCTCGACACGACCGGCGCCGGGGACGCGTTCACGGCGGCCCTGGCCTGGCGGCTGGGCCGTGGCGACGATCTGCGGGAGGCGGCGGCCTTCGCGGCCCGGGTGGGCGCGGCCGCGGTCACGGCGCGGGGGGCGCAGGAGTCGTTCCCGACGCTGGAGGAGGTCGACGCGCTGTGAAGAAGTCAGGCATCCTCAACCGCCATCTGGCGGGCGCGATCGCCGAACTCGGCCACGGCGACGGCGTCCTGATCTGCGACGCCGGCATGCCGATCCCACCCGGCCCCCGCGTCGTCGACCTGGCCTTCCGCGCCGGAACCCCGTCGTTCGCCGAGGTGCTGGACGGCCTCCTCGACGAGCTGGTCGTGGAGGGGGCGACGGCCGCCGAGGAGATCCGCGAGGCCAACCCGGAGGCCGCGGTGCTCCTGGACGGTCACTTCCCCGGGCTGGAACTGGTCCCGCACGACGACCTGAAGGCGCTCACGCCCGCCGCCCGCCTGATCGTACGGACGGGGGAGGCCCGGCCGTACGCGAACGTACTGCTGAGGTGCGGGGCCTTCTTCTGACCGGGCGCCCTCCTTCCGGACCCATCCGACGTCGGTACGAGGACGGGCCGCACCCCACGCGGGGGAGCGGTCCGTCCGCTGCCGTTCGTCCCCCGCTCAGCCGGTCACGGTGTACTCGTGCGGTTCGTCGCTGCCGCCACCGGACAACTTCGCCACGTATGGTGCGCAACGGAAGATGCCTTGCTACCGGGGAGGTTGTGGGGGCCGCCGGGACCCAGGGGACGGCGATGCGGCACGGCCGCTGCTCACACCCCGGCCTCCACCAGGAAGGTGCTGGGCTCCCCGGTCCACGACACGTACAGGTCGTCCCGCGCCCGCGTGCATGCCACGAAGAGCAGGCAGCGTTCCGCCAGCAGGTCGGCGGCGTGCTGAAGGCGGTCGACCTCGATGGGTGTCACCGCCTTGGGGAACGGGAGTGCGCCGACGCTCGCGCCGATGACCGCGACCGACCGGAACTCCAGACCCTTGAAGGCGTGCATGGTGCCGACCTGGACGGCATCCGCCTCCGAAACCGTGTCGCCCCGCAGGCGAGCCGCGGGAATGCCGGCCTGCCTGAGCCGGTCCACCGCCTTGTCGCCGTTCTTGTTGAACCGGGCGCTGACCTCGATCTCGCCCGCGGCGATGCCGCTGTCGAGCCAGCCGCGCACCCGCTCCACGAGCCCGTCCAGTTCCGCTGCCTCCGATGCCGCCCCGAGCATTTCGGGCCGTGTGCCGTGCAGGGACGAGCGGTAGCCCAGCAGGGTCTCGTTGCGCGCGTCGTCCGCGAGCTGCTCGAAGGGCCGCCCGACCAGCAGCGCGGTCGCCCAACTGAGGATCTCGTGCGTGGAGCGGTAGTTCTTGCGCATCTTCGTCAAACGTCCGGCGACCCTCACCCCGACGGCCTTCAGCGACACCTTCGAGTCGTAGATCCGTTGGTGCGGATCGCCCGCGATGAACAGGTCGTCCGGGCGGGACGGGGCGGCCGCCCGCAGCAACCGCCACTGCACGGGATGCAGGTCCTGCGCCTGGTCCACGACGACGTGCCGATAGCGCGGGCCACAGGACTCCAGCAGGTCCGCCACCTCCGCACAGGTACCGAGATAGGTGCGCAGCCCGTCGGCCGACAGCCGACCGGTGAACTCCTCGATCGTGCGCCACACCAGCGCGCGCGAGGAGCTGGGCAGGGCACTGCCGCGCCCCCGCCGCTCACAGCTCTCGTACCCCTCCAGGGTGCGCAGATCCTGCGCCAGGACGACGTGTTTGTACTCCTGAGCCAGGAACTGCCCGGTCCCGGAGAACCCGGTCGCCCGCGCCGCCTGCCCCCACCGCGTCTCTTCCTCGCCGCCTCGCAGGGGACGTCGCGATGTGGACACGACACGCCCCGCGAACGCGTCGACGGTCATGATGTCGACGCGGTCGCGCAGGGCCTCGTCCTCCACCAGCGTGGCCAGCCCGTCGCGCAGCGCGGCCACGAGCGCGTTCGTGTACGTGGTCAGCAGGATGCGGTCGCCGTCGCGCAGGTGCCCCAGCAGATGCCGTACGCGGTGCAGTGCGACGACGGTCTTCCCCGTGCCCGGGCCACCGGTGACCTGGGCGGGGCCGGAGTATTCCTGGAGACGGGCCAGTACATGGCCGCGTCCGACGACTTCCGCGTGCAGATCGCACAGATCATCAGCAGCGGCGGACCCAACGTCCAGGAGAGCGGTCGCGCTGCCCTGAACTCGGGATCGGAGGACAAGTCCCCCGGGATTGTGCGGATGCGGTCGACGTGGACGGGGCCGACCACTGCGTGATTGGGGACGAGTCTGGCCGGTGCGGGCGTTCCAGGTCCACCGGCGGCACGGGGCGACGGGGGAGCCGTCTTGTTCCGGACAGTGGAGTGGCTCGTTAGTGCTGCTCAGGGCGATGCGGGCGCCCTGACGGCGTCCGGTCGGCGTTCCACCGGAGGAAAAAGCTCTGGCAGATCCCGGTGACCGGAGCTAGGCTCCCGGCGATGACTCACTCCATGAACAGATTGGGGGACCCGTCCGCGCAAGGTGAGTGCTGATGCTCACTTCGACCGCGAACCGGGATTCCCGCCCGTCCTTCCTGTCCTCCCCTTCCTTCCTGTCCTCCCCGTCCTTCTGGCCGCGCGTGCGCGAGTTCGCCGTGCCGGCCCCGATGATCGAGACTGCGACCGTCCGCCGTGAGGCCGGGGACTGGGCAGGAGCGTGCGCCGCGGCAGGCGTCGACATCGACTTCCGCCTCCGCTCCGTGGCACGCGGCCACGGCCCCGAACTCGCCGCCCGCATCCGGGCGGACCTTCGCCGGCTGGCTCCTGACCTGCTGCGCTGGCACCTGCCGCGCATCGCCCCGCACGGGCTGCTGCGCCCGGGGCTGACCATCGCCCTGGCCCGCTACGACCCACCCGAGCGCGACGGGCCGGGCCCCCTGCACCTGGTCGTCCGGACCCCGCCCGCCTGGGCGGACGCCGGGCAGCGGATCAGCCTCGCACTGTGGGACGGTTCGCACACCGAGCCGGGCGCCCGCCGTCACCCTCACCCGCATCCGAACCGGCGCTACCGCCTCGACCTGCATCGTCACCTGTGGGATGCGCGCAGGGCCGATGAGCTGCGCATCCGCTCCGGCGTCGACGACCGGTCAACCGGCGATGCTGCTGCGGCCGCTGAACCGGACCTGTGGAGCGCCGTGCCGGCGGACCGCCGCTGCGCCGTCGATCGGTGGGCGGCGGAGGCGGCGATCCTGCTCCGGGCCGAGGGCCAGGGGCCGGGCGGAACGGTGAGCGTGCGGCTGGGCGGCCGGAGTCGCCTTCTCCTGCACATGGCGGCCGGGGAGGCGGACAGCCGCGGAACGCCTGTGGCGCGGATCGCCGCCGTCACCCCGGACCGGGGGCCGACCGCGTCACCGGTGCTGCCGGACGCGGCCACCTGGGTGCTGCCCGACCTCGACCTGCTCCGTACCGGGGCGATCGAGGCAGGTCAGCTGCACCCGCTGGTAGCGGGGGCCCTCGTGCCGGATCTCCCGGCTCCGGCATCGGTTCGGGTTCAGGTATCGGCATCGGCCCCGGTTCCGGCATCGGCCGGCTCGCGTACCGGGGACCGGGCGGGAACCTCGCGCCTCGTGGAATGCCGGGGAGCGCAGCACCGGATCGGCCTGGTCGAAGGCGCCCTCGCTCCGCTGGACCACGACCCGGCCGAGATCCGCCGCGAAGAGCTGCTGGTCGCCCTGACCGGTACTCCGCTGCCCTGCCTCCAGGCCATCGACGAGGCGTACCGGCGGCCGGACTGCCTCACCGGTGTCCGGGAACGCCTCGACCACGGGGACATCGCCGGTGCGCTGGCCGTCGTGGAAGGGCTGCTCGGTCCGGAGGCGGTGCTGCGCAACGGCCCGCTGCGGGACGAACTGGAAGCCGCCGCACAACGGCGGATCACCTACGGACTGTTCCGGGCCGACCTGCTCGGGCCCGGCCCCATCCGTCGCCGCTCGGACCCTCGCCGCCCCGTCGACCCCCGGCCCCGCCGGGCCCGGCGCCCGCGCCACACAGCCGTCCGCTGACCCCGGGGCTGCCGGGCCTGTCGGTCCCCGCACCGCACCGCGCCTGCCCGCCCCGTACCCACCCATGCCCATTCGCCCTCTCGCACACCACCAGGTGATCTCCCATGCTGTTGCACACTCCGTCCGCCGCGCCCGCCGATGCCGCCCCCGTCTCAGAACTCGCCGTCGCCGACGCGCTGATGAGCCTTCTCCGCGACACCACCACCGAGCCGCGTCCCGACATCCAGCTGGAGGCGCTGACCCTGGCGGTCTCCGCCGACCTGCCCGTGCTGCTCTGGGGTGAGCCGGGCATCGGCAAGACCGCGGCCCTCACCCAGCTCGCGGACTCCCTGGACCTGCCGCTCACCACGGTCATCGCCAGCGTGCACGAGCCGTCCGACTTCTCCGGGCTGCCCGTCGTCGGCGACGACCCCGCCGAGCAGGGAGTGCCGATGGCCCCGCCGGACTGGGCCGTTCGGCTCGTACGGGCGGGGCGCGGGCTGCTGTTCCTCGACGAGCTCTCCACCGCGCCCCCCGCCGTGCAGGCCGCGCTCCTCCGCCTCGTACTGGAGCGGCGGATCGGAGCACTGCAACTCCCGCCCGGCGTAAGGATCGTGGCCGCCGCCAACCCGCGCTCCTCGGCGGCCGACGGCTGGGAGCTGAGCCCGCCGCTCGCCAACCGTTTCGTCCGCCTCCAGTGGACCCACGACCACGAGGTCGTCGTACGAGGACTCGCCGGCACCTGGCCCCGCGCGACACTGCCCCGCCTCGACCCCGAAAAGCTGCCCGAGGCCGTGGACTTCGCCCGCCGTGCGGTGTGCGGACTCCTCTCCGCCCGCCCCACGCTCGTGCACCGGCTGCCCACCACGGAGACCCGCCGGGGCGGCCCGTGGCCCTCGCCGCGCAGCTGGGAAATGACGCTGAACCTGATCGCCTTCGCGACCGCCGCCGGCTCCTCCCGGGACGTGCTGTCCTTGCTGGTCAGGGGCACGGTCGGGGACGGCCCGGGCCTTGAACTGCTGGCGAGCCTGGACCGGATGGACCTTCCGGACCCCGAGGACATCCTCGCCGACCCGGCGGGCGCCGTCCTGCCCGAGCGCGGCGATCTCCGCCAGGCCGCGCTGGACGGGGTCGTCGCGGCGGTCCGCGCCCGCCCGGACAGGGCCCGTTGGGACGCGGCGTGGGCGCTGCTCGTCCGGGCGCTGGAGTCCGGAGCCCCGGATCTGGTGGTCGTCCCGGCGACGACCCTCGCCGCGCTGCGCCAGGAGGACTGGGACGTACCGGCCTCCATCGAACAGCTCGCGGGCGTCGTCTCCGTGTCCGGGCGCGCGGACCGGGCCGCGGCCCGGGTCACGGCGAAGGCGACGGCGGGCCGATGACGACGACGGACGCGCCGAACGCGCTCGACCTGGACAGACTCTTCGCCGCCCGCCTGCAGGCGGCCCGGGCCCGCCCCTACCTGGCGACCGCGCTGTTCGCCCTGCACACCGTGGAGTCACGGCAGGTCCCGACCATGGCCGTCGACCGGCACTGGCGGTGCTACGTCTCGCCGCCCTTCGTGGCCCGGACCCCCGTCGAGGAGCTGGCCGGGGTCTGGGTCCACGAGGTGTCGCACCTGCTGCGCGACCACCACGGCCGCAGCGACCGGGTCGCCCGGCAGCGCGGGCTGACCGGCCCGGGGGAGCGACTGAGGATGAACATCGCCGCCGACTGCGAGATCAACGACGACGTGTACGGCGACGGCCTGGCCAGCCCGAAGGGCATCGTCTGCCCGTCGACTCTGCACCTGCGGCCCGGCGAGCTGATGGAGGACTACCTGTACCAGTTCCGCCTCGGATCGCGCACCCAGGACCTGGCCTGGCTGGACTGCGGAAGCGGCGCCGACGGGCTGGAGCGGGAATGGGATCTGGGGCCCGACGGCGCGCACGGGCTCAGCGCGCACGAACAAGACGCGGTCCGCTTCCGGGTGGCGCAGGGCATCACAGGACGGCCGGGAAACGCCTCGAAGGGGTGGAAGCGATGGGCGGAGGAGGCGTTCCATCCTCCGCAGGCCTGGCGGGATCTGCTGGGCGCCGCTGTCCGTTCGGCCGCCTCGGGGCCCGGCGCGGGGGAGGACTACACCTACGGCCGTCCGTCGCGCCGCTCCACCGGACTGCCCGGCGTCGTCCTGCCGAGCCTCCGCCGCCGACCGCCCCGGGTCTCCGTCGTCATCGACACCTCCGGCTCGGTCAGCGACGTCGAACTGGGCAGCGCCCTCCGGGAGGTCGCCGCCATCTCCCGTGCGGTGGGCGGCAGCCGCGACCTGGTCACCGTCCTCGCCTGCGACGCGGCGACCCGGGTCGTGCACCCGCTGTGCCAGGCCGAGGGCATCCCGCTGCTGGGAGGCGGCGGTACGGATCTGCGCACGGGCTTCGCCAAGGCGCTCCGTTCCCATCCCCGCCCCGACGCCATCGTGGTCCTGACCGACGGGCAGACACCGTGGCCCGCCACGCAACCGGCCTGCCGCACGGTCATCGGCCTGTTCCCGAGGGACCACAGGCGCCGCTCCTGGGACGAGGACAACCCCGACTACGTCCCTCGCCGACCGCCGGCGTGGGCGCGGGTGGTGGAGATCGGTTAGCGACACCTTCTTCTTCGCCGCCGGGGGCGGGACGGTGCGGCAGTCATGACAGGAGAGCGATGATCAGACGTCCCGGTATCAGGTACAGGGTGACAGCCGCGCTGCTCAGGAGGACCGGCAGGCCGACGAGAATGCGGAGAGGGAGCCAGACGGGGGACCAGGAACTCACCGCCTTGCCTGCGCCGTCCGTTCTCGGCAGATACCAGACGGACCGGATCGGCACGGGTTTCCCGGTTCCGCCCCCCGCCGCCCGCGTGCACTCACGCTGTCGGCCGGAGGCGTCGGTGACCACGTAGACGTGCTGGCGAGCCCCGTGCGGACTGACCGTCGATCGCGCGAAAGTCGCCTGTGCCCGATGGCCGCGGCGCACCAGTGCCCACAGGTCGACCGCGGCACTCGCAACGAGAAGACCCGAGAGAGCGGCCACTGCGCCGAAGGCCCCCGCAGCGATGAGGGCAACAACGGCTCCTGGTCCGTCGCCCGCGGCTGCCAGGGCGGCCGCGTAGCCGAAGAGCAGCGCGAGCAGCCCGATCGCCCACGGAAGGGGCAGGTCGCCGGCAGGGCGCAGAGGCAGGCTGTCAACCTCGTCGGCCGAGGCGGGATGCCCGCTGAACAGATGGGGCGAATCCTCACGGAGCCGTACGCCGTCGGCCGCGCACACGGCGATGAGGCGCTTCGCACCGCCGCTGGGGGCCCACCTGGCCTCGGTGGTCGCCTGCCCGTGCCGCGAGTCGAAGAAGCAGGGCGGAAGCCGTTGGGGCAGCGGTTCGCCGGCGACGCGGGCCTCCAGGTCAACCAGGGCGTCCATGCCTTGCTGCAACAGCTGGGGTACGACCTTCACCTGTTTGCGGCGGTGCAAGGCCCGAGAGGCCGCATCGTACGCGTCGAGGGCGCGCGCCCAGTCGTCCACCGCCTTCGACGGTGTTCCGGGATCGCCCGGAGCGAAGCTGTGCTCGGCCAACAACTCGCCGAAGGCCGTGACTTCGGCTTCCAGTTCCCGCTCACGCTCTCTTCGCCCAGTCCCACGCATCCCCGGCCCCCTCGCCACGCGATGACCCTTGGAGCTTAGGCGCTACGCGTGTCGGGGCGCGTCGGCTTCTCCCCGCTGAGTTTCGCCAGCGTTGCCGCTGGTGGTGTCTCTGCAGGCAGCGACCACATGCGTTTCGGGCCGGATCAGAGGGGTCGTACGTCGAGCGAGGCCCAGACGGTCTTTCCGGGGCCGTCGGTGCGGGGGAACCAGCCCCAGCGGCCGGTCAGGGCGGCTACGAGGAGCAGCCCTCGGCCGCCTTCCTGGTCGTCGGTCGACAGGTCGCCGAGTGCGGGGACGCGTTCGCCCCGGGGGTCGGTGACCTCCACGCGTACGGGTCGACTACTCGTCAACGCCCTCGTCGCGGCGGATCATCCGCCAGGCCGCCCGGCGTGCGCTGCGGTCCAGGTTGGACCGGAAGCTCTTGTCGGGGCCGAAGTACTGCCGCCCCATGCCGGCCGTCGATGCGATGTGGTCGGCCATCTTGTCGGCGAAGACCTTGTCGAAGACCTTGCCGAAGTTGTTCTCGTCGTTGACGACGGCGGCGGCCCGTACCTTGCCCTCGGCCATCGCCTCGTTGAACGGCTTCCGCACGTCCTCCTCGGTGAAGTCCGTCCCGAACTTGGCGTTGAACTTGTCGATCAGCTCGGACAGCAGCGACTTCTCGGCCTCCGCGGCCCCGCCCGTACCGTCGCCGAAGCCCCTGAGCTCGGCGGGACCTTCGGAGGAGAGGGAGATGTCGACCTCGCCGGTCTTCTCGACCCGCAGGTGGCTGAGGTCGATCTCACCGATGTCGACGCCGCCGTCCGCCCGGCGCGGGAGCCGGTTGAGGAGGTAGCGGCCGTACAGGTGCAGGCGTTCCAGCTCGGCGTCGCGGTAGGGCACGATCTGGGCGAGGAAGCCGTACTTCCGTACGTAGTCGTTGAGATCGGCGCGGAAGTCCTCCGCCGTCTTCACGTCGTCCTCCTCCTCGCTCTCCAGGAGGGGGGTGAAGCGGGCGACGGCGGGTGAGAGCAGCCGGTACAACTCGGCGTGCAGCTTCTCCCACTTGGCCTGCGAACCGGCCGCCTTCTCCTTCGCCTCGAAGTACGCGGCGCCGAACTCGTCCATCTCCGGCTCGGAGATGATCGGCGCCGACATGACCCGGCTTTGCGCGGTGTAGAGCAGGTTCGGGTCCGACGGAAGGGTGTTGGCCTCCTCGAAATACGGGTGGAACGCCTCCCGGATGTCCTCGGCCTCGTTGGCGAAGTCGAGCACCGCCAGGTCCGCCTGGGTCTTGCGCTCGGCGGTGCGATTCAGGCGGGAGAGGGTCTGCAGGGCGGAGATACCGGTCAGCTTCTTGTTGACGTACATCGTCGTCAGCAGCGGCTGGTCGAAGCCGGTCTGGTACTTCTCCGCGACCACCAGGATCTTGTACTCCTGCTGACCTCGCCCGCCCGCGTTCACCGCTTTGTCGTCGGCACGGGTGTACGCGAACGCCTTCGGCAGGGCGCTCTCCGAGATCCCGCCGTTCTCCTTCGGCTCGGTCGTCTCCTCGCCGTCGATGGTGAGCGAGCCGGAGAACGCGACGAGCACGCCCAGGTCCGGGTACTTGGTGTCGTAGTCACGGTCCTTGATGTAGCTCTTGACCGCTCGGGCCAGCTGCGCGGCGGAGTCCCGCGAAGCGGTGACCACCATGGACTTGGCCCGCCCGCCGAGCCGGCCGCGGGAGTGGGCGAGGAAGTGCTCGACGATCACCTGGGCGTGCTGGGAGACGGTGTGCTCGTGAGTGAGCGCGTACCGGGCGAGCAGGCCGTTCGCCTTCGCGGGGTCGACCTCACGCTCGTCAGGGTTCTGGTTCACCAGCTTCCAGTACGTGTTGTACGTGACGTAGTTCCGCAGCGGGTCGAGGATGAAGCCTTCCTCGATGGCCTGGCGCATGGAGTACGTGTGGAACGGCCGGTAGACCGCCTTGCCGTCCACCGTGTGTTCCGTGCCGAAGAGTTCGAGCGTTTTGGCCTTCGGGGTGGCGGTGAACGCGAAGTACGAGAGGTTCGCGGCCCGCGAGCGCTCGATGGCCTTCTTCTTCAGCTTGTCGTCGACCGTGACGGCGGTGGTGCCCTGGTCCTCCGAGTCGGAGTCCAGGCCGAGGTCCCGGAGGGCCGTCCGTACGGCGGTGGCGGCGTCGCCCGACTGCGAGGAGTGCGCCTCGTCCACGATGATCGCGAAGCTGGTGCCGGTGAGCTCGGTCGGGTTGCGCTTGATGTGGTCCAGCAGCGCGGGGAACGAGTGCAGGGTGACCGTGACGATCTTTCCCGTGTCGCGGGAGAGGGCGCGGGCGAGCTGTTCGCTCTTCGCCCCGTGCTTCTCGTCGACCTTGACGACCAGGCCCTCCGTCTGCGAAAAGCTGCCGACGGTCTCCCGGAGCTGGGCGTCCAGGTTGCGGCGGTCGGTGATCACGATGACCTTGTCGAAGACCGGGGCTCCCGGCTTGACCCGTCCGGCCGCGAGGGCCTTGGTGTCGAGGGTGCGCGGGTCGGCGTCGGCGTGCAGATCGCTCAGGCGGTGAGCGAGCCAGCCGATGGTGTTCGACTTCCCGGAACCGGCCGAGGCCATGACGAGGTAGTTCTGCCCGACGCCGTGCGTGGCGGCGTGGGTGGTCAGCCGTTTGACCACGTCCCACTGGTGGAAGCGCGGGAAGATCGTCGTCTTTGTGGTTCCGCCACCGGGCGTCCTGGTCTTCTGCTGGTGCACGAACCGCTGGAGCAGGTCCAGCCAGTTGTCCCGCGCCCAGACCTGTTCCCACAGGTAGGAGGTGGTGTACGTGCCGTAGGCCGTCGGGTCCGGATTGCCTGCTCCACCGGGCTGGCCGGCGCTGTTGGAACCGGTGTTGAAGGGCAGGAAGTGGGTGTTCCAGCCCCGGAGTTGGGTGGCGACGAAGACGAGGTCCGGGTCGACGGCGAAGTTGGCGATGACGCGGCGCGTGAAGATCAGCTCGGTGGGGTCGCGGTCGGTGCGGTACTGCTCCTTGGCGTGCTCAACGCCTTGGCGAGTGAGCGGGTTCTTGAGCTCGGCGGTGGCGAGGGGGATGCCGTTGAGGAACAGGGTCAGGTCGAGCTTGTTGCCCCAGTCGGCCTGCTTGGTGGCGTAGACGAGCTCGCGTACGACCGTGAGGCGGTTGGCCCGGTAGCCGTCGAGGGCGGAGTCGGCGGCGACCAGATTCGGCTTGAAGCAGGCCACGCGGAGGCGGACGCCCCGGTCCTTGACGCCGTTGCGGAGGACGGTGAGCAGGCCGTCGTCGCTGATGGCCCGGTCGAGGCGGCGGGCGAAGCCGCGCTGGGCCTCGTTGACGTCGTTGCCGTAGACGGCGAGGAGGTCGTTCCACTCGTCGATCTGCGTCTCGCGGATGAACTCGAACAGTTCGTTGGTGTCCAGGCCGAGGTCGGCCCGGTAGTCCTCGGGCCGACCTCGCGCCATCCGCGCTCGGACATGGCGGAGACTACGGCCGCGCCGAAGGCGGACTCGTGGTGGATGGGGCTCATGCCTGTACTCCGTCCGCTACGTTACGGCCGCCGGCGGTGGAGACGTCGAACTGGCCGGTTACGGCGGCGGTGATGAGGGCCTGGCGGCGTTCCGCCAACAGGAGGGCGCGCCGCATCTGGAGTTGTCGTTGGCGTGACACGGCGGTCTCCACGGCGGCAGCCCGGGCGGCGATCTCCTCCTGCTCCTCGCGAGGAAAGGGGGCCGGCAGGCGCAAACTACGGACGAGATCCTGGCTGATGTTCGGCTGCCCGCCGCCTGACGCCAGTCTCAGGATCTCTTCGCGATGGCCACGGAACCAGAAGAACGCGTAGAGGGAACTCACCGGTCCCAGTTCGGAAAGAACGCAGCACGCCTGATTCACGCATGCGGGCGTTCCGAGAATGCCCACCCGTCCGGTGGTGGCCCCGTACATCGCCACGGCAAGGGATCCGGGACGGTAGACCTTCAATGTGGGATAGTCAGCCAGCGCGAGGTCCGTCACGGTCTTCTTCGGGCTTTCCACGGTCCCGTCCCGGAGGTCACCCGTGTTGATCCAGTAGTTTTCTCCGCCGAAGTAGGCGGAGTCGCTGGTTCGAGGCGTCGTTCCGCTGCTTGCCCTGAAACTCTGGCCGATTTTCATCAGCGCCCAGGTGGAGTTCATACGAGGCATCCACGGCACACCCGTAGTCGCCGTTTCTTCGCCGCCTCCCGTTGTCGTCAGCTCTCTGAACGTCTCGATGAGCCGATCGTTGAGGAGTGCCGACTGCTTCTGAGTGGCGACGATCAATCGGTCGATTCGAGCTGTCTCGACGTCGAGGAAGTCGGCGATGCGGCGCTGTTCCTCCAGGGGAGGAACCGGCATGAGGAGGTTCCGGAACGCCTCGATGTCGATGGCCTGGCCCTGTCTGATCCCCTGTGTGACGTTGGCCAGGTGGGAAATAAGCAGGCTGGAGCGAAAGTAGTGCTTGGTGAAGTGCGGATCCAGGGCGCCTGCCTGGCGCAGAACGGTATAGGCGGGGCTGACGATGCCCCGCACCGTCGAGTGTGAGATCCCGTGCTGGAAGGACCGTAGACCGATGACGAAATCATCCGGTTCCACAAGCTTGTAGTTGCTGACGTCGGAATCTGGATTCCACACCGAGTAGTCGAGCTCGCTGCGCAGGGTGACCCCGCTCTTCGTGGCAGAGGCGAGGGGAGCCTCCGCGCCACGTACATCGCGCCGGTCGAAGAGGAAACGGATCCGGTGAGTCGGCCAGGTCGTTGGGAACGTCACTCCGTCACCTCCCCCAACAGAGCCTGAATCTCCGCCTCAAGCGCCTTGAGATCCGCATCGATCTCCACCAACGGCCGCGGCGGCTCGTAGACGTAGAAGTGCCGCGTGAACGGGATCTCGTACCCCACCTTCGTCTTCGCGTGGTCGATCCACGCGTCCGGCACGTGCGGGTGCACTTCGCGTTTCAGGTACTCCTCCACGTCTTCGTCCAGCGGCACGTTCTCGTAGTCCCGCAGTTCGCTGTCCGGTTCGGGCTGCCCCTTCACCAGCTGGACCTCGCCCTCCGGGTCCCGCACCCCCACCGCCTCCCGCAACGCCTTGCTGAACGGAGCCCCGCCCGGCCAGGTCGTGCCGGCTGCCACCGCCGCGTCCTTCAGCGCCACCCATGCCTCGGACTTCGTCGCCCAGGACCGGGGTGCCTCCATCGCCTTGAAAGCGTCCACGAGCGCTGAAGCGTTCGGCAGCTTCTGGATCACCTTTGAGGTTTCCAGCGCCGCCAGCGTCTCCTCTGTCAGCTCGAATCGCAGCTTCAGCGGCCTCTCCACCGTGATCCGCTGGTAGCCGAAGGCCGTGTTGTCGAAGACCTTCACCTTGCCGTGCGGCGGGTGTTCCACATCCGCCGCAGCCGCTACCGCGTCCCCGTACAAGCGCGTGATGTCGCCGATGTGGTTCGGCCTGCCGTCCGTGCCGTCACCCAGCTCCTTGCGCTTGTCGCCCAGCGACTTTCGCATCTTGACCCACTGGTCGCGCGCGTCCAGCAGCACCACCTTGCCCTTGTGCTGGGCGTCCTTCCGGTTCGTCAGGATCCAGAAGTACGTGGAGATGCCGGTGTTGTAGAAGAGCTGGTCCGGCAGAGCGACGATCGCCTCCAGCCAGTCGTTCTCCAGGATCCAGCGGCGGATCTCCGACTCACCCGAGCCGGCCGCGCCCGTGAAGAGCGGCGAGCCGTTGAAGACGACGGCGATGCGCGAGCCGCCACCGCCCTTCGCGTCCACCGGCTTCATCTTCGAGATCATGTGCTGGAGGAAGAGCAGCGATCCGTCGTTGATACGGGGGAGGCCCGCGCCGAAGCGGCCGGAGTCGCCGAGGTTCTTGTACTCGTACTCGACGTCCTCCTTGACCTTCTTCCACTCGACCCCGAACGGCGGGTTCGCCAGCAGGTAGTCGAACTTCTCCCGGGCGTGGCCGTCGTCGGAGAAGGAGTTGCCGAACGAGATGTTCTCGGGGTCCTGCCCTTTGATCATCAGGTCGGACCGGCAGATCGCCCACGACTCCGGGTTGAGTTCCTGCCCGTACACCTCCACCGTGGCGTCCGGGTTCAGCGCCTTGATGTGCTCCTCGGCCGCGCTCAGCATGCCGCCCGTGCCGCAGGCCGGGTCCATGACCGTGCGCACCACGCCGGGCAGGCTCAGGGCGTCGCCGTCCGGGGCGATCAGCAGGTTGACCATGAGCCGGATGACTTCGCGCGGGGTGAAGTGCTCACCCGCGGTCTCGTTGGACTGCTCCGCGAAGCGGCGGATCAGCTCCTCGAAGATGTAGCCCATGTTGTGGTTGGACACGACCTCGGGGCGCAGGTCCAGGTCCGTGAACTTGCCGATCACCTGGTAGAGCAGGTTCGCGCCGTCCAGCTTCTTGATCTGCTGCGCGAACTCGTACCTGTCCAGGACCTCGGCCGCGTTCTCCGAGAACGAACCGACGTACACCTGAAGGTTCTTCGCCGCGTTCTGCGGGTCGGCGGCGATCATCTTGAGCGTCAGCGCGCTCTTGTTGTAGAACGAGTGACCCGACGCCTTCCGCAGGAAGTAGTCCCCGTCGATCTCCTGGCTCTCGTACAGGGCCGCCGTCTCGGCGACCTTCTGCCTCGTCGGCTCCAGTACGCACTCCAGGCGGCGCAGCACGGTGAACGGAAGAAGGACCTTTCCGTAGTCGGACTGCTTGTAGTCGCCGCGCAGGAGGTCGGCGACGGACCAGGCGTGGTTCGCCAGTTCCGTGTGCTTGCTGCTGTTCAAGGGGTTCCCCGGATTCCTTTCGGACCCCGCCCCCACCGGGACGGGTGCGTACAAGTGTGTCGGTACGTGACGTTCGTGGTGCCGATTCAGACCGAAGCGTCGGATGCGTGCGCAGGTGTGTCGGCGTTCGACGGGCCGTCCGCCCCCGGCGGCGGTACCAGCCCGCCCCCAGTCAGCCCGCCCGCCAGCAGCCCCGCCGTTCGCTCGGCCAGTTCCGTGGCGTGCCGTGCCTCCGCCCGTAGCTCGTTCACGCGGCGGAACGCCTCGCCGTAGCGGCGCTGTTCCTCCAGCGGCAGGAGCGGTACGCGCAGCCGGCCCGGGCTGACGTGCACGATCGTGCTGCCGGTCGACGCCGCGGCGATGTTCTCCTCCGCTCCCAGGAAACCGGCGAGGAACCAGGCGTCGAGCCGCGACGGGTCGGGCCGGAACAGATGGACCTGCGGTCCGAGCAGCGCGCCCTCGTCCGCTTCGTCCGCCACGCGGGCCATCGCCCCGCCGCCGCCCGCGACCGCGCGTACGACCACGTCGCCCACCGCGACCACCGGTGCCGATTCCGTACGCAGGCCCGTCGGGTCGCCGGTCGGCCCCGTGCCCCGGGCGATGTCCATGCCCGTGAGCACGGGGAGGGCGGCCGGTCCGGCGGGATCGGGCTCCCGCGTCTCCGGCGCGGTACGGAGCAGGGTGAGCGCGCCTCCCCGGGCCAGGTCCGCCGCCGTGGCCGTACGCCACTCGCGGGGCGCCGGGCCAGGGGCGGCGCACCAGTCGGCCGAGCGCGCCGCCTCGCCCAGGGAATCCGCGCGGACGACGAGACGGCGGCGTGCCTCGTCCACCTCCCGGGCCAGCTCCGCCGGTTCGACGTCGGTCCGTGAGACCCGCACATGCCGGGCGGGGGAGAGGTCGACGACATCGTCGAGCAGGTCGATCACGGGGACCGCGCGCGCGGTCCCCGGCTCGTCGGCGAACTCGTCCGGAGCCCCGGAGAACGCCTCCCAGTGGGTCAGTGCGATCTCCGACAGGGCGGCCCAGTCCAACGTGGTGCGGCCGGTTCGGGGGGAGCCCACGTTCGGGCCGCCACCACGTCTGCCCGTACTCGTCGCGCCGGACGAGCGGTCGTCGCCGGGGCGGCCCGCCATCGAGGTCTGGGCCTCCGTCGTGTCGACGAACAGCACCGACTTGCGTTCGGGGCCCGTCGGTCCGGGACGTTGCAGCACCCAGAGCTGGAGACCGATGTGGAAGGGGACCGCCGCGCCGGGCGGCAGGGCCACGACGGCCCGTACGGCTCCGCTGCGTACGAGGTCCATCCGTACACGGCGGCCCGACGCCCGGGACGCCGTGGCCGGAGGGAGGATCATGACCGCGTGGCCGCCCGGCTCCAGGTGCGCGAGCGCGTGCTGGACCCAGGCCAGCTCCGACTCGGCGCGCGGCGGCACGCCGTAGGCCCAGCGCGGGTCGTAGGCCAGCTCGTCATGACCCCAGTCCCGGTCACCGTAAGGCGGGTTGCACACGACCGCGTCTGCGGTGAGCTGCCCGAAGGCGTCGGCGCGGAGACTGTCCCCGATGCCTACGGTGACCGTCGCCTCCGGGGCCGCCAGCATCAGGCCGACCGCGCTGCGCCGGGCCTGCACGGGGACGCTGTCCTGGCCGTACAGCTCGCTCGCGCCCCGCCGGGACGCCGCCGCGAGCAGGGAGCCGCTACCGCAGGCAGGGTCGAGCACGCGGACGGGCCGGCCGGGAAGCAGCCGGGCCACGAGATCCGCGAGCTGGATCGGGGTCACGTATGTGCCACTGGCGGCCGTGTCCTCCAGCTCCCGCTCCGCCAGGACGCCCAGGGCCGCCTCGCCACCCTCGTCCCGTACGCACAGGGCGAGCGCCCGCAGCACCGCGGTGTCCTCCGGCGAGAAGGCCACCGCTTCCGGGCCGGGAACGCTGTCGGCCAGCCGGGCGGCCGAGCCGTCCGCGTGGGTGACGAGGTCGGCGTCCGGCAGCTCGGCCAGGGCGGTCAGCTCATCCGGAGCGCGGCGGGCCGCGGCGAGTACGAGTGGGAGCAGCTTCGCCACCGCGACACCGGCCCGGGGGTGCAGGCGCAGGGTGGTGCGCAACTCCTCCAGGGCGTTCGTGGCCGTCGCGTGGCCGCGCGTGGCCAGCCAGGCCCGCACTGCCGGCAGGTCGTACAGCGGGCTGCTCTCGTTGCCTCCCGTCGGCGCCGGGAAGTCGTCGTGCCGACGGCGCCAGTTGCTGACGGTGGCGCGCGTGACCCCCGCGATGCGGGAGATCTCTGCCGCCGTCACCTGTGCGGATGGCTGGGGCATGGCGGGAGTCCTGGGCCTCTCGGTTGCGAACGTCTGCGAAGGGCTGCGAACGGCTGCGAACGATCTGTCGGTGGTGAACGGCTTCCTGGCGACGGTCGAAGACACGGTCGACGACTCCACGCGGTCAGTGGCCGCTTGCTGCGGAACAGCTCACAACCTACACCAGCGAGTAACCACGTCAAGATGTTTGACAGTGCTTTCATGGGGATGCTTATGTTGGGACGCTTCCGAGTGGAGGCGTCCATCCCAGGGGGGAATCGCCATGCGCATCACCATGCCGACCGCGGTCATCGAGGGGACCCAGCTCACCGTCATGCCCTTCCGGGCCGACGCGGTGATCGGGACCATGTCCGTACCGACGCTCGTCCAGCTCGTTCCGTCGCCCCGCCGCGAGGAGGACGTGAAGACCCTGAAGGCCGCGTCCGGGGCCGTGCGCCGCCATGCCGAACTGCGCTCGCTGGTCCAGCGGGCGCTGAAGTCCACACAGAAGGGGAAGAACGTCGGCTCGTACGCCGAGTACATCGCCGACGGCGTCAAGGGGGAGCTGGGCGCCGGCTGGTCCACCCCGCCCATCACGTTCTGGCACGCGGGACCGCTCGCCGCCCTCAGCGACGAACTGGTGACGGGCACCGGACTGCGGACCCTGACCATCACGCCCGGCACCTCGATCGTCGCCATCGACGGCGAGACGCAGACGACCGCCTGGCACGAGCTGTACGACGACCCGGAGCGCTTCGGCCTCACGTACGCCGAACTCGCGGCCGTGCGAATCCCCTTCGAGCTGTACGTGGACCTGTCCGTGGCCGATGCCCGGCAGATCTTCTACGACCGGAACGTGCAGGGCGTCGTGGTGGCCAAGAACCTGGCCATGTCGATGGACCAGCGGGACTTCGCCACGCGCCTCGCCCATCGTGTCGCCGATGCCGTCAAGGTCGAGATCGACGACAGGATCATGTCGTTCGCCAAGCTGGTCAACGCGAGCAAGCGCCAGGTGGGAAAGACCGATCCCGAGGTGATCACCCTCTCCGCACTCCGGGCCCTCGTGATCACGACGGTCTACGGGCGGGGCGGTCTCTCCCGCTCGGCGGAGACCGTGCACGAGGACGAGCTGCCCGCGGAGACGGACGCCCAGCAGGTGGAACGGTGCGTCGTGCCCGTGCTCGCGGGCCTGATCTCCGGTCACAGCGCCCACTTCGTCGCGCGGAGCGCCCTCACCGCGCCGGCCGTGCTCGCCGGGCTGGGCATCGCGGTGCACCACACCACGCCCTGGGCCGAGCCGTCGAACGCACTCGCCGCCGATCAGCTGAGCCGGCTGCTGTCCGACATCCGATGGGAACGGGACGCCCGCTACTGGGACGGTGTGGCGGCGAAGGCGGGTGCCTCCGGGCGGCTCAACTTCAGCGGTGGCGTCAAGGACTCCGGGGGGCGCGTCGCCGACGCGATCCTCTACCCGGCCACGGAGGCGGGGCGCCGCATCCGCGGCCGGTGACCGCCCGTCCCCGCCTGCCGTACGGATCGGTGGTCGACGCGTCCCGGCGGCCCGCCACCTGTTGCCTTCCCCTTGTCGTCGCATCACCAGGACCTGGAGCACACACATGAACCCGCGACAGCCCGACGAGCACCGGTTCCCGGGACCGCTCGGTGGAAACACCGATCAGCCCGGCCGGCCCACCACGCCGTGGGGAGCGCCTCCGCAAGGGGCCCCGCTCGTGCCCCCTTCCCCGCGGCAGCCGTCGCGGGGCAAGGCGTGGGTGACCCATGGAGCCGTCGGGGCCGTCGCCCTGTTCCTCGGCGTCGGCATCGGTATCTCGGACGACGAGGCCCGGGCCGAGGCCTCGGACGCCGGCCCCACCCCGAGGATCACCGTGACCAAGGAGGTGAAGGTACCCGGCCCGGAGGTCACCGTCACGAAGACGGCCACCGTCACCGCGGAGCCGCCGAAGCCGTCGAAGCAGCCGAAGCCCAAGGGGCCGCCCACCACCGTGGGTGGGGACGGCGAATACCTGGTGGGGGAGGAGATGCGCCCCGGTACGTACAGGACGGGCGGCCCCGGTGACTCCTTCGGGTGCTACTGGGAGCGGGCGAGGAACTCCAGCGGGGAGTTCGACGCCATCATCGCCAACGGAAACCTGGAAGGCAGTGGGCGGGTCTCCGTCAACAAGGGGGAGATCTTCAAGTCCACCGGATGTCAGGACTGGAAGAAGGCCGGCTGAGCGCCCCCACCAGCTCTACTAGCGCCCCCGCCAGCGCGTGGAGCCCCGGCCCCGCGGGCCCGCCCGGCTCGGTCATGTACGTGTCGCGGCGGATCTCGATCATCAGGGCCGCCACCCGGCGGTCCGTGCCGTAGTGCTCCAGCGGGACGTACGTACCGGCGAACGGGCTGTCGACGCCCGTCCCGCCGAAGCCCGCGAACGCCGTCTCCGCCAGGGAGCGCAGCTGAGGCGGGGTGTGGAACGGGTCGGTGCCCAGGCAGACGGGCGGCCGGGGGCCGGTGCCGTGGAGCTCGTACGGGAGCGGAGCCGTCGGGTACGAGTGGACGTCGACGATCACCGCACGGCCCGTGGCGGCGATCCGGGCGTCGACGGCCTCCGTGACCGCCCGCGCGTACGGGTGGAAGTACCGCTCCAGCAGAGGGTGTTCGTCGACGTCCGGGGCGCGCAGCCGTTCCCGGTGGGTGGTGTGCGTGTACACCGCGCCCATGCCCACGGCGCGCATCTCCTCGCGGTCGTCCGGGAAGCGCTCGGGGTCGACGACCAGGCGCGAGAGGGAGTTGACGAGACACCAGGGCCGGACGGGCGAGGCCGCGGCCGCCCGGGCCGCCAGTTCGGCTGTGTGGCAGTCGGTGATGTGGTCGAGTTCCCGCTCCAGAGCACCGTCGTCCAGCAGGATTCCGCCGCGTACCTCCCCGGGAATCGTCCGGGACCCGTGCGGTACGTGCAGCAGCACCGGGGACTCGGGGCTTCCGGGAAGGAGGCGGAACGACGGCTGGGGGGCGGTGCTCATGGAGCGGGTCCTTCACGGGCGGGGCGGGCGAGGGCGGGGCGGGGAGGCCCTCGATTGTCCCACCCGTGGCGTCAGTTGGCGGAACCGATCACCGGGTAGTGGTCGGAGAGGTTCGTGTAGGTGTAGTTCTTGCCCCAGCTGGACACAGTCCAGGGGGCGCTCTCCTCCTTGACCACGTCGTTCTTCCAGCCCGACGGCTTGGCGTGACCTGCGCGGTGCAGGACGTGGTCCAGGTCCTCGCGCGGGTCGTCTGGGTAGCGCTCGGAGGCGATGGAGTTGTCACGGGTGTCGAAGGAGTACGGGTGGCCCGTCCGGGTCTCCGGCGTGGTGAGGCCGGCGTCGGAGAGGAACGACGCGTACTCCGCCGAGTGCCCGTCGACGTTGAAGTCACCCGCCACGACGACCTGTTCGGCGGCCGGTATGTTCTTCGCGTCGAGGAAGGCGTCCATCTCCTTGAACTGCCGGCTGCGCATCTGCGCCGCCTCGCCCGCCGAGCAGCCGGGGTCGGTCGACTGGGCGTGGGTGCCGACGACGTGGACCCGGGTGCCGTTGACGTTCAGCACCGTGTACGCGAAGCCCTTGTTCGACCACCAGTCGCCGCCGCATGCGTCCTTGAACACGTACTGCTCCTTGCGCACGATCGGCCACTTGCTCAGGATCGTGACGCCACCGTCCTCCGGCGTCGCCGCCGCGTACGAACCGCCCGTCGCGTCCCAGCCGCTCTTGCTCCGGCCGACCACCGGGGTCTGGTACGGGTACTGGGCGGCGGCGTTCCGCAGCAGTGCGTCGGAGGCGCCGTTGTCGAAGGCCTCCTGGATCACCACGACGTCATTGCCCTGGAAGAACGAGGTCTTCGGGATCTCGGCCGCTCGGTGGTCCTGGCCCCAGTTGGGGTACAGGCTCTTGCTGAAAAGGAACGCGTTGTACGAGAGCACGCGCAGCGAGGGGGTCTCGGCGGGGGTCTCGGCAGCCGCTGCCTGCGGTGCGGTCACGGCGAGCGTGACAGTGGCGAGTGTGGCGGACAGAGCCACGCCGGTCAGACGGCGCAGTGCGGTGTTCGGCACGAGGTCTCCTGCGGTTGAGTGGGGGGGGCTTACCGGGTGCCCCCATCAAAGCAGCGGTAGTTACCCATGGGTAGACATCGGATGTCACGAGTCTGTCAGGCCGACTGCCATCCGGATTCCCCCCGGCCGTACATGTCGCCGCTCAGGGGCGCCGCCGCTCAGACGAGGGTGCCGTACACGATGAGGTTGTCGACCGTATGGCCTTTCGCGTCGAACTCCCCGTCGCAGGTGATGAGCCGCAGTGTGCTGTCCTTCGTCGGGCCGTAGACCTTCTCGGTGGGGAACGACTTCTTGCTGACCGCTTCCTTGTCCGTGACCGTGTAGCGCAGGGTCTTCCCCGCCCCGTCGCGGACCAGCACCTCGGCACCCTTGCGGATGTTCTTGAGGTCGTGGAAGACGGCCCGGCCGAAGCGGGTGTCGTTGTGACCGATCAGTACGGCCGGCCCCGGCGCCCCGGGCACGGACCCGCCGCTGTACCAGCCCGCCGTCATGCCCTTCTCCGAAGGCGGGACCTCGACCGTGCCGTCCGCGTTGAGCCCCAGCTCCATGAGGGCGCTCTTCACACCGATCGAGGGGATGGAGACCTGGGTGGGGGCCGGCCGGTCCGGCTGATCGGCCGTGGGCGGCCCGGTCGATCCCGAGACGGCCTCGCCCTGCGCCGGAGCGGAGGCGGAGGGCGCGCCGGACGTGGCGGCGGAGGAGGGCGCGGAGGGCTCGTCGGACGAGCATCCGGCCAGGGCGACGCAGGCCGCGACGGCGGTCAACAGGGCTGCGGTCCGCCGGAAGCGGTGGGGCGTACGGGACGGCACAGGAGACTCCGGAATCGGTGCGGGCAGGGGAAGTGCTGTGGGCGGACGAGCGGGCGTGGCGCCGCCCCGGTGCGGGGCGGCGCCACGGTCAGCGCAGGTGAGCGGTGCGGGTTAGCCGTTGTGGCCGGCCGCCGAGCGGCGGCGCAGCACGATCGTGCCCGCGCCCGCGAGTAGCGCGGCCCCGGCCACCGAACCGGCCAGCACCGCGGTGCTGTTGTCGCCGCTGCCGGCGGGACGTTCACCGGCGGCGACACCGCCGCGCGGTGTCACCGCCGGCCGGTCGGCGTCCTTCGAGGCGTCATCGGCGGCCTCGCGCTCGGACAGGTCGACGACGGCGGGCTCCGACGGCTTCGGGGAGGAGTCCGCGAAGGCGGCGGCGGACGGGACCAGCACCGCGCCGGCCGCGACAGCGGTGAGCACGGCGGCACGAAGGGTGAAGCGTGCGGTGAAAGCGGTCATACGGATGGCTCCATTCCATACTCGGCCCCGTGACGGTCCCGGACGCGGGTTCGCGCCGGGTACGGGGCATGCCGCCAGGCTGGCGCGGAGATATGAAGAAGCTGTCAGAACGCCGTGGTCATCCCATCAGGGGCCGGACGGTGTGGTTCCGGGCAGCCGCAGGACGAAGGCCGAACCCTTGCCCACGACGCTCGTCGCGTCCACCGTGCCGCCGTGGGCCTCGACCAGTTTGCGGACGATGGCGAGGCCCAGGCCGCTGCCGCCCGTGCGGCGGCTGCGGGACTTCTCCGCGCGCCAGAACCGGTCGAAGACATGGGGAAGGTCCTCGGGCGGGATGCCGGATCCGGTGTCCGTCACCTCGACCAGCACCGTCCCCTCGCCCACCTCGGAGGCGTACGCGCGCAGCGTCACCCGCCCGCCCTCCGGTGTGTGCCGCACGGCGTTGGACACCAGGTTGCCCACCGCCTGCCGGAGTCTGACCGGGTCCGCGCGCAGGGCCAGGCCCGGGGCGGTGGCCGCGACGGCGAGCATGACGCCCGCGTTCTCCGCCCGCGCCTGGTGGGCAGCGGCGACCTGGCTCAGCAGCTCCCGGGCCTCGACGGATTCGGGACGCAGCCGCAGCACCCCGGCGTCGGCCGCGGCCAGGTCCTGGAGGTCGTCGATGATGTGCTGGAGCATTACGGCCTCCTCCAGCAGCGACGAGACGAACGCCGGGTCGGGGTCGGCGAGTCCGTCCTGGGCGGCCTCCAGCCAGCCCCGGATGTTGCTCAGCGGGGTCCGCAGCTCATGGGCGACGTCGCTCACCATGGCCTTGCGCTGCTCCTCCAGCCGCGCCCGGTGCGCGGACATGTCGTTGAACGCCGCGGCCAGCCGCCCGACCTCGTCGTCCCCCGTGACGGGCACCGACTCCGGCTGCTCGCCTTCGCGCATACGCTGTGCGGCGCCCGTCAGCGCGTGCAACGGGCGCACCAGCCGGGCTCCCGCGAACACCGACGCGCCCACGGTGAGGGCCAGCACGAGCGCCGCCGCGCCGGCGATCCTGGCCGTGTTGGCGGGGGAGAGGTCGAAGCCGGGCAGCGTCGCGCCGCCCTCGTCGCCGATGAAGAGGAGGGCGGGGGAGGCCACGTACGAGCTGAGCTGTTCGCTCCGGGCCGTGCCCACACAGGACGCGATGGCCCGGTCGTTCTCCCCGGTGCGCTCCGGCGTCACGACGGACGGCGCGGCCTCCTTCGCGGGGGCGTCACCCGGCGCCGGCACCCGAGGCTCGGATTCGCTCGGCAGCGGCCCGAACCCGGGCGCCAGGGACACGCCGGCCGGGTCGCCCCAGGACAGGTCGCTGTTCAGCCGTACGCCCTCGCGGCCCTGGCGCTTCAGACAGGCGTCGGCCAGCTCGGTGAGCGCGTCGAGCGCCTTCCGTTCCGAACGGGTGGGCGTGTCCAGGGCGGCGAGATCACAACGGGTGCCCAGCGCACGTTCGGGGTCGTTGCCCACGACCTGCACCCGGGGCCGGCCGCTCGCGCCGACCACCACGTCCGAGGCGATCCCCGCCCGGTTCAGGCACTCGACCTTGTCGTCGGCGGTCCGCCGCAACGCCCGGCTGTCGGCCGCCGACAGCCGGAACGGCCCCACCGCCCGGGGATCGATCCGGTCGGCCGCCGTGCCCTGCCCCTCGGCGCCGCGCGCCGCCAGGACGGTGTCCACGGACAACGGGTCGACCACGGCGGACGCCTGCGGCGGGAACGTCGGGGCGGCCTCCCCGGTGGCGGAGTCGGCCAGCGGCTGCCGGCTCTGCGTGGTCAGGGCGACCCGGCGGCCCGACTCCCGGGCCAGCTCCCGCACCGTCGCACCGACCCCGTCCCAGGTCGGGTTGCGGGCGGCGTAGTCCAGCAGGGTGTCGTAGATCCGGGCGTCCGCGGTGAGGTTCTGCCCCTGTTCCTGCTTGATCGCGCCCGAGGTGGTCTGCACGGCGATCCAGGCGGTGGCCGCCACCGAACAAGCGGCCACCAGCGCCGAAACGGCGAGCAGCCGCCCCAGCAGGCTCCGGCGCAGCGGCAGCCGCGCCCGGCCCGTTCCCCTGTTCTCGTCGCGCGTCCTACGCACGCCGGGTCGCCTTCGCCGGGTCGGTGAGTTTGTAGCCGACGCCGAAAACGGTGAGCAGCCGCTCCGGCCGCCGCGGGGCCCGCTCGATCTTCTTGCGCAGGTTCATGACGTGCACGTCGACGGTCCGGGCGCTGATGTAGCGGTCGAACCCGTGGAGTTCCTCCAGCAGTCGCTGACGACTGAACACCCGGTCCGGTCCCGCCGCCAGGGCCGCCAGGATCCGGAACTCGCCCGGGGTGCACTCCACCGTCCCGCCGCCCACCGACACCTCGTGCCGTTCCGGGTCGACCACGAGGGCGCCGACGCGCAGGACGGGTTCCTCGGCCACCGGCTCCGGGGAAGCGGGCCGCCGGGTCCGCCGCAGCAGGGTGCGTACGCGGGCCATCAGCTCGCGCGGACTGTAGGGCTTGGTCATGTAGTCGTCGGCGCCGAGGTCGAGACCGAGCAGGAGATCGTCCTCCGCCGAGCGGGCGGTCAGCATCAGCAGGGGCAGTTCGCGGTCCTCGGCCCGCAGCACCCGTACCACGTCCAGGCCGTCGGCCCGGGGCATCATCACATCGAGAACAAGCAGGTCGGGCTCCTGGTGCCGGACGGCGTCGAGCGCGGCGAGGCCGTCGCCCACGATCCGTACGACGTGTCCTTCCCGTTCCAGATAGCGGCGTACGAGTTCGGCCTGCTTCTCGTCGTCCTCGGCAACCATGACGTCTGCGCACACGCCCCCGATCGTAGAGCGGCGGGACTACAGTGCGAGGGCCGGGGCGGGTTCCGGATCACGGGAGCCGGGAAAGGATGCGGCGCGTTCACCCGCGCGAGGTGGCCGCACCGGCGGAAGGAGACGGGTTGAACAGCCTCGGTACCGACGGCGGCGGAGCGACGTACAACACGGTGTCGGGGGACGCCGTCATCGTCGGGCCCGTCCTGATGGCACAGCACATCGAGGGCCTTCGGATGCCGGACAGGGCGCCCGACGCCCCGCCGAGCCAGGGGCCCCCGCCCAGCGGGGTGTTCGTCAACCGGACGAAGGAGCTCGCCGGTCTGCGGGACGCCGCCGTGGCCCTCGCCGCCGAACCGGGGCCGGGGATGCTGCTGGTGGTCGGCGTCGGCGGGGTCGGCAAGACACAGCTCGTCGCCCAGAGCGTGGGACGGGAGCTGAAGGAGCTCTTCCCGGAGGGGCAGCTCTACGTCGACCTGGAGGACCTCCGCCGCGACGGAGCGGTCGATCTCGCCGCCGTCCTCGGCCGGTTCCTGCGCGCCCTCGGAGTGAGCAAGGACTATGTGCCCGGCGGACTCGCCGAGTGCACGGCTCTCTTCCGCAGTGTCGCCGCCGGGAAGCGTCTGCTCGTGATGGTGGACAACGCCCAGCACGCCCCGGAGGCCCGGGCGCTCGTGCCGCCGGATGGGCTGCTCGTGGTGACCGGCCGCCGGGTCCTGCCGTCGCTGCTGATGGACGGGGCCGTGCTGATCGGTGTCGACCCGCTCGACGAGGCGGCGGGGACGGAGCTCGTACGCCGCTGGCACACGGACGCCGACGAGGGGACCGCCGCGGAGGTCGTACGGCTGTGCGCGGGGCACCCCCTGGCGCTGCGGGCCGCGGTGGAGTGGCTGGCGGCGCGGCCGCATCTGACCCTCGACGACGTGGTGCGTGATCTGACGGCGGCCGGGCGGTACGGCACGGGGGACGACGGCGTACATGAGGCGGAGGGAGCGGCCATGGGCGGGAGCGAGGGACCTCGGGAGGGCGGCGTGGGCGAGGCGGTCGACACGGTACTGGACTCGGTGGTCGCCGAGGTGTCCGAGCACACCCGGCATCTCTACGACCTCCTCGGGATCCTGCCCGGCACGACGGTGACGACGGATCTGCTGCGGGCCACGGGTGCCGTCCGGGTCGACGAGGCGCTCGGCGAGCTCGTCTCGTCCCGGCTCGCGGTCCTGGTGGAGTCGCCGGACCGGCCCCGGCGCTGTCGGCTGCACGATGTGGTGCGGGCCCACGCCAGGCTGTGTGCGCGGGCGCTTCCCGAGGACGGGCGGCGATCCGCCCTGCGGCTCGCCGTGGACTTCTACCGGGACGCGGCGGCGCACGCGGACGCGCTGGTGCTCGGTGACCGGTTCAGGATCCAGCCGCCGCCGGTCCGCACCCTGGCCGAACTCTCTGCGAAGGAACCGCTGTTCGTGGGGCGGCCCGACGCACTGGACTGGCTGGACGCCGAGCGCGTCAATCTGGAGAACATCGTCCGGACCGCCGCGGAGCACGAGTGGTACGAGGACGTGTGGCGGCTGTGCGAATCGCTGTGGGCGCTCTACCACAGCCGTAAACACCTCGCCGACTGCGTCGCGACCGGCCGGCTGGGCATTGAGGCGGCCCAGCACGAGGCCCGTCCCGACGCCGAGATCCGGATGCGGAACCAGGTCGCCCGTGCCGCGTACGAACAGGGCGACCTCGACCACGCGGACGTCGAACTGGCCGCCGCCACGGAGCTGCTCGGCCTGGCCGCCGACCCGCGGCTGAGCGGTGTCGTGTGGGAGACCCGCGGTCTGATCGCGCTGGCTCGCGACCGGCCGGGGAGGCCCGGGAGCTGTTCGAGCGAGCGCTGGAGGCCAACCGCGCGGTGCCGGACCCGCACGGCGTCGTCGTGCAGAGCTACAACGTCGGGCAGGCGCTGGTGGCCGGTGCGCGGTGGGCCGCCGCTCTCGGCGTACTGGACGAAGCGGCCGGCGTCGCCCGGGTCACCGGCGACGACCCCATGCTGCCGAGGATCGACCTGGTCCGGGCCCGTGCCTTCGCCGGACTCGGGGAGCTGGGCCGGGCGGTGACCGCGGCGGGCTCCGCGGCCGACGGCTCCGCGGAACTCAAGCAGCTGGCCAAGCTCGACCAGGCCCTCGCCCTGCTGGTCTCGCTGGCCGAACGGACCGAGGACGAGCCCCTGCGGGCCGCGTGCGAAGAGAAACTGCGGGCGTTGCGGCAGGCGATGGGGCTGAAGCCCCCCGGCCGGCACGGGCTGACACCGGGCCCGCGCCGGGCCTGTCCCGGCGGGTCGGCCGCCGTCCCGGCATCCCGTCCATCCCGCATTCCACTCGCTTGTTCCCTCCCGTCCTTGTTCCTTTCCTCTTCCCGGAGCCACGTTGTCCTCGGTGTCATCGCTGCTGAGCCGTCCGTCCAGCTGGTTCCGTCGTTCCGGCAGGTCGGCCCCGTCCCGCTGGAACACCTGGGACCCGCCGAAGGCCGAGGTGCTCGGAGTGGCCCGGACGCTCACGTCCGCCACCCGGGTGGCGGACGTGATGCATCTGCTGCGCAGCGAGGACGGCATCGAGAAGTACTACACGGTCAATCCGGGATCGGCGTTCGCGGACGGACTCGACTCCTATCTGTCCGGCCTCGGGATCCACGTGCTGAGCTGGCAGGAGGCGACCCGGCGCTCCTTCGACCTGGCCGTGAGCTGTTCGGTGCATCCGACGATGCGGCGGCTCGACGCCCCGCTGATGGTGCTGCCGCACGGCGCCGGGTACAACCGCCTCGTCACCGAGTCGACGGGCGACGCCCTCGCCCCCGCCGGGCTGTCGCGGCGGGAGCTGATGTGGCGGGGCAAGGTGGTCCCGGCTGCGATCGGCGTCTCCCACCAGGCGCAGATCGACCGGCTCGCCGAGGTCTGCCCCGAGGCGGCGCCGTACGCCCTGACCGTCGGTGACTGGTGCTTCCAGCGCATCATCGCGAGCATGCCCCACCGGGACCGGTACCGCCAGCGGCTCGGCGCGGTCGACGGGCGGCGGCTGGTCGTCATCCACTCCACCTGGAGCGAGCACTCGCTGCTCGGGCGGCATCCGGAACTGCCGCTGCGGCTGGTCACCGCTCTCCCCGCCGACGAGTTCGCCGTCGCGGCCGTCTTCCACCCCAACGTGTGGGCCCGGCACAGTCCCGCCGGTGTGCTGGAACGGCTCGGAGCCGCGATGGACGCCGGACTCATGATCATTCCGCCTCAGGAGGGCTGGCGGGCCGCGGTGGTGGCCGGCGACTGGGTGGTCGGCGATCACGGCAGTACGTCGTTCTACTCGGCCGCCGCGGACCGCGTCACGATGCTCGCGGCCACCGGCCTCGACGAGCTGGACCCGCTCTCCCCCGCCGCCGCGTTCGGACGGGGCGCGCCGCGGCTGGACCCCGACGGGGACGTGCACGCGCAACTGCTGGACGCGGCGCGCCGGCACGACCCGGCGGCGCTGAGGACCGTGGTCGACGGGCAGCTCGCGTCGGTCGACACCTCCGGTGAGGTGACGCGGGCCCGGATGTACGAGTTCCTCGCCGGGCGCGGGGTCCGGGTGCCCCGGGAGGCGCCGCGGCCCGTCCCCGTACCGGCACCCGAACCGGTGCGCCGGGCGTCGGTCACGGCGTACGACGTGACGGGCGCCCACGATGCGTGGGGCACGGTCGAGGTCCAGCGGCGGCCCCTTGTCGCGGGGCACCACACGCGGGCTCTCGGCTTCTACGCCGTCACCACCGAGGAGACCCACCCCCACTGGCCGGACGCCGCGGAGGTGCTGGCCCGCACGGTCACGGACGCGGAGGTGGCCGCGCTCGACTGGATCGCGGACGCGGCCCTGCGCCACGAGAACCTCAACGTCCTGGTCGCCCGGCTGGACGAGACCCGCTGTCTGGTCCGGCTGCGTGGCGGGCGGCAGCTGGAGGCGCGCACCGAACGCGCCTGGGGCGCCCGGCGGCCCGCGCTCGATCCGGTGCTCCTGGGCTCGGCCGTCAATCTGTGGCTGACCGACCCGGAGCGGTCGAAGGACCTGACGGACGGCCTGACGCTCCGCACCGGACAGTGGAGTGTCCAGGTGGCCTTCACCCCGCCGTCCGCGTCCCGGACGTGATTCCGGCCGGGGCCGATGCCCTGCGGTGGCCGGCGATGATCCACGCCGATGCCGACCTTGTGATCAAAGGTGTGCAGATGTCATAGGGAAATGAGCGGAAAGCGAGGCCGAATCGTTTGGAGTTCGGGCAAGAATGCTTGCGAAGGGCTCCGAGGGTTCATGCAACCTCCTTATAGTGGTGCCGCGTTGATCGTATGGTCACAACGCGCGAAGCCGCCGCCACGGGAGTCCGTACGATGCCGAACCCCTCGTCCGCCACGCCCGCGTCCACGGCCGGTGCCGGCGGAGGCTGTCCCGTGGGCGCCGGCAAGGGTGCCGTAGCCCTCGGCGGGCCCGGCTTCCACACCGAACCGCAGGTGCTCTACCGGTCCATGCGGCGCGAACACGGGCCCGTCGTCCCGGTCGAACTGCCCGGCGGCTTTCCCGCCTGGCTGGTGATCGGCTACCGGGAACTCCACCAGGTCACCAGCGACGGGGAGCTGTACCCCCGGGACGTCTCGCTGTGGAACCAGTGGGAGAACATCCCCGCCGACTGGCCGCTGCTGCCCATGGTGGGGACGCCCATGCCGTCCATCTACTTCACCGCGGGGGCCGAGCACCGCCGGCACGTCGACATGGTCGTACCGGCTCTCGAAGGGGCGGACCCCTTCGAGATCCGGCAGCACTGCGAGCAGTTGGCCGACCGGCTCATCGACGCCGTGTGCAGCCGGGGCACCGCCGATCTCGTCGCCGAGTTCGCCGAGCCGCTGCCCGTCCTCGTGCTCGCCCGGCTCGTCGGCTTCCCCGACGACGAGGGCGCCGACATCGCGCGGGTGCTCAAGGACCTCGCCGACGGCGGGCCCGGGGCCCAGAAGGCACACCTGCGCTTCGGCGAGCACATGCACCGGCTCGTCGCGGCCAAGCGGGCGCGGCCCGGGGACGACGTGACCTCCCGGATGCTCGCCCACCCCGGGCCGTTCACCGACGAGGAGTACGCGCTCGACCTGATGGCCATCACGGCGGCCGGGCACCTGACCACCGCCGACTGGATCAGCAACTCCACCCGGTTGATGCTCACCGAGGACCAGTTCGCCGACGCCCTGTCCGGCGGCCGGCACAGTGTCGCCGAGGCCATGAACGAAGTGCTCTGGGAGGACGGCCCCACCCAGATCCTGGCCGGCCGCTGGGCCGCGCGCGACGCCCGGCTCGGCGGACGGAACATCGCCCGCGGCGACATGCTGCTCCTCGGCCTCGGCGCGGCCAACGCGGACCCCCACATCCGGCAGCAGGTCACCGCCTCCGCCGTCCGCTCCGGGCAGGGCGGCAACAGCGCGCACCTGGCGTTCAGCCACGGCGAGTACCGCTGCCCCTTCCCCGCCCAGGAGATCGCCGAGATCATCGCCCGTACCGGCATCGAGGTGCTGCTGGACCGGCTGCCCGACCTCGAACTGGCAGTCCCCGCAGCCGAACTGGTTCGCCGGCCGTCCGCCTTCCTGCGCGGCATGACCGCGCTGCCCGTCCGCTTCACCCCCGTACGCACGACAGGAGACGCGTTGTGAACTGCCCGCACGCCGACGCCGCACCAGCGGACCGGAACGCCGGGACCATCACCATCGACCCCATGGTCCAGGACCTGGACGGCGAGACCGCACGGCTGCGCGACGCCGGGGTCCTCGCCCGGATCGACCTGCTCGGCGTTCCGGCCCGGACGGTCACCCGGCACGCCGAGGCGCGTCAACTCCTGGTCGACCCGAGACTGGTGAAGGACATCAACGCCTGGGAACTCTGGCAGAGCGGGGTGGTGACGCACGCGTGGCCGCTGATCGGCATGATCGACGCCGGGCGTTCCATGTTCACGGTCGACGGGCCCGAGCACCGGCGGCTGCGCACCAAGACCTCGCAGGCGCTCACCCCGCGCCGGCTCGAAGCGATCCGCCCGGACATCGAGAAGTTCACCGAGGAGCTGCTGGACGACCTCGACGCCGCGCGGGGCGAGGACGGGGTCGTCGACCTGAAGGCGGTCTTCGCCCAGCCGCTGCCGATGCGGGTCGTCGGCATGCTCATGGGCGTCGACGAGTCCCAGCACGCCATGCTGACCAGGCAGTACAAGGCGTTCTTCTCCATGCTCACCCCGCAGGACGAACGCCTGGCGCTGCTGGCCGAGTTGGACGTCTTCTACACCGGCCTCGTCCGGGAGAGGACCGCCCGGCCGACGGACGATCTCACCAGCGCGCTGATCCTGGCCGAGGAGGGCGGCGAGCCACTCACCGAGGAGGAGGTGGTGGGCAACCTCAAGGCCATGGTCGCCGCCGGGCACGAGACCACCATCGGCCTCGTCCTCAACGCGGTGCGGGCCCTGCTCTCCCACCCCGACCAGCTCCGCATGGTGCTCGCCCAAGAGGCCGGCTGGGACGCGGTGATCGAGGAGACGCTGCGCTGGGACACCCCCACCACCCATCTGCTGATGCGGTTCGCCACCGAGGACATAGCCGTCGGCGACGAGGTGATCCGGAAGGGCGAAGGAGTCGTCATCTCCTACCGGGCCATCGGCCGCGACACCGATCAGCACGGCCCCGACGCCGACGCCTTCGACATCACCCGGCCCACCCGGGGCCGCCACATGACCTTCGGCCACGGCCCGCACATCTGCCCCGGCGCGGCCCTGTCGCGCGTCGAGGCGGCCATCGCGCTGCCTGCCCTGTTCGGGCGCTTCCCCGGACTTCGCCTCGCCGTCCCGGACGAGGAGATCACCAAGCTTCCGGTGATGACGCAGAACGACATGGCCGCCTTCCCCGTCCTCCTGGGCTGACGGCAGTGCCGGCGGGCGGGGGAGAGGTCGTATGTCATCGGAACCGGGGTTCCTGGTGCTCGCGCCGCACCGCTCCGGCACGGCCTCCCTCCTGTCCGACGCGGCATGGAGGTGGCCGTGCTGCCCGCCGACGGAGTCCCCGAGCGGTACCGGGGGAGGGAGGACGGGCACTACTACGGAGGCCCGCGCTTCGCCGCCCGCGTCGCCGCTCCCCTCGGGGCGGCGCTCCTGGAGCCGCACGACGGGTGGCTGGACGACCTTCCGGTCGCCTTCACCCGCCGGAGCGTTTGCCGGGTGCCCCTCTCCGAGGCCCGCCGCCGCACCGGCCCGCTCTTCGTCAAACCGCCCACCGACAAGAGCTTCCCCGCCGCCGTCCACCCGGACGGCGCCTCCCTGTCGCCACTCCCGCCGGACTCCGGTGACCCGCTCGTCCAGATCAGCGAAGTCGTCCTCTGGGAAGATGAGTTCAGGCTTTTCCTGCTCGACGGCGAGATCCGCACCGGATCCCAGTACGCCCGGTACGGGCGACTCGACGCGGCCCCGCTGGCGGGCCACCCCCGGGAGGCCGCCGTGCGCGCCTTCGCCCACCGGCTCGCCGGCGAGTGCGGCGACACCCTGCCCGGAGCCGTCGTCGTGGACGTCGGGTACATGAGCCGGCCCGGCCGTGCCGCCGACTGGGCCGTCGTCGAGGCCAACATGGCCTGGTTCAGCACCCTGTACGCCGCCGACCCCGGCCGTGCCCTGGACGTGGTGCTCCGCTCGGCGGGCCCCCGCGGCCTGGTCCGTGAACGGGACCTGGCGTTCCGGCGGGCCCGCCCCACCGAGGCCGCGCCGTAGGGGGTGTCCGGGAGGAGGCGAAGGGGCCGGACAAGATCCTGGTTGCCGAAGATTCATCGTGGTAACTTCGCCGTCAGCCATGTGAGGTGGACCGACTCGGCGGGGGATGGTCGGTGATCAACGCTGTCCCGCACGGGCGCCCGGGACCAGACCTGGTGCAGACTCTGGTCGATGAGCTGACCCTGCTCGACTGCGTCAAGGACCGGGGCCAGCGCTTCGAGTTCGTGAACGCGGTGGCGTTCGGACTCGACGTCGAACTGACCTACCCGGACAGCACGCCCCGCATCGACATGATGCATCTGGTCCGCAAGGTGATCCACCGGCCCGGCGGCCCCGAGGCACTGATCTACGCGGTCCGCGCCGTCTCCGGCAAGGACGACGCCGAGCGGATCGCCGCCGAGGCGGGCATCCGGACCGACGGCGAGCGGCCGGGGCCCTGGCCCGCGCCCGTCTTCGCCGAGGGCGTCGCCCAGTAGGCGCGCCGACTGCTCGGCGAGGCCACGGACATCGACGGCGACCGGCTGCGCGCCCTCCTCGCCGAGGAGCTGCCCGGCGAGCTGCCGGACAGCGGAAACCGGCCGAACTCTTCGACCACGCCCAGGACATGACCGCACGCGCCGACGGTCTGCCGGCCGCCGTCGTCCTGGTCGAGGCCGCCGCCGCCCTGTCGGCCGAGCGGGGCGCACCGCTGCGCCGGTGGTCGGACCGCTGGGCCACGGGGAGCCCCGCGGCGCCGGCGACGAGTCGCTGACCGCGGTCATTCTCGACGCCCCCGCGGTCCAGGGGCACGGCCTGGAGGCGCTGCAGACCGCCGTCGTCGAGGGCGTCGGTCTCGCCGCCTGGGACCGCAGGCCCGAGAGCACCTCGCGATCCAGCGAGCTGCACGCTGCGCCGGCTGCACGGCACCTCCGCCGGCCCTCCGCTGTGGGTGGAGACCGGGCATCTGGCCGCCGTCGCCCTGGTGGCCGCCCTGCGGGCCGGGACGGCCGCCGAGCTCGTCGTGCCCGCCAGGGAGGGCGCGGTGGCCCTGCCGACGCTCGGTCTCGCCCGGCTGCCGGGCATCCCGCTGCCGGGCTTCCAGTCGGTCCGCGCGTGCGTACGGGAGCGGGAGCTGGTCCTCACGCCGACCGTGCGGGGCACCGGGGCGACCGCGCTGACGGTGTGCCCGCTCACCGCACCGCAGAGCGCCCTGTGGTGGTCGGCGCACCGGCTCGTGGTCCGGCCCGGGGGGCCCGAGGTCGTCCTCGACGACACCGACCCCTACCGCGACCTCGACCGGCCGGTCCCGCCCCGCTGGCTGACGCCCGGCGAGCTCGACACCTGGCGACGGCTCTTCGCCGAAGCGGTCACCCTGCTCGACTCCGGCTCCGGCGCCGGTTCCACCCCCGTCTCCGGCGGCACCGGCCCCGGGACCCTGCCCCGAGGCGATCAGACGCATCGTGCCCTGGCCGGGGAAGTTGCCGAACGGCCCCGTCGAGGGGCTCAGTGGCTCCACCGCGGACGCGTTCGGCTCGATGGTGGTGGCCGGGCCCCCGGACGGCGCATCGCTGGCCGAAACGATGGTCCACGAGTTCCAGCACAGCAAGCTCGGCGCGCTGCTCCACCTCTTCGCGATGCTCGACGACGACCGCGAGGAGGAGCACTACGCCCCGTGGTGCCCGGACCCGCGCCATCTGCCGGGGTTCCTCCACGGTGCGTACGCCTTCGTCGGTGTCGCCGGATTCTGGCGGGCCCGGATCGGTGACCGGGCGGCCGATCCACTGGACCTGGCACCCTTCCGGTTCGCGCTCCGCCGCATCCAGACCCGTACGGTCCTGCGGACCCTGGCGACCCGTGCCCGGCTCACCGGGCCCGGCCGCCGGCTGGTCGCCGGTCTCACCTGCACCGTCGACGGCTGGCTGCGCGAACCGGTGGACGGGC